>NZ_BDAY01000006.1 GCF_001612685.1 Nocardia altamirensis NBRC 108246
CCAGCCGGGTCACTTGGCTGTGGTCCGGTTCAAAGATCTTTCGAGGAAGTGATCTTGAGGGATGTTGAGCGGAGAGAAATGGTGCGTGTCGCACGGCGTGTTGCAACCATAAGACTCCGCTCAACTGCGGTGAGCAACCATTTCTCTCCCATCAACCATTTGTCTCCCGTCAACTGGGCCGGGCCAAGCCATCCGGAGGCAACAACGACGACTCCAACTGCGCGCACCCAGCGTCCGTCAGGTCAGCCCGACCCCACCACCACACCGTCACCAGGTTTCTGCCCGACCATCTGGCTGCGGTCCGGTCCAAAGGTCTCGAAGTGTTGGCGTGAGAGAAAAGGCGCGTGTCGCAACACGTGTCGCCACCATTTCACTCACGCGATGAGGCTCTGCGGCCATTCGACTACCGCCCAACGAGCTAGGTAGCCACTTCGCTCACGCCGATGAGGCTGACAGCCATTCGACTTCCGCCGATGGGGTCGGCAACCGTCCCCCGAGTCATCGGCCGGGTGTCTGGCTCGGCGACCTTCACAGCGATCTTGAAGCGTTGGCGCGAGAGAAAAGGCGGGTGTCGGAGGTGCGTGTTGCAACCATTCCTCTCACGCCAATGACGGTCGGCAACCATTTCACTCACGCCGATGAGGCTGGCAACCATTTCACTCACGCCGATGAGGCTGGCAACCATTTCACTCACGCCGATGAGGGCTCGGCAACCACTTCCGTCCCCGACAACCCCAACCCCTCACTACCGCCCTGCCACACGACCACGCGACAACTACTCGCCCACCCCAACAACCCGAAACTCGCACTGCCCCCTACCCCTGCCACCCAACCAAGACCGACCCCATCCCACCCTCAACTACTTACCTCCGCGCCCCAACCAGCACACCCCAACTCTCACTGCCCCTGCCCCGCAATCGGAACCTGCCGATCCGCAACCTCCGTCAACGCCTGTGCCCACCCGTCGAGCCGGTCGGCCGCGTGCCGAAGGTCTGCGACGATCGCGTCGAAGTTGTGGCGGAGAACAGCACTTTCCGGCACCGCGAGGATGCGCCCCGCTGCGGCGACTACCTGTTCGTATTCAGCTACACCGGTGTCGAGGCGGTTGAGGGCGAACTGGAGGTTGTCGGTGAGGGCTGCGGCGGCGGGGGACGGGGTGCGGCCCATGGCGCCGAGTGCTTGTTCCATGGCGGTGACGTCGGCGGCGAGGGCGTGTAGGGCGGCGGAGCCGGAGCCTGCGGTCTCGAGCATGTCGACGAGTTCGTCGTCGGGCAGGCGGTTGCCCTTGGCGATTTGGGCGCCGAGGCCGTGCAGGGCGCGTTCGGCGCGAACCAGGTTGGCGATCGGGCCGCGAGCGCGTGACCAGATGGGTGGTTGTTTGCGGGGTACGAAGGCGCCTTGCGGCAGCGGGGTGTTGCGCAGGCGCAGGTAGCGGCGGGCGCTGAGGGCGGTGCCGGTGACCAGGGCGACCGCGCCGCCGCCGATGACGACGACGATCCAGGCCGGTGCCGAAATGACCGCGAGCCCAACGGCTCCTGCGGTGGTGAGGCCGGTGGCGGTGCCGAGCTGGAAGCTGCGGCGGCGGGCTCGGCGGCGGCGGCGCAGTTCCCGTTCGCGCGGATCGGCCCAGCGGCGCACCGCGAACAGTGCGTGTTCGCCGACCTCACGCAGACTGTCGGGCAGGCTGCCGGGCTGTGGAGCGAGCGCGGCCTGTGCCCGGATGATCGCCGCTTCTCGCTTGCGGACGGGCCGCGCCTTACCGGACTGACCGCCGGTTCGCTCAGTCATGCCTTTTCTCCCACTGATTGCGCGGATCGGACCTGCACGGTCCCGGCGGGCCGACGGCCGGCCCGCCGGGTGCCGTGATGTCGTCCAGTGAACCAGTCACCACCGACAAAGTCTTCCCCGCGCGACTAACTGCTACCGCAGTGCGGCTAGTTCTTGTCCATCTGCGGCTGCGCCGGATTGGCCTGCGCCGGTGCGGGATTGACGGCAGGCTGGGCCGCACCACCCGCGGGCAGCTGCTCGCCGCGCATGGACGCACGAATCTGTTCCAGCTTGCTGTGCCCCGCCATCTGAATGCTGGCCTGCTGCACTTCCAGCATCCGCCCCTGCACCGTGTTCTGCGCGAGCTCGGCCGAACCGAGTGCGTTCGCGTAGCGGCGCTCGATCTTCTCGCGCACCGCGTCCAGGCTCGGCGTGGTGCCCGGCGCCGACAGCGTCGAGTCCATCTGCTGCAGCGATGCGGAGACCTGCTCCTGCATCTTCGCCTGCTCCAGCTGGCTGAGCAGCTTGGTGCGCTCGGCGACCTTCTGCTGCAACAGCATCGCGTTCTGCTCGACCGCCTTCTTGGCCTGGGTTGCGGCCTGCAGCGACTGATCGTGCAGCACCTTCAGGTCCTCGACGGACTGCTCGGCGGTAACCAGCTGCGCCGCGAAAGCCTCGGCAGCATTGGTGTACTGGATCGCCTTCTCGGTGTCGCCCGCGGCACTGGCCTGGTCGGCGAGCATGACCGCTTGGCGCGCGTTGGCATTGAGCTTCTCGACCTCGTCGAGCTGCCTGTTCAACTTCATTTCCAGCTGACGCTGATTGCCGATGACCGACGCGGCTTGCTGTGAGAGGGCCTGGTGCTGACGCTGGGCTTCCTCGATAGCCTGCTGAATCTGGACCTTCGGATCCGCATGCTCTTCGATCTTCGAATCGAACAGGGCCATCAGGTATTTCCAGGCCTTGACGAACGGATTAGCCATCGATTGATCCCGCCTCCATCTGACGTGCCGCGCGTTCGACGCGACTCCAGTGCGCGACCGTCACGCACCCGATATGGTCCTATCCTCCACCATGCGGCAGGTGAGCCGGGCAAACCCGGCCCAACCGACGCCTAGTAGAGAATCTATCCGGTTTCGGCACCGGACCGCAGCCTTGCCGCGGCCGTCACCTCTCGTTGTGTGTCACACGCCCTTCACCAGGACCAACATGTCGGCCTTCGGTGCGGGAATGACAATCCGGGTGTCCATAGCCAGCGGCAGCGGGCGGGTACCTGCTGCGGCCACGGACATGGTCGCGCTCGCCGGGGTGAGCACGGGTTCGGCAACGGGTGCCGCCTCGGCCGGCGCGGCGGGCGCGGCCTCGGCAGCCTGCTCCGCTTCGGTGGGTACCGGAGCGGCGGCGGTGTCGGCCGGTGTGCGGGTCGGCAGGCCGTCGGCACCTGCCATGATCGTGCTCACGTCCCACAACACCCGCGACAATGGGACATCGAGTGCCGCGCAAATGGCGGCGAGCAATTCACTGGAAGCTTCTTTACGGCCTCGTTCGACCTCGGACAGGTATCCCAGGCTCACGCGCGCCGAGGTGGACACCTCGCGCAGGGTTCGGTTCTGGGCGAGACGAGCACGCCGCAGACTGTCCCCGATGGCCTCTCGCAGCAGCGTCATCTCGTTCTCCTTCGCTCCCTGTCAGGGGACCCGCATGACACTCACGAGTGCCACGCACGCCGTTCTTTCTGGCACAACGTCGGACGAGGCCCGGTTGGTTCCCGCCCGGCGCAAATCACTTCCTTACCCGCCCGCTTCGGCCGGACCTTGCACACATCGCAGCAGTTCCTGCACCGCAATGTGGGTCGCACTGATTCTGATAGTCCACCGGTCACCGAGGAGTTTCAACCGCATCACCTCGGTGTGCCCCGGCCCGGCCAGGCCGAGGAAGACCGTGCCGACCGGGTGTCCGTCCTGCGTATCCGGCCCGGCGACACCGGTCAGCGCGACGCCCCAGTCCGCGCCGCAGCGGGTGCGCGCACCGACCGCAAGCTGTTCGGCGGTGCTCGCCGCGACGGGACCTTCCGTCTGAAGTACTTCGGCGCTGACGCCGCCGAGGCTGTGTTTGAGCTCTGTGGCGTACACCACGACGCCGCCGCGCAGGACCGCGCTGGCACCGGGCACGCCTGCGATCGTCGCACTCAACAGTCCTGCGGTGAGTGATTCGGCGGTCGCGACGGTCTGCCCGGCCAGGCCGAGTGCCTGAACCAGCTCAGCGACGGGCGCATCGACGACCAACGGATCGGTGCGCACGGATGCGGGACCGTCGTAGGCCGCGGTGGTCATCGCAGGCTCGCCGCGTTCATGCGCCGCGCGCCCGGCTCGGTCCGCCCGCGAACCACACCCGCGCCGCCTGGCCGACGTAATCGAGCCCGGTGATCACGGTCAATGCGACAGCCACATACATCAGCACCATGCCCGCGCCTGCCAACCAGCCCGACAGCGGCAGCAGCAGCACCGCGATCGCGATCGACTGCATGAGGGTCTTCAACTTCCCGCCGCGTCCGGCCGGGATCACGCCGCGGCGCACCACGGCCAAGCGCAGCAGAGTGACGCCGATCTCGCGGCCGCAGATGACCAGGGTGATCCACCACGCGAGGTCGCCGAGCACGGACAACCCGATCACGGCGGAACCGATCAGCGCCTTGTCCGCAATCGGGTCGGCGAGCTTGCCGAAGTCGGTGACCAAACCGTATTTGCGCGCCAGTTGCCCGTCGAAGCGGTCGGTGATCGCGGCGAGGCCGAACAGTGCGGCCGCGACCATCCGCCAGCCGGTCTCGTGCCCGCCGTCGACGAACAGCGCGACCACGAACAACGGCACCAGCGCGATCCGCAGCATGGTGAGGATGTTCGCGATGTTCATCAACGGCACGGCAGCTGGTTCGGACGCCGCGGGAACGAATCCGGAGCGGATCGGGCTGGCGGCCGCCCAACGCCGTTCGATCTCCTCCGGCTGAGCACTCATGCCTGCACCTCGCTAGCGCTCGGTTCCGGCATGAGCGCTCGGGCAGTTGTGTCGATTGCTCGCTCGCTACGCTCCCTCATGCCAGCACCGCATTCACACCGGCACGACGACATCGGCCATCGACACGGCGCATGTCTTGCCGGACCCGCTGCTCGACGCGATGCGGCGAGCGGGGCGACTGGATGTGTGGCACACGTTCAGCCTATCGGTAACCCACCCGACTACTGTGCACCCCATGAACTCTCGGGGACCACTAGGTGGTTCGACCAGCGACGCACATCCGGGCGTGCCTCTAGGCGCGCAGAGCTCCACACCGGTAGTGCGACGCGCTCGAACCTCCGATGTGCCCGAGATCAAACGCCTCGTCGATGTCTACGCCGGTCGGATACTGCTGGAAAAGAACCTGGTCACGCTGTACGAAGCGGTGCAGGAGTTCTGGGTCGCCGAGCTCGACGGCCGCATCGTCGGCTGTGGCGCGCTGCATGTGCTGTGGGCCGACCTCGGTGAGGTGCGCACGGTCGCGGTGCATCCGGATGTCAAGGGCGGCGGGGTCGGCAGGGTGATGGTGGAGCACCTGATCGCGGTGGCCAGGGAGCTGGAGTTGCGGCGGGTCTTCGTGCTCACGTTCGAGGTGGATTTCTTCGCGAGGCACGGGTTCGTCGAGATAGAGGGCACCCCGGTCACGGCCGAGGTCTACGCGGAGATGTGCCGGTCTTACGACACCGGTGTCGCCGAATTCCTCGATCTGAGCTACGTGAAGCCGAATACGCTCGGCAATACGCGAATGCTGCTCACTCTGTGAGTCGCCCCCACAGGCTGCCGTCCCTCTGATGAATCTCGACTGTAAGGAATCGATCACGTGCCGATCTTCGCCGTTCACTACTCGTACTCCGAGGCCACTGTCCCTGGCCGCGACACCTATCGGCCCGAGCATCGCGCCTGGCTCGGCGACCATCTCGCGGCGGGCACGCTGCTGAGCAGCGGGCCGTTCGCGGACGGGTCCGGTGCGCTGCTCGTCTTCCAGACCGAGGATGCCGACGCACTGAGCGCGTTGCTCGCCGACGACCCGTTCGCGCGGGAGAAGTTGATCGATCACGTGGCCGTCCTCGAATGGGTCCCGGTGCTCGGCGCTTTCGCGTCCTGACCGGCGCCACGCGCGATTGTCGTTGATCCCCGCGCGTTGTATCGACGCGCGGGGATCAACGCAGGTCCCACTATTTTTTGGCGAAGCAGCTAACTTCCGGCGACACACCGGGCTCGATGCGGACGTACCACGCATCTCACACGGCAGACTCGCGGCCATGCGCACTTACGTAGCGGTTTTCGCGTCGACGGCTGCCACGGCGGGGCTGTTGTACGTGTACCTGGGCACTCCGGACAAATCGGACCCAGCAACTTCTTCCTCGGCCCATCCGCTGATCCGACCCGGTGTCGTCGACCCGGTGCAGTACCGATCCGCCGACGGGTACTACTTCCAGACCCCGGATCGCCACATCACCTGCGGCATCCTCGATGAGCCCGTCGGCAGGCCACGCCGCATCGCGGGATGCCAGGGCGCGACCGGGCCCGCGCCGCCGCACATGGAGAAGTGCTGGAGCACCGACCCGGCCGCCGCGGCGCTCGCCGTCGGCGAGGACGCCGGCTACCTGTGCGTGAACCAGGGCTTCTACACCGCGCGGCAAACCACACCGGGTAGCGGCGACACGGTCGTCGGACCAGGGCCGGTGCTGCCCGCCGGATCTACCCTGCACGCACACGGAATCACCTGCCAGGCCGACACTTTCAGCGTCGTCTGTCGCAACGATGACGACGGGCACGGGTTCGAGATCACGCCGGACAGCAACCGGGTGTTCTGACCGCTCCCCGCTCAGACCCGACTCGTGCGGGCGCGGGTGCGCAGCAGACTGGCGACCGTCGCAATGACCAGGATGCCGAGGATCACGCCCAGTGAGACCGGGGTGGAGATTTCCGGCACGCTGACGGGCTCGCCGCCATTGATGAACGGCAGCGTGTTCTCGTGCAGCGCGTGCAGCACCAGCTTGACGCCGATGAACGCGAGGATCGCCGACAGACCGTAGGACAGATAGACCAGACGATCGAGGAGTCCACCGATCAGGAAGTACAACTGCCGCAAACCCATGAGCGCGAACGCGTTTGCGGTGAATACCAGGTACGGCTCGCTCGTCAGACCGTAGATCGCCGGGATCGAGTCCAGGGCGAACAACAGGTCGGCGAAGCCGATCGCCAGCAGCGCCAGCAGCAGCGGGGTCACCGCGCGACGTCCGTCGACGCGCGTGATCAGCTTGTCGCCGTCGTAGCTGTCCGTGGTCGGCAGCAGTCGCTTGGTCAGCGCGACGATCTTGCTGTCGCGCTGCTCTTCGTGCTCGACTTCGTGACCGCTCTCCTTGATCAGCTTGATGGCCGTGTAGACGAGGAAGAACCCGAACAGGTAGAACACCCAGCTGAACGCGCTGATCGCGGCCGCGCCGACGGCGATGAACGCGCCGCGCATCACCAGCGCGATGACGATGCCGATCAGCAGCGCCTTCTGCTGGTACATCCGCGGCACCGCGAAGCTGGACATGATGATCAGGAAGACGAACAGGTTGTCCACCGAGAGTGCCTTCTCGGTGACGAAGCCCGCGTAGTACTCCCCCGCGAACGTCGAACCCCATTGCCAGGCGACGATGCCGCCGAAAACGAGGGCGAGTCCGATGTACACCGCGGACCAGAACGCAGATTCCCGGAAGGTCGGCTCGTGCGGCGTGCGCACGTGGGCGAAGAAGTCGAAGACGAACAGTCCGAGGATCACCACGATGGTGATCACCCACTCGAGTGCGGTTACCTGCATGCGGTGTGTCTATCGATAGCGAAGGTCATGGCGTCCATAATGCCCGATTTGTCCGTTCCGGTCGGCTAGCGGGGTGATTGCTGACCATAATTTCACATGCGTTCACCTGGCCGCGCATGCCAGAGTGGCCGCTGTGACCGACGACTACCTGCTGCTGAACAAGGCGAACTGGGACGAGCGGGCGCCAGTACACGCCGCAGCACGCGAGTACGCGGTGCATCGCTTCCTCGCCGAGCCGGACTTCCTCAGCGACGTGGTGCGCTTCGATCTGCCCCTGCTCGGCGACATCAGCGGACTGCGCGGCGTGCATCTGCAGTGCCACATCGGCACCGACACGCTCTCGCTGTCCCGGCTCGGCGCCCACATGACCGGACTCGATTTCTCCGCCGCGTCGCTGGCTCGAGCCCGGTCGCTCGCTGAAAAGACCAGCACCGACCTAACTTTCGTCGAATCAGACGTCTACAACGCGGTATCCGCGCTCGGCGGAGCACAATTCGACCTGGTGTACACCGGAATCGGTGCGCTGTGCTGGCTTCCGAGCATCGACCGGTGGGCACGCACCGTCGCCGGGCTGCTGCGCCCCGGCGGGCGGCTGTTCATGCGGGAGAGCCATCCGGTGCTGTGGGCGCTGGACGAAAACCATACGGACCGGCTGGTTGTCGGCTACCCCTACTTCGAAACGCCCGAACCCATGGTGTTTTCCGACGGCGGCACCTATGTCGAGACCGACGCCGAATTCGTCCAGACGACCACCCACGAGTGGAATCACGGCCTCGGCGAGATCCTCACCGCACTGCTCGACGCAGGACTCACCGTCACCGGGTTCACCGAGCATCGAAGCGTGCCGTGGGAGGCGCTGCCCGGCCAGATGACGCTCGGCACCGGTGGCGAATGGCAGCTCACCGAACACCAGGAACGCTGCCCACTCAGCTACACCCTGCTGGCGACACGCGACGCGGGCGCGTCTTAGCCGAAAGCCGGGCACAGCGGTACCACAATGCCGTCATGCAAATCCGAGGAGCTCGTATCGTCGTGCCGCCGTGCGCCGTCGCGCTGGCTTTGCTGACCGGGTGCGGGGACGACAAAGATACGGCGACACCGACCACGAGCTCGGCGGCGCCGACCTCGGCCGCGCCGAGTTCCTCTGCGGCACCTACCGCGCCGCCGTCGTCGAGCGCACCGACGACCACGCGGCCGCCCGCGCTCGGCGAGGTCGATCCGGCGCAGTATCGCCAGCAGATGGGCTACTACTTCCAATCACCGAGCGGAACGTTCCTGTGCGCGATCCTCGACCAGCCGATCGACGAGAACGCCCAGGCCGGCTGCCAAGGGCCGACGACACCGGCCCCCGCGGATCAGAAGGACTGCTGGGCAAAGAATCCGAACGCGAGCAGCTTGGCCGTCGGCAAGCGCGCGCGGACGCTGTGCCTGAACCAGGGTGTGTTCGTCGGCGAGCCGATCGACGGCGGAAACCGAGGCGGCGGTCGGGTACTTCCATATGGCGCAAGTATTACCGTGGGCCCGTTCACCTGCTCCTCCGCCGAGAACGGCGTGACCTGCACAAACGACAGCACGGGCAACGGATTTCAGATCGCGCGCGAAATGAACCGAACCTTCTGACACACCAAATCGGTTCCCAACGCGAAATCCGGATGTTAGCGTCGAGGCAAGCAACTCACACGACCAGGAAAGGCGAAGGACGATGGCCGGGACCCAGCAGCTAATGCGCTCGCTGCGCGCTGCCCGGTACTCGCACGCCAACGCTGCGCTACCGACCGCTGTCCTCACCCATCCTCGGATGAGCGTCCGGAGCCGCCCCTGACCCGTGTCTGCATAGACCCGGCAAAGGGGTCACTCCGTGGCAATCGCCAAGGAGTGACCCCTTTTTCGTGGGTCGACACTCCCTCGTAGCCCAATCGGTAGAGGCACCGGACCTAGATTCCGGCAAGGTGCGAGTTCGAATCTCGCCGAGGGAACCACGGTCAACCCGCCGACCCCCACACCGTTCGACAGCCCCCGAAGCCAGTCGACGACACACCGCACGACAGGTATGACGCAGCCCACACTCACTCCTCGCACGCTGCGATACCAACACTCGTAGGATGAATCACTGGTTCAGCAACTAAGGGACGCTCGCACCAGCCGGGGGCGGGCATGCCGTCGATTTTGTAGTGTCGACAAGATCGTCTGCGTGATTTGGGGAGTGCCGTTGTCTAAAGTTCGTATTTTTGGCGCTGTTGGCGTCGTCGTTCTTCTTATCCTGGCAGGCTCGCTCTACTTCGGCTTGCGCGACAAGTCGGATGCTCCGGCGAATCAGAAAGCGATCTCGGTGGCGGTCGACATGACCAATCTGCCGCAACGCGTGATTCAGGTGAAACAGACGATCCCCGCTCAGTCGGGCGAGATAGATTTGCTTTTTCCGCAGTGGCTGCCCGGCAACCACTCTCCGTCCGGCCCGATCGACAAGATCGCGGGCATCACCTTCACCGGCGCCGGGAACAAGCTGGAGTGGAAGCGTGATCCGCTGAACGTGTACAAGTTCAAAGTTACTGTGCCCGACGGCGTGGAATCAATCGACGCGAGCTTCCAGTACTTCACCCCCACCGATTCCGCTCAGGGGCGCGTCGTGATGACGCCGAATATGTTGAACTTGCAGTGGAATGCCGTGGTCCTCTACCCAGCTGGTGTTCCCGCCAGCGAGATTCCCTTCGTCGCGAGCGTGACCTACCCGCCGGGATTCGAGGCCGGAACCGCGCTGGACGTCGCAGGCAAAGACGGCGACACCGTGAATTACAAGCCGGTCCCGTTGGACATCCTCGTCGACTCGCCCGTCTACGCGGGGCGCTATCACAAGGAGTTCGACCTGGCTCCTGGCGCGAAAACCCCTGTGCGGCTGCAAGTATTCGCAGACGCACCGGAGCAGCTCGCAGCCAAGCCCGAACACATCGAGCTGCACAGGGCACTGGTGAAACAGGCTTTGGCACTGTACGGCGCACAACACTATGACCACTACGACTTCCTGCTGTCGTTGTCGGATCAGCTCAGCTCCAACGGATTGGAACACCAGCGATCCAGCGAGAACGGCCAGCCCGTCGACTATTTCACCGGGTGGAACCCCGCGGTCGGCAGCGCCGATCTGCTCGGGCACGAGTACACCCATTCCTGGAACGGCAAGTTCCGACGCCCGGCAGACCTGTGGACACCCAACTACAACACCCCGATGCAAGACAGCTTGTTGTGGGTCTACGAGGGACAGACGCAGTATTGGGGCAACGTGCTCACCGGCCGGTCCGGCTTGCGCCCTCCGGACGTCTCTCGTGATGCGTTGGCTTCGGTAGTCGCCGCATACACCGAAAACCGGCCAGGACTGACCTGGCGCACTCTGCAGGACACCACCAACGATCCCATCATCGCGCAGCGGCGTCCGAAGCCGTATCGGTCGTGGCAGCTCAGCGAGGATTACTACCAGGGCGGGCAACTGGTGTGGCTCGGAGTGGACGCGCGTATCCGCGAACTGTCCGGGAACACAAAGTCACTCGATGATTTCGCTCGCGCGTTCTTCGGTGTCGACGACGGTAAGTGGGAGTCAGAGAACACCTACGACTTCGACCAGGTCGTCTCGACGCTGAATGGCGTTGTCGCCGACGATTGGGCGAAGTACCTGCGCGATCGCCTCGACGGCAAGGAACCGTTCGCCGCGAGTGTCGAGAAGACGGGGTGGAAGTTGGTCTACGACAACAACCCGGGCCCCTTCCTCACCGCTCAGCTGAAAGACGCCAAGGGCGCCGTCAACTACACCTACTCGATCGGTATCAACGTATCCGGTGAAGGCAAGATCACCGACGTGCGCTGGGACGGACCCGCGCACAAGGCGAAAGTCGGCTCCGGTATGACGGTGGTTTCGGTCAACGACGCCCCCTATTCCCAAGCCACGATGGAGGCCGCGATCGAGGCGGCCAAGACAGATCCCGCGCCGATCCGATTGCAGGTCAAGGACTTCGATCAGACGCGGACCATTGAACTGAACTATCACGACGGACTCCGTTTCCCGCATCTGCAACGCATCGAGGGCACCCCGGACTACCTCACCCAGATCCTGGCCGCGCGGAACTAGCGCCGCACGGTCAAGCATCGGAACGTCGCGGCGCGCAGTTGGTTGCCTGGTCCTCGAACTGATCGACCAGCGCACCACCATGCGCGCCGCGACGAACCGGAACTCCGCAATCCAGCGAGAATCCGCTGTGGCACTTCACAACACAGTTGACTTGCTCATGGGCGTCGGCGTACGGATGGTCCATAGGAGATTTCGCGAATGGAACCAACCGAACGTGCGAGGTTCCATCGACAAGCTAGGAAGTTACATGATCGTCAAAACCGCTCGTACGCTGATGATCAGCGCATTCGCTCTGTCCGCCATCGCGCTGAGCGCCGGAACCGCCGCCGCGGCAACCCCCGAGGCCACCGCTGTCTCCGGGTCGGTGACATTGTGCCTTTCCCTTCCCCTCGGCCCGGCCACCGTGAGCATCTGCCTCTGACCTGCGGCGCACTTCAGCCCTTCCACTCGCACGATCGACGAGATGCGCGGCAGCCCTGCCGAATTCCGGCATCACCCCGCTCGCCAACCGCCTCCTGAGATGGCGAAGCAGTTGCGCGGCTTCGACTGACCGGAAATATAGAAACACAGAGAAAGTGCCGCTATATGACGGTACGCTAACTGTGTGTACATTCCGGGGAAATCCTCATGATGACGACCAGGAAACTCGGTCAGCTGGAGGTCAGCGCGCAAGGCCTCGGGTGCAGCCGGATGGGTGGACTCGCACGGGCCGAGTTCGCCGAGGTGATCCATCGCGCGATCGACCTGGGCGTGACGCTGTTCGACACGGCCGACAGCTACGGGCCCTACATCAACGAGCAGCTGCTCGGGCAGGCGATCGCCGGCCACCGCGATCAGCTGACCATCTCGACGAAGTTCGGCATCTACTACGAAAACGGCTACCTGCGTGCCCGGGGCGACACGAACCATGTGCGAGACAGTTGCGATGGATCGCTACAAAGGCTCGGGGTTGATCACATCGACCTCTACGATTTGCACAGGGTGGACCCGGACGTACCGATCGAGGAGACCTGGGGTGCGATGTCGGAGTTGGTCACCGCAGGCAAAGTCCGATATCTCAGTATCTCCGAAGTTTCCGCTACGACACTCCGCCGTGCGCACGCGATCCACCCCGTCACCGCCCTGCAGAGCGAGTGGTCGCTGTGGTGGCGCGACCTCGAGGCAGAGATCATCCCGACCTGCCGACAGCTCAGCATAGGGATCGTGCCGTTTGCTCCTCTGGGCCGCGGACTGTTGACCGGGACCATAGCGTCCGCCGACACACTTCCCGACGACGACCTGCGCCGCTCGCTACCACGATTTTCCGCGAAGAATCTGCAGCGCAACCTCACGATCGTCGATGCGCTGCGGGCATTGGCCGCTGAGAAGTCGATAACCGTCGGACAATTGGCACTGGCCTGGGTGCAGCACCGCGGCGTCGATGTCGTACCCATTCCGGGTACCAAGTCCCGAAACCATCTGGAAGAAAACATCGCCTCGGTTGACATCGATCTGTCGGCGGCAGAAATCGAGAAGATCGAGGCCGTCAGCCCATCCGATGCGGTTGCCGGTGCCAGGTTCCCAGATCGGCTGGTCCGCTACGTCGGCAGCTGACGATCAGATCCGCCGCCGCGCCTACGTCGGCTCGATGTCGAAGAAGTAGGCATCGCCGAGGCGGCGGATCTCGAATGCGTCTCGTCGCAAGACTTCTTCGTCTCGATGCATGAGAATAACGATCGCGGGGCAGGTAACGTTATCCACGGTCTGCGCAATCGAATCGCCCGGGTGCACGCGGAATTGCGTGCAATAGAAGCTCTCCAGACTGTGTAAGGCCGCAATATTGCGATACTGCCGTAGGGTTCCGGCAGCTGGCGAGATCAGTCGGACAGCGCTACAGAGGCGCTCCGGATAGCACGGGTCCGCATAGGTCACAAGGAATCGGGCAGGATCGAGATAAGCCCGGACGGTCCAGTCGAGTTGAGAATTCCCCTGAGCGATTTTGACGTAGTAGGGAAGTCCGTCGCCGGCCATTCGTGCGCCGCATTCGATCAGGACCGGTCCGCGGTCGGTCATCCTGATCTCCGTGTGCGCTGGTCCGTGCTTGATTCCGAGCGCGTCCAGCACCAGTTTCGCGTAGGACGCCAACGCGTCCTGTACAGCGCCAGACCGTGGCATCAGGTGAAAGGCGTCGGCGTATTCAGGCGCTCCGTTCGCGGTGATCCGCGTTGTGCTCCACGTTTCGCAGATACGATGACATCCGTCGCGGCTCACCGTGTTCACCATATATTCTGCGCCATGCAGATACTCCTGTGCGACGGCGCCGACGTTGATATCCGAGAAGACGTTCTCGGCGCCGTCGATGGCGCTGAATGCGGCAACAGAATCTGCAACGGTGTCGCAGAAGTAGACACCGTCGTTGCCCGCACTTCGAATCGGCTTCACCACGACACGGCCGCCGATGTCCGTATGCCACTTCGCCAGCGCTGCTGCCGAGTCGACGCGAATTTGTCGAGCAGCGGCCAACCCGGCCTGCCGCACCGTCTCGATCATGAGATGTTTGTCCCGGCGTGCGGCACTGAGGGCGGTGCCGTTCCCGGCGCAACCGAGTTCGTCAGCAAGCGCATCCGCCAGCTCCACTCCGGATTCACGTCCTGCTACCACTGCCGCCGGTCGATACCTGCTGACCGCCGCGGCGGTCGCTACCAGGTCTCCGGCATGGACGACGCTGCCGGCGAATTGGGAAAGGTCCAACGGCCCGGCGTAGACCTTCGGAACTTCGACCGTGCTCTGTACCCGTACCACTGTCGCTCCGGCACCGAGGAATTCATAGATCGGCTCTTCCCGGTACGCATCGACGATCGCAACGCAAGTCATCCAACCAACCCTCCGATTGTGCGCTGTGCAGGCAAGTTTCACCGCAGCACCATGCGTACAGCCACGTATCAGGCCGAACTGTTCCATATCGGTCGAGGTCTCAGCTCCCACTGGTGGTTATACCGCCGGCTGTCCTCCAAGCCGGGCTTGCCTGTCGACCCGCTGACGAAATCCGCTTGGCGGCAGGTTAATTGCGCAGCAGAGTGGACTGAGGGGACGCGCCAATTCTCTCTGGTGGCAAGCAACGGCCGAGCAGGTCTGGACTACGCTTCGCTGGCAGCGCAGTCGCCGAAAGGAGTTGTGGTGCGGACCGACAACGACAGCTGGGACATCACCACGAGCGTGGGCGCCACTGCGCTCGTTGCCACCGCTATGCGCGCGGTCGAAAACCGCCGCCCGGATGCGCTTTTCCGCGATCCATTCGCGGAGAAACTGGTGGCGGCAGCCGGTTTGCCTGTGTGGGATCGGATCTTGCGCGGTGAGCTGCCCGAACTCGACGAGTCCGCCGCACCTGGCTTCGAGCTCGTCCTCCAGTCCGTGGCCGCGCGAACCTGGTATTTCGACCGATATTTCGAGGCTGCGGCGGCCGACGGAATCCAGCAGATGGTGATTCTGGCGGCCGGTCTCGATGCGCGGGCGTACCGGTTGGACTTTCCTTCGGGCACCACGGTCTTCGAGCTGGATCTGCCGAAAGTGCTGGAGTTCAAGGCGGCAACCCTGGCGGATGCCGAGCCTGCCGGGACGCGCCGTCAGGTTGTCGGGGACCTTCGTCAGGATTGGCCGAAGGCCTTACACGACACGGGTTTCGATCCGAGCTCTGCGACGGCCTGGCTGGCGGAGGCGCTGCTGCACTACCTTCCGGCCGACGCTCAGAACCGGCTCTTCGACGAGATCGACGCACTCAGCGCACCGGGCAGCACGGTGGCGCTGCAATTCCCCAATGCCAGGCAGTCGGCGAAACTTGTTGCCGCACGGGCACGGATGACGGAGGTCACGGGACTCGAACTCGAAAGCCTCATGTACCCGATGGCAGGGCGTAACGATCCGCGCGAATGGTTTGCCCGGCGCGGCTGGAGGGTCGTGCCCACCGACTTGGCATCCGTCCTGACCGGGTGCGGCCGCGAAGTTCCTGGCGCGGCGCAGGAAATCAACAGTCAGACTCTGATGACGGCGACCAGATAAGCCTGCCCACCTGGAACCAGATGCGGGTTAATGCTCGCACTCCAGCCAGTTGGCCATGATCGAGCGCCGACTTGTCAGCCAGTTGGCCACTCTCGAGCTGACGCGGCCCCTGGCGCGGTGGGTCGCCCTACACTCCGAACATCCTGTCGACCTGCATAAAGGATGAGTAGACAATGACGCGCTTGCTGGCCGTACTCGGCTCTCTCCGCATGGCACTCACCGTTTTCACTGCCGTCACGGCCGCCTATGTGGCGGTGGTCGCGTTGAACAACATCACCGACTTCGGCACCAATCAGCAGTTCGTGCAGCATGTGCTCGCCATGGACACCACTTTTCATGACGACGACGTCATGTGGCGGGCGATCACCGACCCCACCCTGGCCAACATCGCCTATATCGCGATCATCACCTGGGAGACGCTCACCGCGCTCGTGCTGATCGTCGCGCTGATCAGCTGGCTCCGCACGCTGGCCGGGCGAGCCGACGTCGAACGCGCCCGCAGGCTCAGCACAGTGGGCTGGCTCATGGTGATCGTGCTGTTCGGCGGCGGGTTCATCGCGATCGGCGGCGAATGGTTCGTGATGTGGCAATCCAAGACGTGGAACGGGCTGCAACCCGCGCTGCAGAACGTGCTGATCGCGTCCGTCGGCCTGGTCCTGGCCCACCTGCCGGAACGCGCCGCCGAGTAACTCGGGGAAACCGGTCAGCGGGTGCGGAGGTACGCGACGCCGCGAGGCGAGAGCTGGTAGCCGACGTCGAGGCTGAGGGTGAGACCGAGGGCCTTGAGTTTGCGCACATCGACTTTGAAGCGGTCCGGTTCGCGACCGAGGCGGGCCGCCAGGTCGGGGGCGCGGGTTGCGGGAAGTTCTTCGATGAGGCGCAGGGTCGGTATGGTCCACGGGCCGATCGGGCTCACGGCGTCCATGCGCGCCAAACGTGTTGTGATTCTTGCGATGTCGCCGTCGGAGAGCTGATCGGTGTTCGCCAATTCCGTGCGCGGATCCGGCTCGTCGACCAGCCGGATACGCAGCAGGTAGATCGGATCACCTTCCGCGCCACGCAGATCCGCGAGCACCTGCGCGATCGAGCCGTAACCGGCGGCGCGGGCATCCATGGCACGGATGCGGGACGGAGCGACGATATCGGCCTGCTCCACCATGATTCGGCCCGCGGCGGTGCGATAGATCTTGCCCGCGCTGGCCTGGCGATGCCGCCAGCGGCGGAACAGCACCGTGACCGAGCCGTCGCGAATGCCCGCCCAGCGCTGCTTCTCGATCAGCATGTCACCCTCCGATCTCCCGGTAGCGGATCCACCCAGGTCACGCGCCTACCACCATAGGGGTTGGCCTGCGCGAACTAAGCTGCGAAGGGGTAGCAGCGAGGAGGGACGCGTGGCGGTGACACCCCTGATCGGCCGGGACCATCCCGCATCGCTGTTGCGGGACGAGTTGCGGCGCACGGTGTCCAGTCACGGCGGCTTCGTCCTGGTGTCCGGTGAGGCGGGGATCGGCAAGACCGCGCTCGTCACCGAGGTGGTCGACGAGTTCGACGAGGTGCTCGTGCTCGCGGCGACCGCGTGGAGCGGCGACGGCACGCCCGGATTCTGGCCGTGGGTACAGATTGTGCGCAATCTGCGCCGTGCCGCCGCACCCGAGCAGTGGGCGGCCGTGGACGATGCCGCGGGCAATGCGTTGTCGATTCTGATCGGTGAAGCGCAGCAGGCGCAGCCGCGGACGGACGGCGCCGCGCTGTTCCGTATCGGCGACGCGGTGACCGAGGCGCTGGTCGCCGCGTGTGCCGTGCGGCCGGTGTTCGTGGTGATCGATGATCTGCATCGGGCCGACCCCGAGTCGATCACATTGCTCGCGTTCGTGGCCAGGCATTCCTGGTTCGAGCGGCTCGCGATCGTGGGCACCGTGCGCGACACGGAGGTGCAGGCCGACGCCCATCCGCTGCGAAACCTGTTCGGTGACTTGCTGACTGCCGCACGGACGATCGAACTGACCGGGCTCTCCGTGGACGACGTCGGCGCCGTCGTCACCAGGATGACGGGTGTACAGCCACCCGAGGACGTGGTGCGCCGGTTGCACGCGCTCACCGGCGGCAACCCGTTCCTCGCCGAACAGGCTGCGCGACTGTGGCATTCGGGTAGTGCCATCGATACGTTGACGCCGGGCGTGCAGGAGACGCTCGACGCGCGCGTGGCACCGCTCTCCTCTGCCGCGATCGACACGCTCACCACCGCAGCGCTGGTCGGCCGCGAATTCGCGCTCGTGGTGGTCGCCGCCGCCACCGGGCGCGCGGACGCCGCGGTGGCCGAGCTGGTGGCGACCGCGGTCCGCGCCCGCTTGGTCGCCAGGCTCGACGACGCACGATTCACTTTCGTGCACGATCTGATCCGGGAGACGCTGATCGCACGGCTCGGTGCGACCGAACCCCGAAAACGCCACGCCGCCATTGTTTCCGCACTCGAGCAGCTGCCGGGCGAGCGGTCCGGTGCGACGCCGAGTGAGCTCGCGCATCACGCGTATCTGGCAGGCGACGCCATCGATGCCGAGCGCGCACTGCGGTATCTGCTGGACGCGGCGCTCGATGCCTGCGGCAGGTTGGCCGCGGGCGAAGTCGCGCAACACTATCGGCGGGCACTGACGCTGATCCCTGAGGAGCGGCACGAGTTCCGTGGCACCGTTGGGCTCGATCTGGCAAGCGCCGAGGCCGCGGCCGGCGAACTGGCTGCCGCCCGCCGCACCTTCGAGACACTGCTCGAACTGGCCGGACAGCACGAGTCGCCGGAGCTCTTCGCACGGGCCGCGCTCGGCCTGCACGAGCTCGGAATGCCGAGCCCGGAGCGCGATTCCGAGCGGGAGATCGCGCTCATCGATCAGGCGCACGCCATGCTGCTGCGCGAGCGTCCGCGCAGTGATCCGCTGGCCGTGCGCGTGCTCGCCGCGGCGACTCGGGTGCGCGTGCACACCGTGTCCGGACAACGCGCGGCCGCCGAGCAGATGAGCGCCGAGGCGGTGCGGCTGGCCAGGGAATCCGAGGACGACACGGCGCTCGAACTCGGGCTGCTCGCCAGGCACGACGCGATCTGGCGGCCTGGCACCGCACCCGATCGGCTCGAGTTGGCCGAGGAACTGATCGCCACCGGTCGTCGAACACATCGCGACGAGACCGAATTACAAGGCGCCCTTTTACGTTTCGCCGCGTTGCTGGAGCTGGGTGATCCGCGGGCGCACACCGAGATGGCCGCGCTGCGCGCACACGCGGACCGGGCGAACCTGCCGCGCTTCCGGTTTGTCGCGCTGTCGCGTGGTGGTGCGCTCGCCACGCTGGCCGGTCGATTTCAGGAAGCCCGCGATGCCATCGATGGCGCTTATGCGTTGGGTGAGCGACTCGGCGAGGTGGACCGAGCGCCGTTGTGGCTCGAACAGCGGTGGTCGCTGGCGTTGGTCGCGGGCGATCTGGCCGAGGCGGACGCCTTCGTCGACCGCTATCGCGCAGCGGGCGCGAACTACACGATCATCACCGATCTCATCACCGCCGCCCAGCTCGGCGACAAGGACCGCGCCCGCCGCAGGGTCGCCGAAGTGCAGGCGCTCTACGACGGATACCCGACGCACTTCCACGCCGCCATCCTGGTGGCGCTTGCGCATGCCGCGCTGGTACTGGACGATGCGGAGCTGCGCACCACGGTGCGAGCGAAACTTGTTCCACTGCAAGGATTGTGGGCCGTTGTCGCGGGCGGCGGAGCCAGCTACGGGCCGTACGGTTACTGGCTCGGCAGGCTCGCGGCAGCAGCAGGCGACCGCGACACCGCGGCGCGCGAGCTGCATGCCGCCGCGGAGTCCGCGCGCCGCATGCGCGCCCGTCCTTGGCTCGATGCGGCCGAGCACCAGCTGCGGCTGCTCTCGCACGACCGCAGGCCACCAGCCGCACCGACCACGCTGCCGGACAACGAGTTCCGACGCGACGGCGCGGTGTGGACCTTGCGGTTCGCGGGCCGCACCGCACGCTTACCCGACGCCAAGGGACTGCGCGATCTGCACGCGCTGATCGGTCATCCCGGTCACGAGATCCCGTCCCTGGAACTGTTCGGCGCACCCGGTTCCGGCGACACGCTTCGCGCGGCAGGATCACTGGGCACCGATCCGGTGCTCGACGAGACCGCGAAGGCCGCCTACCGCCGCCGCCTGGACACCCTCGATACCGAGATCGATCGGGCGGTCGACCTCGGCGCCGACGATCGGGCCGCCGAACTCGACCGGGAGCGCGCCGCATTGCTCGACGAACTGCGCCGCACCGCAGGCCTGGCCGGGCGCACCCGGCACCTCGGCGACGATGCCGAGCGCGCCCGCAAAACGGTGTCCGCGCGGGTCAGGGACACGCTGCGGCGCATCGATCGGATCCACCCCGAGCTCGCCGAGCACCTGCGCGCCTGCATCTCGCTCGGCATCGCGTGCCGCTATCAACCGCAGCGCGAGAGGCAGTGGCGGTTGTGACGGCCGAGATCTAGCGGCGCGAGATCGGATCTCGCGCCTCCTGGGTGAAGACACCAACGCACCGAGGAGCACATCATGAAGCAGATCTCCGCCGACCTGTGGCAGACCGAGACCGAGAGCCCGTTCGAGGGACTGACCGTCAACGCCTATCTGTGGACGACTCCCGAGGGAAACGTGCTGTTCTACAACACGAACAAGCCCGGCGAACTGGACAGGATCGCCGAGCTCGGCGGCGTCACCCATCACTACCTCAGCCACCGTGACGAAATCGCGCCCTCACTGTCGACCATCAAGGAGCGCTTCGGTTCTCGGCTGCACATTCATCGCGACGACGCGGAACTGGTCACGCAGACCAGCGTCGACGACGCCTTCGACACCAGGCACACCGCGTTCGGCGGCATCGAGGTGATCCCGGCGCCCGGCCACACCGCGGGCAGTGCCGTCTATCTCGCCACCATTTCCGGCAAGCAGCACCTGTTCACCGGCGACACCCTCGTTCTCGGCGGCAACGGGCAGTGGTGGGCAGGCTACATCGAGGGCCACAGCAACCGCGAAACCCTGCTCGCCACACTGGATTTCCTCGCCACCCTCACCCCCGACGTCATCGTGTCCAGCGCCTTCATGAGCGACTCCGGCGTCACCGAACTCGGCGACCGCAAGTGGGCCGACTGCGTCGAGGAGGCGCGCAAAGGTTTGCTCGGCGGGTGACCAAGCACGACAGCCGCGGCGTCACGCACTATTCGACGGCAGCCGCCGGTTCTTGATATGCCTGCGCCTGCAGGGTGTAGAACTCGCGGTAGAGGCCGTTGCGGGCCATCAGTTCCTCGTGGGTGCCGTGCTCGACCACGCGGCCCTGCTCGAGCACATAGATCCGGTCGGCGTAGCGGACGCTGGCCAGCCGATGGGTGATCAGCACGACGGTGCGCTGCGCGGCATGCTTGCGGATCGTCTCGAAGACGGCATGCTCGGTACGTGCGTCCAGCGCCGCGGTCGGCTCGTCGCAGATCAGTAGCGGCGCATCGCGATACAGGCCGCGGGCCACCGCGATGCGCTGCCATTGCCCACCCGACAGCTCGACCCCACCACGGTAGGTGGGGTCGAGCAGTGTGTCCGGCCCGGCGGGCAGTGCGGCAAGGACCTGATCTGCTCCCGCCGCCTGAGCGGCCGCGGCGAACGCGGCGTCGGACTCCGGATGATCGTGGCGGCCGATGGTGATGTTCTGCCTGGCCGAGAAGGGCCAGTGAGTAAAGTCCTGCGCCACCACCGCGATTCGACTACGCAACTGGGTCAGGTCGATGTCCTCGAGTCGGACGCCGCCGTAAGTCACTGTGCCGGAATCGGGTTGATACAGGCCGCTGAGGACCTTCGCGAGAGTTGTTTTGCCGGAGCCGTTCGCACCGACGATGGCGATGATCTCCCCGGGCGCGATGTCGATGTCGAGCCCGCACAAGGCCGGACGCTGCCCGCTCGGATAGGTGAACGTGAGATCCCGCGCGCTGATCCGGTCCACCTCGGCGGGCACAGCGACACCACCGACTCGCTCCTGACGCTTCCCGGCATCGGCACAGAAATCGAGATAGTCCTGATAGAACAGGGCGTTCTCATAACTCCAGTTCATGCTGTTGACCAGTTCGCTCAAGGCGGTCATCGCGGTGCGCAACGCGACCACCGCGGTTCCGGCGACGGCCAGCGGCATCACCGCGGTGAACAGCAGCAGACCGAGGACCAGATAGACCACGGCGATCCCGAGCCCAGCGAGAGCGGCGCCGAGCGAACGGCTTACGGCCTGCCGACGTTCCAGCCGCAACGCCCTGGCCTGGACGAAGCCGGACAACCTGGTGAACTCGGCGAGCAGAAACGAACGCATGGTGTACGCGCGGATCTCGGCGGCCGGGACCCGATCGGCCATCAGATTGGTCAGTGTCTCCATCCGGCGCTCGGCGCCGCTGGTCGCCGCGTACATCTCGTAGCTCATCCTGGCCGAATGCACTGCGGCCCACCAGGTCGGGACCAGCGCGATCACCAGCAACGGCAACAGCACCGGGTGCAGCACGCCGAGCACGCCTGCCACCACCAGCAGTCCGACCACCCCCGACAACAACCGCAGCACGCCGTCGACCAGCGCCGCGACCGCATGTGGCGCGCGCTCCCTGATCCGGTGCAGCGTGTTGTGGAAGACATCGTTGTCGAAGGCCACCAGCTCGGCATTGGTGGTCAGCTGCAGCAGACCGGTCTGCAGGCTGCGCCGCAACTGCGGATCGATCCGCGACTTGGCCCAGACCGCCGCCTCTCGCAGCGCACCGCGGACCACCACCATGGCGGCGATCAGGAGCAACGCAGGCGCCGCCGCCCGAATGCGATCCGGCGTCGGCCCGGCTGCCAGCAGCCGCTCGAGCACCGAGGTGGTGGCGAGCAGTCCGACCGCCGTGCCGAGTTCGGCGAGCAGGGTGCACAGCACCAAGGCCGCCGTGTCGGCGCGGCTGACCTGCCAGCATTCCCGCAACACCCGCGTGAAGGTGGCAGGCAGCCCACGCGCCATCGCCCAGAACCCTGCGGCAGCCACGGTCGCGTCGTGCGCGGTCCACGGGTCTGCCGTCTTGTCCAGATCTACCGCTAGGTCATCGAGGGGCATCCGCCAACGGTACGAACGGCGGCTCGATCAGGAAACCGGATTTCCGGCACACCGGTGACGAGCTCAGTCGTCCTCGTCCGTCGGGCCGGTATCGTCCCCGCCCCGGATCGTGTACAGCAACCCATCCAGCTCATCGGGCTTGATGAGCACGTCGCGCGCCTTGGAGCCCTCGCTGGGTCCGACGACACCGCGGGTCTCCATCAGGTCCATCAGGCGACCCGCTTTGGCGAAGCCGACCCGCAGTTTGCGCTGCAGCATCGAGGTGGAGCCGAATTGCGAGGTGACGACCAGCTCGACGGCCTGAATGAAGACATCGAGGTCGTCGCCGATGTCGGGGTCGACATCCTTCTTCTCCCCCGCTTTGGCGGCGGTGACGCCCTCCTGGTACTCCGGCTCGGCCTGGTTCTTGGCGAAATCGACGACCGCGTGGATCTCTTCGTCGCTGATGAACGCGCCCTGCAGACGGATCGGCTTGTTCGCACCCATCGGCAGGAACAGCCCGTCGCCCATGCCGATCAACTTCTCGGCGCCCGGCTGATCCAGGATGACCCGCGAGTCGGTCAACGACGACGTGGCGAACGCCAGCCGGGACGGCACATTGGTCTTGATCAGACCGGTCACCACGTCGACGGACGGACGCTGCGTCGCAAGCACCAGGTGAATGCCTGCGGCACGGGCCTTCTGGGTGATCCGCACGATCGCGTCCTCGACGTCGCGCGGCGCGGTCATCATCAGATCGGCGAGCTCGTCGACGATGGCGAGGATGTACGGGTAGGGGCGGTACACCCGTTCGCTGCCGAGCGGCGCGGTGATCGCGCCCGACTTGACCTTCTTGTTGAAGTCGTCGATGTGGCGAACCTTGTTGGCCTGCATGTCCTGATAGCGCTGTTCCATCTCCTCGACCAGCCAGGCCAGCGCGGCGGCCGCCTTCTTCGGCTGGGTGATGATGGGCGTGATCAGGTGCGGAATGCCCTCGTAGGGAGTGAGTTCCACCATCTTCGGGTCGATCAGGATCATCCTGACCTCCTCCGGTGTCGCCCGGTGCAGCAGCGAAACCAGCATCGAGTTCACGAAACTCGACTTACCGGAGCCGGTGGAGCCCGCGACCAGCAGGTGCGGCATCTTGGCCAGGTTCGCGGCGAGATAGTCGCCCTCGATGTTCTTGCCGAGCCCGATCACCAACGGGTGGTGGTCGTTTCGGGTCGACGGCGCCTTGAGCACGTCGGCGAGCCGGACCAGCTCGCGGTCGGCGTTGGGCACCTCGATGCCGACGGCGGACTTGCCGGGGATCGGCGCGAGCAGCCGGACATTCTCCGTCGCAACGGCATACGCGATGTTGCGGGCCAGCGCGGTGATCTTCTCGACCTTGACGCCGGGTCCGAGCTCGACCTCGTAGCGGGTGACCGTCGGGCCGCGCACGAAACCGGTGACGGCGGCGTCGATCTTGAACTGCACCAGCACCTCGGTGATCGCCTCGATCATCGATTCGTTGGCGGCACTGCGCTTCTTGGGCGGATCGCCGTCGGTCAGCAGCGACATCGGCGGCAGCACGTAGTCGCCCTCGACCTCGCGGTCGGTGACGAACTCGAGCTGCTTGGGCGGCGGTGGGGTCTGGTCCTCGACCACCTTCGCCGGGCGCTGCTTCTTCGGCTTCGGTGCGGGCGCAGGCTCTTCGGACGCGATCGGCTTGGCGTCGCGCAGCGGCGGCTCGCCGATCACCTCGGTCACCGCATCGCCGTCGCCGAACTCGTCCGGCGGATAGTTCTCCGCCGGGGTGCGACCGCGGCGCTTCGACCGGGCCGAGCCGTGCAGCGGGAAGCCGTCGGCGTCGTACTTAGCGGGGTCGTACTCGCCGAATTCGCCGTTGTACTCACCGTATTCGTCGCCGCGGCTACCGGTGCCGAAGTATTCCCGCAGTTTGGTCGGCACTTCGCGCACCGTGGTTCCGGTCAGCAGCAGCACGCCGAAGATGATGGCCAGCAACAGAATCGGCACCGACAGCCAGGCGGTGAGCCCATCGGTGAGCGGCCCGCCCACCACGAAGCCGACGAAACCCGCGGCGCGCGAACGCCCGTGCGGATCGGTCGGCGCACCGGCGGCGATATGCCAGAGTCCGAGGATCGGCAGGCCGACCAATAGCCCGCCGAGCACCAGCCGCGGCCGGATCTCCGGATGCGGCTCGGTGCGCATGAGAATGACGGCGATCATGGTGGCCACGAACGGCAGCCCGGCGGACGCGGAACCGCCGACCGCGCGAATGGCCTCGCCGACCCAGTGCCCCACCGGCCCGCCCGCCGACAGCCACACCGCGGCGGCGATCACCGCGCTGAGGGCGATCAGGGCCAGCGCAATGCCGTCCCGGCGATGGCCGTGCTCGATCTCGCCCGCCCGGCTCAGCGTCCGCGTCGTCGCGCCTAGGCCGCGCGCGAGCATGTTCCAGCCGCTGCTGATGCCGCGGCTGAATACCGCGAGCGGCGCGGTGTTCGACGTGCGCCGAACCGGCCTGCGCGCGGGTTGACGGCGACCGCGCGGCGCCGGCGTCGCACGGGGCGTCGCCGAACGGGATCGTGCCGTGGTGGTCCTCCCCCGCGCCGATCCCGCCCGCGCCCGAGTAGTCGAGGTGCTGCGGGACTTACCTGCCATTCCCCCAGGCTAGCCGCAAACGCCCCATCCAGACCATCCGCAACACTGGTCTCGCGCGCCTCAGCAAGCCTCAACTATGCAGACGCCCAGGTAGGCGATAATGCCGACACTTACCCGAACTCGCCGAGCTCAGAGCCACCTTCCGCGTGTTGCCAGCGCCTTTGGGGCCCGCAACGGTGTGGGCAATCCCCGCCCGCGCCACGCGGACGAACAACACACCGCCACACTGACCGCAGGCACTGCCCGACGAGCTGCCCCGCCTCTCCGCGTATTTTCTGGCCAGACTCATGCCCGGAGACAGTGACATCGGCGGCCGGCGGTCAACGACCGCTCGTCACCGAGATCGCGCCGGTTCACACCGAACGGTCGAGGCCGAGAACGGCACGCACTGCTTCCGGGTCACCAGACGTTTCCAGCCGGACCTCGTCCCGGCCGAACGCGTGCAGGAGCAACTCCGAGGGTTTGCCGGTGAGCGTCACTTCGCCGCCCGGCTTCGAGTGCACCACCGCGCGTTTGCCGTCCGACGTCGCCAGGACGACCGTCACCGGCGAGCGGCGGTAGGCCCGGCGGCCCATCCGGCGAGCGAAGGACCAGAGGGCATCTTCGTCGGCGGCGGGCAGCTCACGTGGCTCCCAGCCGGGGGTGCCGCGGCGGATGTCTTCGTGGTGGACGAACATCTCGGTCAGGTTCACGATCGCGTCGACCGGTCGCAGCGGCGACCACCACGGCGGCCCGGTGCGGATTTCCTCGAGCAGCTCAGGGAACGGCTTGCGGGCCGTTTTCGACTGCACCCCATCGAGATAGCCGGCGAACGGCTTCAGCATGATGCCGGGCGAGGCGTCGGGCCGTCGCTCACGAACCACCAAGTGCGCGGCGAGGTCTCGCACCGTCCATTCTCCGCAGAGGGTCGGCGCCTCCGGGCCGGCGGCCGTCATCGCCTCGACCAGTTGCTGTCGTTCGCGCTGCGCCATGCTCATCCATTGAACATACCGACCACCCCATTCCGCGGAACGCACCGACCACCCCATTCCGGACGCTTCCCACTGCTGCGAATACCCGGGTTGACAGTCCCAGCGACACGCCAGTTCACTCGGCCGATGCAACGCCGATCTTCCGCAATCCCGGACGACACCAGGACATGTCGACACGCCAGGCCCCGATTTGTCGGGTAGCGCAATGGGTGTTCGCTATGTACCTTGTCACTCGGTCCATCGGGTCGTGGACTCTTGAACAAGAAGGGCAAATTCCCTGTGAAGAAGTTTGTTTCCGGCGCAGCTGTTCTGGTTGCGGCCGGTTGCGCGCTCGCTTTCAGCGCTCCTGCCGCACAAGCCGCGCCGTACAACTACGGCGCCATCGCGCTTTCCACCTCCACCGGTTTGATCGGTTATTCCTACGATTACCCGGATTCCGCTGCGGCACAGTCACGTGCCGTCCGCCAGTGCGGCGCAGGCGACTGCCAGTCGGTGGTCTGGTTCGCCAATGGCTGTGGCGCCGTGGCGTATTCCAGCCGCACCGGCACCTACAGCTGGTCGTACGCCGCGTCGCGTAGCCGTGCCCAGAGCAAGGCACTGTCGAACAACTACTCCGACGCGTACATCGTGCACTGGAACTGCACGTCCAACCACGGCTGATGTCCGCGCTTCGATTCAGGGGAAACATCGTGAAACACCGCACTTTCCGGACCGCCGTGGCCGTCGTCCTGACCGCCGCCGCGTGCACACTCACCGCCTGCGCCTCGGGCGACGACAAGAAGACCGACTCGCCGAGCAGCACCGCCAAAGCCGACACCGCACCCGGTGAACTGCAGGGCGGCAGCGACAAGGGCGAGAAGGAGACCGGCGCTGTGCCGACCACTCCGTCCTCGCCTTCGCTGGCCAAGCCCTCGGTGGAGCAGCTGAACGAGCGCCTGAGCAAGGCGTTCGATCCGGCTGTGCCGAACAAGGAGAAGATCAGCTGGATCCAGGCCGCCGAGCAGGATCCGTACCTGGTCGCGAACCTGGTCGACGCCGCCAAGAAGCAGGACGTCAAGGTCAAGGTCACCAAGGTCGGCGACCCGGCGGACGGCAAGCTGAAGGCCGACGCCGACGTCACCATCGCGGGCACCCCGGTGCAGAACGCCTTCATCTCGTTCGTCTCCGAGGGCGGCGAGTGGAAGGTCGACCACACCTTCGCGTGCAACATCGTCAAGAGCGCGAAGATCGAATCCGCGGCCTGCCAGGAGTGAGCTAGCCCGTACGACAAGCGCCGGATGCCAAGGGCATCCGGCGCTTTCGTGTATCCGGTATCAGACGCCGATGACGGTCGGCACGATCATCGGGCGCCGCCGGTAGGTATCGGCGACCCAGCGACCGACCACGCGCCGCACGCTCTGCGCGATCCGATGCGTATCGGTGACGCCCTCGGTCGCCAACCGCAGCAGTTCCGCTTCGACCAACTCGGCCGCGTCACTGAGCGCCGTCGGATCATCGGAGAAGCCGCGCCCGCTGACCTCCGGCGCGCTGACCGCCTTGCCGGTGGTCTCGTCGATCGCGACGGTGATCGAGATGAAGCCGCCCTCGCCGAGCACCAGCCGATCCGACAGCGTCGATTCGCCGACGTCGCCGACCGAGAGCCCGTCGACATACACGTGCCCGACCGGCACCCGTCCGACGATCGAGGCGATGCCGTCGACCAGATCGACCACGACGCCGTCCTCGGCGAGCATGACCCGG
Source organism: Nocardia altamirensis NBRC 108246 (assembly GCF_001612685.1). Lineage (GTDB taxonomy): Bacteria > Actinomycetota > Actinomycetes > Mycobacteriales > Mycobacteriaceae > Nocardia > Nocardia altamirensis. The sequence goes on from NZ_BDAY01000006.1 coordinate 28,268, forward strand.
TCCTCCGGCACACCGGTCGCGATGGCCAGCGCGGCATTGGCGCGCAGATGCCGCCATTCACCGTGCACCGGCATGGCATTGGTCGGCCGCACCGCGTTGTACAGGTACAGCAGCTCGCCCGCCGAGGCGTGCCCCGAGACGTGCACCTTGGCGTTCTGCTGGGTGATCACGGTGGCGCCGAGCCTGGCCAGTCCGTTCACCACCGCGAACACCGAGTTCTCGTTGCCGGGGATGAGCGAGGAGGCCAGCACCACGAGATCGTCCTGGCGGATGTTGATTTGGCGATGATCGCCGCGCGCCATCCTGGACAGCGCCGACAGCGGCTCGCCCTGCGAACCGGTGGAGATCAGCACCAGCCGATCACCGGGCAGCGTCGCGGCCTGGTCGAGATCGACGACCACGCTGTCCGGCACCGTCAGATAGCCGAGATCCTGCGCGATCTGCATGTTGCGGACCATCGAGCGGCCGACGAAACACACTCGCCTGCCGTACTTCTGGGCGACGTCGACCACCTGCTGGATGCGATGCACGTGGCTGGCGAACGAGGCGACGATCACCCGATTGCGCGCCTTGCCGATCACCGTGTCGAGCACGCCGCCGATCTCCCGCTCCGGCGTGACGAAGCCGGGCACCTCGGCGTTGGTCGAGTCGACCAGGAACAGATCGACACCCTCGTCGCCGAGCCGGGAGAAACCGGCGAGGTCGGTGAGGCGACCGTCGAGCGGCAGCTGGTCGAGCTTGATGTCGCCGGTGTGCAGCGCCACGCCCGCCGGGGTGCGGATGGCGACGGCCAGCGCGTCCGGGATGGAGTGATTGACGGCGAAGTACTCACAGCTGAAGGGGCCGTGCGTGGTGTGCTGACCCTCGATGACCTCGAGCAGCTTCGGCTGCTGGCGGTGCTCCCGGCATTTCGCCGCGACCAGCGCGAGCGTGAACTTCGAACCGATGACCGGGATGTCGGAGCGCAGTCGCAGCAGGAACGGCACCGCGCCGATGTGGTCCTCATGGCCGTGCGTGAGCACGACCGCGACGACGTCGTTGATCCGGTGCTCGATGGGCCGGAAGTCGGGCAGGATCAGGTCGACGCCGGGCTGCTGGTCCTCAGGGAACAGCACGCCGCAGTCGACGATGAGCAGCTTGCCGCCGTACTCGAAAACGGTCATGTTGCGGCCGATTTCGCCGATGCCGCCGAGCGCGAACACGCGCAGGCCGTTCTTGGCGAGCTTCGGCGGGGCACCGAGCCGATCGTGCGCTGCGGCCGCGGCCCGCGGATCCGGTTGCGGCGCCGACTGTTCGCCGCGGCCTCGGCCGGACTGCTGGCGGCCTCGGCCGGACTTCCGTGCCGGCTGGGCTGCCTCGGCACGCGGACCCGACTTCTTCGCCGGCGCCTTGTTCGCGGCGTTCGACTTCGTCTGCGCGGTCCGCATCGCGGCAGGCTGGTCGGTCGCTACCGAGGACACCGGCTGGACCCCCGATCGCTCCACGACTGGCTGCACCGCGGGCGCGTGTTGCGCCGACGCCGCAGGCTTTTCGGTGCGCACCGGCTGCTCGACCGGAGCGGGCGGTCCCGCGGTGCGAGACGCGGTACGACGAGGACGACGTGCTGCCGATTCACTCATGACTGCACCTCGCTGACGCTCAGTTCCGTCATGCGCGATACGCGCTGTAAAACAATTCGTTCACTCATGCGTTAACCCCTGCCGCTCGTAGGTCGGCGGCAAGGAGGTCGAGTTGTTCCGGTGCCGGCATCAACTGCGGCAACCGTGGCTCACCCGCCTCGATGCCGAGCAGGCGCAGCGCGCCCTTACTCATCGCGACGCCGCCGAGGCGGAACATCGCGGCGTTCAACGGCACCAGGCTCGCGTTGATGTCCCTGGCACGCACGACGTCGCCCGCGGTGTAGGCGTCGAGCATCTGCCGAAGCCGTTCCGGCACGAGATGGCCGATCACGCTGATGAATCCGGTCGCGCCGACCGAAAGCCACGGCAGGTTCAGCGTGTCGTCGCCGGAGTAGAAGGCCAATCCGGTGTTCGCGATCAGGTCGGCGCCCGCGTTGATGTCGCCCTTGGCGTCCTTCACCGCGACGATGCGCGGGTGCTCGGCGAGGCGGCGGATGGTGTCGGTGGCGATCGGCACCACCGAGCGCGGCGGAATGTCGTAGAGGGTGACCGGCAGGTCGGTGGCATCGGCGACCGCGGTGAAGTGCGCGAGCAATCCGTCCTGGGACGGGCGCGAGTAGTACGGGGTCACCACGAGCAGGCCGTGCGCGCCCGCACGCTGGGCGTTGCGCGCGAGTTCGATGGAGTGCGCGGTGTCGTAGGTGCCTGCGCCCGCGATCACGGTGGCCCTGGTGCCGACCGCGTCGACGACGGCGCGGAGCAGGTCCGCCTTCTCCGATTCGGTGGTGGTCGGCGACTCGCCGGTGGTCCCGGAGATCGCGAGCAGATCGACGCCGCGATCGACCAGGCGCGCCGCGAGCGCGACCCCGGCATCGACGTTGAGCTTGCCGTCGGCACTGAAGGGGGTCACCATCGCGACACCGACCGTGCCGGAGGCTTTCAGCTCCGCAGGCGTCGATTCACCGTTCGTCATGGTCAGAAAGGCTACCCGGTCGCAGGAACGCACTCGACACCGTCGCCTCCGTACGCACCGGCCAGTCGAGTGATCCACCTGCTACTGCCGCCAACATGATGTCATCTCCGCCCTTGCCTGACATCAAGTATGGCATCACACTGATGTCATGGATCTGAACAAGTACACCGACCGCCTGCGCGCGGACCTCATCGCAGCCGCCGCCCTCGGCGACGAAAAAACCCAGGCCACCGCTGCGGCGCTGGCCGCGGCGACGGAAAGTTCGGCCCGGCTGGTGCTCTTCGCCGCGCTGTCCGAGCTGGCCACCGAGGTCAACGCCGAGCTCACCGACCGCGCCGTGCACCTGTCCTTCGACGGCACCGAGGCCAAGGTCGACCTCCGCAAGAAGACGTCATCGGACGACAATCCGACCTTCGAGGAAATGACCGGCGATATCAGCCGGGTCACCCTGCGTCTCGTCGAGCAATTGAAGGCGAAGGCGGAAGAGGCGGCCGCGCAGAGCGGTCAGTCGCTGAATTCCTGGATGTCCGGCGCGGTCTCCGGTGCGTTGCGCGATCAGATGATGCGCGGTTACGGACCCAAGCGCGACGTGTGAGTTGATAAGCGACACAGGGCTTCTCGCGTTTCGCCGCAGCGGGATATCCGGCTAGAGAAGCGGAGCCAGATTACCCTTCGCGCCGACGACCACCTTGTCGAGCTCCAGCCAATCGGCCATGTCGCGGAGTGCCTCGGTGAGGGCGTCGGCGGTGGCGGGGGTGTCGTAGCCGGGTTCGGCAAAGGCGCCCGGCACGGAGAGCCTGCCTGCGGCGCGTTCGGCACGGAGGTCGACGCGGCCGACGAGCTCGCCGTTGAGTAGGAACGGGAAGACGTAATAGCCGTGTACCCGTTTGGGTTCCGGCGTGTAGATCTCGATGCGGTAGTGGAAGTCGAAGAGTCGTTCGGTGCGGGCGCGGAAGAAGACCAGCGGGTCGAACGGGCACAGCAGCGCCGCGCCTTCGACGCGGCGTGGCATCGGGGTGCCGGCCCGCAAGTAGCCGGGTTTGTCCCAGCCCTCGACCTCGACCGGGATCAGCTCCTCCGCGTCGACGAGGTCGGCGATGGCCGGTTCGGTTTGCTTGCGGTGCAGGCGGTAGTAGTCGCGCAGGTCGGTTTCGGTGCCGATGCCGTGCGCGGTGGCCGCGCGCAGCACCAGCTCGCGCACGGCGTCTTCCTCGGAGACGGTGCGCGCCAAGATATCCGGCGGGATCACCCGCTCGGCCAGGTCGTAGTGCCTGGCGAAGGCGACCCGCTTGTCCACGGAGAGTGCGCCCGCCGCGAACAGCTGCTCACAGATCATCTTCGTGTCGCTCAAGTTCCACCAGGAACCCTTGCCGCGCGGCTTGTCCAGTTCCAGGTGCCGTTCCACTTCACCGGCAGTGCACGCACCGGCCTCGGTGATCACGTCCAGGATGTCCCGGCCCAGGGTCGGGTTGCGCTCCACCACCTTGCGCATGCCGGACCAGCGCCCGTGCTCGTATTGCGCCATCCGCCAGCGCATCAGCGGCCAGTCCTCGACCGGAATCAGCGCGGCCTCGTGCGCCCAATACTCCACCAGCCGCCGCGGCTTGCGCGCGCCATTGCTCCACACCGCCTCGTCGAGCAGCGTGCGATCGTAGGCGCCGATCCGGCTGAACACCGGCGCGTAGTGCGCCCGCACCACCGCCGATACCGAATCCAGTTGCAGCAGTTGGGTTTTCTCCAAAACCCCGAGCACCGACCGGCGCGTCGTCCGAGCAGGCTTGCGCGCCGCAAAGCCTTGGGCCGCCACCGCCACCCGCCGCGCTACCCCGGCACTGATCTTCCGCATACCCGAACAATGCCATGCCCCACCGACAAACTTTTCACACCGTTCGAGCCGGAGGCCACACGACGCACAGCGAGTCACCACCCCACGGGGCAGGAGAACCGCTGCGCGGGCAAGGAGGCATTGCGTGTGCTAGCGACTATGTAGAGACGGTGACCGTGCCCGCCGCATCGATCTCGGTGCGACGGTCCTGAGTCGGGGCATTGGCGAGGACCGTCGCCAGAATGCGACGACCCATCGGAAGCACCCTGACGGTCACCGAGCCGGCGTTGGCGGCGTCCAATTCCTTTGTCGCGGCCTCGATTACCTGCTGACGCACCCACCGGGGCACCCCGGCGAAACCACCGTCGTCCAGCAGCACCACCTCGACGCCACGCGATCGGGCACCACGGGCCGCACTGCTGAGTTCGTCCGTGACGAGTTGCGGTGCGCGCAATCCGTCCCTGAGCTCGGCTTCCAGCAGCCTGCACTGCTCACGCTCGGTGGCGGTGAGTTCGACCCCGTCGGCGATGCGTTCCAGGATCGGCCGCGCCACCTTGTCGAGGCGAGCCAGCTGCCGGTCCCGTTCCCCGTTCTCCGCGGCCATGGTGGCCTCGGCGGCCGCCCGCATCGCCGACTCCTCGCGCAGCAGCCGCAGCGAACGCTGGGTGGGCCGCATGATCACCGCGAAGAGCGACACCCCGGCCACCGTCGCGATCGGCACGAACGATCCGGCGATCACCGCGCCGCGCAATCCGCTCACCACGCCGACGAACGCGATGATCGCCGCGACACCGCCGACACCGAGCCAGGCCGAACCGAGCCTGCCGCGCAACACAAGCACCGCAAGTACATACGACGCCGCGAACGCCGTCACCACCTGCTTCGACCAGCCCGACTCGGCGTTGAACGCGGTGATCGCCGTCGCCGCCGGTCCGGACGCGGCCACGAACACGGTCGCGGGCCACGGCAGCGGATCGACCGGGATCACCAACACCAGCACCCCGGCCGCGGCAAGCAGCACCAAAGCCGTCACCGCCGGAATCAACGGCGACTCACCGAAATTGCGCACCATGTACAGCACGATGGTGGCCTCGAGAATGAGCAGGAACAGCCCTGCCGCCGGATCCCGCAGGCCGAGCAGATCGCGCAGCCCGAATTCGACGTTGGTCTCAGCCATCACTGCCCCACACCAAGGTCACCGTCGTGCCTTCGCCCGGCTGTGACTCGACAAAGCCTGCGCCGCCGGCCAGCTGCCGCATCCGGCCGAGAATGCTGACCGAGATGCCGAGGCGATCGGCGGACACCTGACTCAGGTCGAAACCCGCACCGTCATCACGGAATACCACCCGGATACCGCCCGCGCTGATGGTCACCGTGACGGTGCGCTGCACCTCGCGGCCGGGCACGGTGGCGTGCCGCAGGCTGTTGCGCACGGCCTCGGTGAGCGCGGCGGCGATGGTGCCCGCGGCGTCCACCGGCAGTCGCAGATCATCGATGCCGGACCAGCGGCGCGCGGTGAACCGGATATCGGTGTTGACCTCGTGCACCGCCGAACGCAGGAAACCGGTGGCAGACTGCGCATCCAAACGATTCGGTTCCGTCTCCCCGACCCGGCACTCATCGAGCTGTTCGAGCGTCCGTTCGGCCTGACGGCGCAGCACCGGCGAATCGGTGCCTGCCCTGGACGCGTCGAGCAAGGTGGACAGCACCGCGTCGTGGATCAACGCCGCGAAGCGGGCCCGCTCTCGATCGCGGGCTGCGGCACCCGCGACGGCGGCGGCCCGTCTGCTCTCGATTGCCGACTCCCGATCCACCCGATCCGCGGCAGCTTTGGCGTACACCGCGCACCAGAGGAACAACGCGCACAGTGCGGCCGACTGCACGAAGTCACCGGCCGATCCCAACGGCGTCACGCTCGGGTGCACCCGATTGTTCGCCATCGCCGCGACAGCCGAACCGAGCACCAGATAGCCGACCGCCAGCGCAGGCCGCCACGCCAGCACGGCCGTGAGCACACCCAACGCCAGCACCCGATACAGCCAGACCGCCGTGCCGGGGGGCGCCGGAGCCGGATACGCGAACGGGATCACCACCATCGAGATCAGGAAGCACACCGCCGCCGCACCCGCGACCAGCTGAGTGGCCTGCCTGCTCAACGTGACCGACACGACCGCGAGCACCGGGAACAACCCGAACGCGAGCACCATCGTTGCGACGGTCCAGCCGACATCGATGATCCCGCGCTGACCCGTGATCTCCGGCAGTTCCACCACCGCGACGATCACCCCGGCGATCCCGATCGCCAACCCGAACCGTCGCAGAATCCGATCGGCGGCGCCCTCGTAACCGCGGCGCTGGGTCGCCGCGACGAGACGCCGTCGCCAACGGCTCGCTCCGGCGGGCTCTAGCGACATCGGGTGGGAGTTCGGCGAGGTGTCCAGCATGCTGGACGCGGTCATGCGTGTGGCTCGCTGCTCGACTCCGGCATGCCCACGTAGTCGACTGTGCATGTCGTGTGCTCGTTCATGCGCGCGGATGCCGCTCGGGCACCGGCAGCCAACCGTCCTCCACCGCCCGCTTGTACAGGTCGGTCTTGGTCGGCGCGGGACGTCCCGCGTCGGCATACTTTTGCCGGATACGGCCGAGATAGTCGTTGACCGTCTGTTCGGACAGGCCGGTCAACCGTGCGACCCGGGACGCCTTCTCCCCGGACGCATACAGCGTGAGCACCTCTTCCTGACGCGGGCTCAGGCCGACGTCGGACAATTGCGGATCGCCGTCGATGGCAGCGGCCCAGTCGGTGGTCACCACCTGCTCGCCGGACGCAGCGCGGCGGACCGCCGCGACCACGGTCTGCACATCCTCGGACTTGCGCACCACGCCGAGCACACCTGCACGCGCGGCGGATCGCACCAGGAACGCGTTGTCCGCGCCGGTGAAGATCAGCACCTCGATGCCGCGGTCACGCAGCATGCGCACATTGTCTTCGGGCGTCGACCCATCGGCCAGACGCAGATCGAGTACGACCAGATCCAGTTGCGGCAGGTTCTGAGCGGCGGCCAGCAGTTCCGGCACTGTGCCAGCGGTCGTCATCAGGTCGAGGTCGGGTTCCGGCGCCAACATGGCGGCCAGTCCGATCGCTACTGATTCGTGGTCTTCGACCACTCCGATCCGGCGCGGTGCGTTTTCGCCCCCTTCGGCCAACGTCACCTCAATCTCCATTCCCGAGCAACTCGTACACGTCCCCACCGCAACAACGTTCAACCAGTATGCCGGGCCGCCGCTTCGAAAGGTCAGACACCAGAAATCGGGGCCGCTCGATTACCTGTCAACCGGAAGGTTTTCGTCCCCAGCTATCTCAGGGAGAAAACATGCTTCATCAGCCCATCAGCTGGGCAGCGAGCGTCGCGCCGAGCTCCCAGCAACCCTGGATATCGTCCTTGCCCGGCGCGCCCGACACGACGACCGGCGCCGCGGCCTGCACCCAACCGAGGCCGGTGGTCACGCTCGCGATGGCCCGTTCCGCGCCCTCGGTGCCCTCGTTGCCGTGCAGGTAGAAACCGAAAGGTCGGCCGCGAGTGGAGTCGAGGACCGGGTAGTAGAAGGTGTCGAAGGCGTGCTTGAGCGCGCCGGACATGTAGCCGAGGTTCGCGGGGGTGCCGAGCAGGTAGCCGTCGGCGGCCAGCACGTCGGGGGCGGTGACGGCGAGGGCCGCGCGGCGGACGACCTCGACGCCCTCGATGTCCGGGTCGGTCGCGCCTGCGACGACGGCCTCGAACATCGCCTGCAGGTGCGGGGACGGCGTGTGATGGATGATCAGCAGCTGCGCCACGGGACGAGCCTAGTGGTGCGGGGTGTGGCGATCGCGTGGATGGGTTCCGCGGCAGCGCGCCGGCGACGAACTCACTGTTGTGCGGATCAGTCCTCGGCCGTGTCCAGCATCGCCTTCTTCATGGCGATCATTTGCTCGTCGTACAACGCGAGGATCGCGTCGTCGTCCTCGAACCCCTCCCGCAACTTCGTGCCGTATTTCTCGTTCGCCTGCTTGCGGTAGTTCGACCACTCGGCACTGGACTCGGCGGAAGTGCAGGTCAGGAATCGCCACATGCGGATGTTGTCCGGCTCCGCGGATCCGGCCGGCGGCGCCCAATCTGCCCGATGGCGGAACAGATTGCTGCGGGCGATATTTATCCGATCATAAGTGCCGAAGTCGAGCGGGCTGAGCTTGTACGCCTCGTAATAAGCGATGAGCCTCTTGTCACTCATCTGCTTCCGCGCCTTCGTCAGATCTTCTCGCGGATTCGCCGGGTTGTCGCACCACACCTCCACGATCTCGCTCCAGGTCTTCGTGTTCGCTTCGGCCTGCTCGTCCGAGTGTTCCTCGGCCCTCGAGGCCGGGCTGCTGGCGTGGGCGGGAACGGCAAAAGTAATGAACAGGACGGAAATTCCGGCGACAAGAGCGGGCAGACGCAGTTTCATCGAGCTCCCTACCTCGTTCGACGTAGTGGCAATGGTGCGACAGGTGCACGCTAACGTGTTTGGTCGCGTTCGAGCTTTTCCAGCGCGACGGCGCGGCGCATGGTTTCGCGGGCGCGGGCGCGGTCACCGGCATAGTCGTAGGCGCGGGCAAGACGATAGGAGACCCGCCAATTGTCGGGGTCGGCTTCCCATTCGGCTTTGACGCGGTCGAACAAGGCGTCGGCGGCTTCGCGTTCGATGCGGCCGGAGGGACGGCGCGGCAGGTCGGAGGTGTCGAGTTCCCGTCCCTCGTCGTGCATGCGGCGCGCAAGATGCTGATGGGCGAGCGCGGCGCGGACGGTGGCAACGACGACCCAGACGCCGACCAGCGGCAACAGCAGCACACCGATGCCGATCAAGATGCCGGTGACCTCGCCGGAACCGATGAGGCTGAACGCGATTCGGCCGAGCAGCAGGAAGTAGAAGCCGAGCACCAACACCAAGACCGCGATGAAGGCTACGAGCTTGACGACTTCCCGGTTCTGCCCGGCATCGTTCGACTCGGCGTCGCTCACGTCCACGCCTCGGCGGCGCGGCCCACGCGCACTCGCCCGCGCTCGTTCACAGATCGAGGAACGGGTCGAGCCCGACGGTCAGGCCGGGGCGGCCGGCGATCTCGCGGACGCCGAGGAGCACGCCGGGGGCGAACGACGATCGGTCGATGGAATCGTGCCGGATGGTGAGGGTTTCGCCCTGGGTGCCGAACAGCACCTCCTGGTGCGCGACCAGGCCGGCCAGTCGCACCGAGTGCACGCGGACGCCGTCGACGTCGGCGCCGCGGGCGCCCTCGAGTTCGGCCGTGGTGGCATCGGGGCTGCGGCCGACACCTGCCTGTTCCCGGGCGGCGGCGATCAGTCCGGCGGTGCGGTAGGCCGTGCCGGAGGGCGCGTCGGCCTTGTTCGGGTGGTGCAGTTCGATGACCTCCACCGATTCGAAGAACCTGGCGGCCTGTTCGGCGAAGCGCATGGACAGCACCGCGCCGATGGCGAAGTTCGGGGCGATCAGCACGCCGGTCTCGGGGCGGTCGGCCAGCCAGCCGCGCACCTCGTCGAGGCGGGCGGCGTCGAAGCCGGTGGTGCCGACGACCGCATGAATGCCGTTCTGCACCAGGAACTTCAGGTTCCCCATCACCACATCCGGGTGCGTGAAGTCGACAACCACCTGCGTGTTCGCGGCCGTGAACGCGTCGAGCGCATCGTCCTTGTCGACCGCCGCGACCAACTCCAGATCGGCAGCCGCCTCCACAGCAGCACAGATCGCCTGCCCCACTTTGCCGCGCGCTCCAAGCACACCGACCCGAATGGTCACCGCATCTCCCTCTTTCCGCTTCCCGTCGCAGCCAGCGTATCGACCGCGCCGCGGCCCCGGCCCTCGACCTCTCCGATCTTGCGCGAGGGCTGCCATACATTGCTACATGCGCATGTTTGCGCATTGTGGGAAACTGACCTAACGTCGCGGGGGTGACTTCGATTCGTGAGCGGGCAGCGGTTTTTCTCCGAGAGCACGACAGCAAGAAACTTGATGTCGGGCAGCATGATTGGCATTACTACAGCGGTGGGGCCGGGGAGCCGGTGTTGTTGCTGACCGGGGGTGCGGGGATCGGGATCGGGTGGGTGGATTTGGCGCTGGCGTTGGTGCCGCGGTTCCGGACGGTGGCGCCGGACTATCCGTCGAGTGTCGGTTCGTGTGACGAGCTGATCGATGGGCTGGTTGCGGTGCTCGACGCGGAGGGCATCGAGCGGGCGCACGTGGTCGGGCAGTCGGCGGGCGGGATGTATGCGGAGCTGTTGTCGCGGCGGGCGCCGGAGCGGGTTCGATCGCTGACTTTCTCCAGCACCGGGCTGTACGGGCCGGAGGATGTCGATCGGCTGCGGTCGGCAGTCGAATCCACATTGGCGACACCGTGGTCGGAGACGCAGGAGCTGATTCGCACGAGGTTGCGGAACACCTGGACGGGCGCCGATGACGCGGAGTTCTGGATCGAGCAGGTGATCGCGGCGGGCGATGCGGCGGGTAGCGCGGGTGCCGCCAGCTCCTATCGACTACTACTCGAGATCGCCGAAGGTGTCGATGACCTGATGCGACAGCCCGCGTGGCAGGGGCCGACGCTGATCTTCCGGGCGGACGACGATCCGCTGATCACCACCACTCACGCCGAGCGGCTGCGAGTTCTGCACCCGGACTGCGATTTTCGCACCTTCCCCGACGGTGGCCATTCCTTGTTGATCAGCCGGACCACCGACTACATCAGCACGGTGACGGACTTCCTCACCGCATCCTGACCGGCGCGGCGGCGCTCGGGCCGGCAGACATGTTGACTGCCATCTTCTCGAGCACCCGCAAGGTTTCGGCGAACTGCTCGTCGGAGATTCCTTCGGCCATTTGCCGACGACGAGCCCCGATTCGAATCCACGCCGCGTCGTGGACCGCGCGCCCTGCATCGGTCAGTGCGAGCAGGTCCGCGTCCGCGACGAGCAGCCCCCTGGCCAGCAGTGCTGTCAGTTCGTCCGCCCATTCCGCCGGGTCGTGCAGGAATGCGTCCAGCGCGGCGCGTACCTCGTCCGCCCGCTGTGGTCCGTCCGCGAGCGAGTGCAGGATCTGCCAGTGCCGCCTGCTCAGCTCGCCCGCGGCGAGGTCCTCGTCGAAACGTTCGTTGATCAGGCGATCGAGTTCCACGAGCCAGTATCCGATTCGGCGCTGTAGGGCCATCGTTCCTCCGCAACATGTCAATCAACAATTACATGTACTATGACATGTATTGGTGGCAGGTGGAAGAGTGCAGGGCAAGGAGGCACGACCCGATGGACGAGCACGAGGCGATCACCGAAACCGTCGAAGCGGCGATGGTCCGCATCCGGCGCAGGCAGACCCGCGGTGCACTCGGCGGCGACACACCGATCCCCGTCGCGGTATTCCGGGTTCTCGACGCGGTGGCCGCCGACGAGTCCACCACCGTCAGCACCATCGCCCCGACGCTTGGCGTCGACCAGCCCCGAGCGAGCCGCCTTGTCGCACAGGCGGTTTCCCTCGAGCTCCTGGAACGAGTAGCCGACCAGCAGGACGGCCGCCGCGCCATGCTCCGGCTCACCGGCGCTGGGCAGCAGGCGGTGGCGGCCGCCCAGACCGGCCGCCGCACCGCCATGGCCGCGGCGATGTCCGACTGGACCCCCGCCGAACGCGCCGAATTCGCCCGCCTACTCAGTCGTTTCGTCGACGCGATGGACGAGGGCCGGGGCCACCCTCAGTAGTCGGTGCAATCTCAATCGAAGACGATCACCTGTCGCAGCGCGTGCCCTGCCGCGAGTTCGTCCATTGCCGCATTGATGTCGTCGAGGCCGATATGCGCCGAGACCAGCCGTTCCACCGGCAGGCGCCCCTCGCGCCACATCCGGACATACGCCGGGATATCGCGGGCGGGCACCGCCGAACCCAGGTAGCTACCCACAATCGAGCGTCCCTGGGCAACCAGACCGAGGGGTGAGATAGCGGCACGGGCCTCGGGCGCGGGCAGGCCGACCGTCACCGTGGTGCCACCGGCAGCCGTTGCGGCAACGGCGGTTTCGAAGGCGCGGACGTTGCCCGCCGCCTCGACCACGATCTCCGCCTGCACGCCGAGCTCGGCGACCTGCGCCGGAGTGTAGGCGGCGGTCGCGCCCAACTCCCTTGCGAGAGTGAGCTTTTCCGGCACCGTGTCGACGGCGATCATCTCGTGCCCCTCGGCCGCCAACGACACCGCGACGAGCACCGCGGCCATCCCGACGCCACCGAGCCCGACCACCATGATCCGGTCCCCCGGTGCCGGCTTCGCCGAATTCAGCAGTGCCCCACCACCGGTCAGCACCGCGCAACCGAGCACGGCCGCGACCTCCGGCGGCACGTCGTCGTCCACCGGCACCACCGACCTGCGGTCCACCACCGCGTGCGTCGCGAACGCGGACACCCCGAGATGGTGGTGCACCTCGTCGCCGTCGCGATGCAGCCGCCGACCACCACCGAGCAGTTCACCGGCATTGTTGGCGGCACTGCCCGGCACACACGGCGTCCGCCCGTCGGTCGCGCACCCCGCGCAGTCGCCGCAGCGCGGCAGGAAGGTCATCACCACACGCTGCCCGACCGCGAGATCGCTGCCACCCGGCCCGATCGCCTCGATCCGGCCCGCCGCCTCGTGCCCGAGCAGCATCGGCACCGGCCGGACCCGATTGCCGTCCACCACCGACAGGTCCGAATGGCACAGCCCGGCCGCCTCGATCCGAACAAGCAGCTCACCGGCTTCCGGCGCACCGAGCTCCAGCTCACCCACCCTGATCGGCGCCGACTCGGCGAACGGCACGGGCGCCGCGATCCGTTCCAGGACCGCCCCACGAATCTTCATTCCGCCGACGCTACCGCCCCAACTGTCCCAGGCACAGCGCTCGCGGTGCCTCGGGTCGCCTGTCCGAATCACCACACTCAGCGGATCCGCAGTGCGCCCGCACCACACCACCCGAGGGACACGACGACCCGCGCGGCCCTACCGCATCCACTCGGCCCATCCACCCGCAACAGACCACGACGACCCGCGTGGACAACCGCGATCCCGTCGAGCAGGATGCGGCTGTCCACACAGGGCCGGTCACCGGAGTAGCTCGAACAAGCAACCCTGCCAGGGCAGAAGAGCAAGGTCAGCACTAGCGCCGCAGCGACGGCCCCGATCACCACGCCCTCCCTGGTCGAGGTGATCGGATGGCTCATCGCACTCGCCCGGCCACTGCCGTCGCCCGGTTCAGCAACCACTCCAAGGGGCCGCGGCGGAAGAAATGGGTCCAGCAGTAGGCGAACATCAGGATGATCGCGCTCAGGCCGAGCAGCACCGGGAGGGAATCGGCCGGGAGGGTGTCGAAGCCGAGCACCGCGATCGCGATGACGTGAAACACGTAGGCGGTCAACGACATACTGCCGACCGCGATGAGCGGCGCAGTCACCCGCCGGAACCGCAGGGATCTGTCGCAAGCCACCAAGCAGCCGATCAGGACCGTGAGCGCGACACCGGCGTTCGCGAGGATCGACAACGTAGTTTCACTGTGCGGCACCGCAACCAGCTGAGACCGCCAGCCCGACGGCACCTCGGCCACGTCGGACCACCACGGCGCGTTCATGATCCCGGACCACTTGGTCGTGCCGGGCACCAAATGCATTGCCAGGGCCGAACCGCCGTAGCCGAGCACTGCGAGGCCGACACCGACCGCGAGCAGCCGGATCCGAATCACGGTGGCGGACAGATCGAATCGCGCCACCGCCATCCCGGCGAGAACGAACGGAAGCCAGGCCAGCGCCGGATAGCTACCGGTGAACAGCAAACCCATGATCCCGCCGGGGCTGCCGATCGGCTCGCCGCGGCCGCTCAGCCAGGCGAGCGGGTCGAAGCGATCGGCGGCGGCGGTCCAGTCGGAATTCGACCCGGTCAGCAGGAACAAGATCTGCGGAAGCACCAGGGCGCTCACCGCCGCGACCACCGCCAAGGTGACGGCACGCAGCCGGTACAACGGCAGGACCAGAACGAAGTACAGACCGTAATAGGCCAGGATCACCTCGACCTCGGTGCCGAGCGCGGTCAACAGGGTGCCGAGCACGAGCAGAATGCCCGCCCGGATCAGCACCCGCACCACCGCCTGCCTGCCGTCGCGGCCCGTCTTCGGCGCCCGGCGGCCGGTCAGCAACACGATCGAGAAACCCGCGAGGAACGCGAACAGCGCCGACGACCGGCCATGCGCCACCTCCATGACGAACCCGGTGACGCCGCCATGCACCGGGTCCGGCCCCACGTGCGCGGCGAACATGCCGAGCACGGCGATGCCACGGGCGAGGTCGACGCCGACCAGCCGGGCGCCCGCCCGCGCGGCCGCCACGCGGCCCGTGTCGTCCCCTCGAACCAACCGATCCGGTTCGGCCGAAAGTGCGTTGTATGCCATGACTTTAAGCGTTGAGCAGGCACGACGGCGCGGGTATCCGGCACGTGTCCGGAGCACCTCCGCAGACCGGCGGCCTCGACCCCGCCGATCGGCCGGACCACCCCCGCCGATCGGCCATCGCCCGGGTCGTCGACGGCTCCGCGGGCAATCCCGCTCTAGGCTCACACCCGGAACTGGCGGAACAGCGAAAGGGGTGCGGCGGGTGATCCGGGTGGTGGTCGTCGACGACGAGGCGCTGGTGCGTTCCGGTTTTCAACTGATCCTGAACGCGGCCCCCGACATCGAGGTGGTCGCCACGGCAACCGGGTCGGAGGCGGTGGCGGCGGTCGAACGGGAACGCCCCGACGTCGTCCTGCTCGACATCAGAATGCCCGACGTGGACGGCCTGACCGTGCTGCGCCAGATCCGCGCCATGCCCGGCGCTCCGGTGGTGGCGATGCTGACGACGTTCGACACCGACGACTACATCCTGTCCGCATTGCGTTCGGGTGCAGCAGGTTTCGTCTTGAAAGACACCGAACCCGAGCAGCTGGCGCAGCTGACCCGCACCCTGGTTGCCGGCGGCGTCGTGCTGTCGCCGAAGGTCTCGGCGGCCCTGCTGCGCAATGCCGAACCGGCCGCCACCGCCGACATCGATGCGGATGCCGGACGCATCCAACGGCTCACCGACCGCGAGCGCGCGGTCCTCGTGCTGGTCGCCGCCGGCCTGTCCAACGCCGAGATCGGGCAGCGCATCCACCTGAGCGTCGGCACGGTGAAAGACCATGTCAGCGCGATTTTCACCAAATTGCGGGTGACCAGCCGGGTGCAGGCGGCACTGCTCGCGCAACGCGCAGGCCTGCTGGACGGACAACCATGACCAGGTTCACCCCGTGGCTGATCGACCTCGCGCTGATCGCGGTGGCCGTGCTGGACCTGATCGCCGACACCGGCGAAACATCGCTGATCGAACGCACCGTCGGCGGCATAGCGTGCGCGGCGCTGTTGCTGCGCAGGCGTTTTCCACTGCCTGCCTATCTGCTGACGCTGCCGGGGAGTTGGATCCTCGCCAACCTCGCCGCCCCGGCGATCGCGCTCTACACGCTCGCGGAGCGAACCAAGAACCGCGCACTGCTGGTGGCGGCCGTGCTGGCCACCTCGATCGCCGCCGCCGCGCCGTTTCCGCTCGGGGCGGTCGACGACCGGCCAGGCACCGTCGTCAGCTTCGCCTATTCGCTCGCCTGGGCGGGTGCCCCGGTGCTGCTCGGCCAACTCATGCAGACCCGCCGTGATCTGAAGGCCAGGTTGGTCGAGATCGAAGAGGCACGCGACCACGAGCGGCAGTTGCACGCCCAGGCAGTGCTGGCCCGCGAACGCGCCCAGATCGGCCGCGAAATGCACGATGTCGTCGCCCATCAGGTCAGCCTGATCGCGGTGCGCGCGGGCGCACTGCAGGTCGCGGCCGCCGATGCGGACGCGATCGACGCCGCCCGCACCATCCGCCGACTCAGCGTCGACACCCTCGACGAACTACGCCACATGGTGACGTTGCTGCGTGCGGCAGGCGGGCAGAGCACGGAGCTCACCCCGCAACCGACGCTCGCCGACCTGCGAAAGCTGCTCGACTCCAGCGGAATCGAGGTCGAATTCAGCGGCACGTTGCCCGACGATCTCGGTGCGCCCGGGCAGCGCACGATCTATCGAACCGTGCAGGAAGCGCTCACCAACGTCCGCAAGCACGCGCCTGGCGCGACCGCGACGGTCCAGTTGTGGCACGACACAGAGCATTTCGGTGTCACCGTGACCAATACCGAGCCGACCCGGCCTGCGGTGGCGTTGCCGAGTTCGCGCCACGGCCTGGTCGGTTTGGCCGAACGCGCCGAATTGCTCGGCGGCACTTTCCGATCCGGGCCGACTCTTGATCGGGGATACCGCGCCGAACTGCGCTTGCCGCGATGATGTCGATCGTGGTGTCGGTCACGGGGCACTGGCGAAATCCGTCGGAGGTTTGCTAGCGTCGTCCGACGTGACGGTGCTCCCGTTGGCCGCCTTGTACCGAGCCCGGGGTCGGGACCGTCACGGCACAAGGAGAAATCCCCTGTCAGTACAGTTCAATCACACCATTGTCGGTTGTCACGACAATCGGGTGACCGCCGAATTCTGGGCGGACATCCTCGGTTCGGAAATCGGGGCGGAGTGGGGTCCATTCATCCCGCTCCCAATGGATAACGCAGTCACCTTCGACTTCGCGAAAATCCCCCCGCACGTCACCGAAATCGCACCGCAGCACTACGCCTTCCTGGTCTCCGACGACGTCTTCGACGCGGCATACGCCAAGATCCAGCGCTACAAGCTGGAGCATTGGGCCGACCCGCGCCAACAAGGCGTCAACGAGATCAACCACAACGATGGCGGCCGCGGCGTCTATTTCCTCGACCCGAACGGTCACTTCCTGGAGTTGATCACCGTCCCGTACGGCGGTTGGCCGAGTAAGTAGTCCAGGCTGGCCGACCAGGCGAAACAGGCTGGCCGACCGGGATGACACAGGTGGCCGACCAGGTGACACGGGTTGGCAGACCAGGTGACATCAACTGGCCGACCAGGTATCGGACGAGAGGCGGTGCCCACCCGGCGCCGCCTCTCCCCTCCCACAACCTGCAACCGTGGTCCGTTCGAGCGCTGACCACCCCCGAACAGCCCACACCTGCACCAACTCTCGACCCACCCGCACACCCGAGCCCTGGATCAACTGCCATCCCAATTCGGCGTGAGAGAAATGGTTGCCGACCGTCATTGGCGTGAGAGAAGTGGTTGCAGAGGCTCGTTGGCGTGAGAGAAATGGTTGCTGAACCTGATTGGCGTGAGTGAAGTGGTTGCGACGCGTGTCGCGACACGCACCATTCCTCTCACGCCAACACTTCAAGATCGCTTTGAAGGTCCCCGAGCCGAACCACCGGCCGATGCCCCGGAGGCAGTTGCGACCCCATTGACGGGAGAAAAATGGTTGTCGCCCTGTTGACGGGAGAGAGATGGTTGTCGCCCCGTTGACGGGAGAGAAATGGTTGCTACCCGTTGAGCGGAGAGAAATGGTTGCTGACAACCGTTGACCGGAGTCTTATGGTTGCAACACGCCGCGCGACACGCACCATTTCTCTCCGCTCAACATC
>NZ_BDAY01000007.1 GCF_001612685.1 Nocardia altamirensis NBRC 108246
GGATTCTCGCTGCCACGGGCCGGGTATACCGAGATTCGGATTGCGGGGCTGCCGCTTGCTGTGGCCATCGATGAGGTGGTCGGGGGGTGCTGAGGTTGGTGGGGGATACTCGGCGGTGTGCGTGTGGAGATCGTTGTCGAGTCGGTTGGTGGGATGCGGGTTGCTGAGCGGTTCGGGGTGGATCGGGTGGAGTTGTGTGGGGGGCTGGGGGATGGGGGGTTGACGCCTAGTGTCGGGTTGATCGAGGCGGCTGTTGGGGTGGGGGTGCGGACTGAGGTGCATGTGTTGATCAGGCCGCGGCCTGGGGATTTTCGGTATTCGCGGGATGAGATCGCGGTGATGGTGCGGGATATCGAGGCGGCTCGGCGGGCGGGGGCGCGGGGGATCGTGGTGGGGGCGTTGGGGGCGGATGGGCTCGCGGATCCCGCTTGTGCGGAGTTCGTGGCTGCGGCGGAGGGAATCGAGACGACGTTTCATCGCGCCATCGATGTCAGTGCTTCTTCGGAAAAGCTGATGGCGCAGGCCATCTCGCTCGGTTTCACGCGGATACTCACGTCGGGTCGGCAGCCGAATGTGCTCGATGGCGCGCCGGTGATCAAGGATCTGGTGCAGCGGGCGTCCGGTGCGATTCAGGTGATGGCGTGCGGTGGTGTGCGGGCGTCGAATGCGCTGCAGGTCATCGCGGCGACCGGTGTTTCCGATCTGCACGCTGGTGTTCGCGCGCCGGTGCGTGGGGACAGTGGTGGAGGGGTGGTGTCGTTCGCGGGTGTCGGTGTGCCGGAAGGGTTCGATCGGTTCGAGACCGACGCGGACGGGGTCGCTGAGCTGTGTTCGGTGGTCCGCGGCGGCTAGTCCAGGCCCTTCCACGACCATCCGGGAAGCGTGTCGTCGTAGTCGATCCCGCCGAGCACGGTCGACACGCGGTTGGTGACGACCGTGTCGATCGGATAGATGTGGCACAGCAGTGCGGTGATGCGTAGCTGCAGTTGCGTGGTCGCGCCGATGCCGATGCTCGCGGCGAAGAAGGGGGAGTGCCCGGCCGCGGCCAACACGTGGAACGCGTCGACGGTCGGCTCCCAGTCCAACAGGAAGGGTCCTTCGTCTCGTTCGGCGTCGAGAACGAGAGCGAGGTCGTCGGGATGGTGTTCGAGCAGGGTCGGCCAGTCGAGCGGATCGAGGATCTGGGCGACCTCGAGGCCGAATCCGGCTGGGGCCCTGAGCAATTGCGCGGTGGTGTCGCGTAGCCAGTCGGGCACTTCGGTCCCGTCGAGGAATGTTCCGCGCCAACCGTTGTCGCCGTGTGCCCAGCCGATGCGGCAGGCCAGGTGTTGGTAGCGCGCGGTGGCTTGATCGGACCACCGTCCCGCGTATCGCCCGTCGATGTGGCCGCCTTCGATGCGGATTCGATAGATGTCCGCGGCACAGGGCGGACAGTCGCTGCGGTGCCGCACCGCGCCGAATCCGTCGCTCACTATCGTCTCGCCGTCCTCGGTGCGGACAGACCGTGCGGTCGGATCCAGCACCACGATGGGGGATTCGGTGCAGCCTCGCGATGTGAGCGTGATGCGGACCGCCTGGTCCCGAGGCTGGAAATGCCCCGGCTCCAGCCACGGCGATGTCGAAAATGTCGATCTCACGGGTCATTCCTACTCTCGACACGTCATCGGGTGCGAGGGGGTCGCCGTATCGCGCGGGGTCCATACATCGATTTCAGCTGCCGCGCCGGATAACCAGGGGTGGCGCGTAAGGATTCCGTTAGGGTGGATGTCCAAGGTGGTTAGGCGGTGCGGTATTTCGCGATGCCGGTCGCCCCTGCGGAAGGGGACGCGCGGTGCACGTGCTTCGCGACGACAGTGGTACGGGGTTCGAGCTCGTCACCATGACACTGGGCTGGGAGCCGGTGCGCCGGGACCGCTGGTGGGGCGGGGCCGTCCGCGATATCGACATGAACGCGGCCGCGATGCTGTTCAGCGGGGACGGACTGGTGGACGTGGTCTACCACGAGAGCCTGACCTCCCAGGACGGCTCGATCCATCACCTCGGCGACAGCATCACCGGTGAAGGGCCGCGCAAGGCCGACGACGAGATCATCTCGGTGGATCTGACCAGACTGTCGCCCCAGGTGACGACGGTGATCTTTCTCGTAACCACCTACACCGGCCACACTTTCGCCGAGATCGACAACGCCTTCTGCCGCCTGGTGGACAGCGTGTCCGCCACCGAGATCGCCCGCTACGAACTGCACGGCGCATCGCATACGGGACTGGTGATGGGCGCGCTGCGCCGCACCGTCGACGGGGTGTGGGAGTTCCACGAGATCGATGAAGGCATCGCCGCGCAGCATCCGGTCGACGCCGCACCGCTGCTCGGCCGCTACCTGCGCTAGCGCACGGCACAGCGGTCGCCCCGCGCCCGCGAGGGACGCAGGACGACCGCTGGAATCAGGTCAGAGGCGCTGCCACAGGGCCGGCGTGCTCGCCGGGGTCCAGGTGGGGTCGCTGGCGGTGTGGGATTGCAGGCAGCGGTAGCGGGCACCGTCGTAGGTCACGACGTCGCCTGCCTTGTAGGTGCCGCCTGCCTGCCATTGGCCGGGGGCCGGCGTCGTGGTGGTTGGTTGCGGCGTTGTGGTGGTTGGTTGCGGTGTTGTCGTGGTCGGCTGCGGCGTGGTTGTCGTCGGTCTCGGTGTGGTGGTGGGGGTTCCGCCGTTGATATCGAGGTCGATGCAGGCGTAGAAGGCGTTTCCGGTGTCGGCGATGTTCCAGATGGCGAGGAGTTTCTGCCTACCGGTGAAGTTGCCGAGGTCGACATTGTGGGTGACGGTGGCAGGCGGCTGCTGGCCGCGGCCGTCGACGAGGCCGACGCGGGTGCTGCCGATGTAGTACTCCCAGTTGGAAGTCGCATGCCGCGCGGTGTTGGTCCAGGTGAAAGCCGCTGCGCGGCTGACGGATTGCGGTTTCCATCCCTTGTTGTCGTCGTTCAGCTCGGCGAATCTGGACTCGCCGCCGTTGCAACTGCGCAGGCCCTTGGGTCCTTCCACGCTTTGCGGTTCGTATTTGATTGCGCCACACGGGACGAGGTTCTTCGCGCATTGCGCCTGCCGACTGAGCGGCGATGAGACGTAGCCGTGGGCGTTTGCGGTGGCTTGCGGCAGCACGGCGATAAGCAGCGGGGCGAAAGCTACCGCCCCGACGATGGACAGCGTTCGATTTTTCACAAGGTGCTCCTCTAGCTGAGAGAGGACGGTGGTAGCCGGCAAGTCGTCCCACGGACCTGAGCCGAGATATGGTCCGGCGACAGGTCATTTCATCAATTGAGGATTCGACTGTAAAAGCGCGCCGAGTGTTCAATCAAGGGCGTAATTCGACGGAATTCATTGTGCGTGAACGACACTCGAATATTTACTGCGTTGAATTCGGCGCACGAAAAGGCGGGTCTCGGTGCGCGAGACCCACCTTCGATTTCGTGCGGCGTTAACTCAGCGCGACGTCGTCGACGGAGTATTTGCCCTGCCCATACCAGCCGTTGACATAGACCGTGACGGTGGTGGTTTGGGGCCCGGTCGTGAACTTGGTCGAAAGCTGTTTATACGCACCGCCAGTCGACGGCGTCCAGGTGGACGTGTCGTTGGCGGAACCGGTGACGCCGAGGTAGACGTAGCTGCCGTTCACCCACGCCGACAACGTGTATGCCCGGCCGGGTTCCACGGTGACCGTCTGGCTGCACTTGGCGTTGTCGCTGCTGCTCGGCGCACCGGACAGGGCGTTCTTGCCGCCGTGCACCGGACTGCCGACGAGCGAGCCGAGATTGCCGGTGCAGGTCCACGGTGTCAGCGCACCCGCCTCGAAATCACCGTTCACCACACCCTTTCCGCCGGGCGACGGTGTCGTCGTCGGCGGGGTTGTCGTCGTCGACGGTGGCGTGGTCGTTGTCGTCGTCGGCGGCACGGTGGTCGTGGTGGTCGGTGTCGTCGTCGGCGTGGTCGAACAGTTGCTCGGCGCCGAGCCGTTGACGGCGTCGACGACGTGGTTGAACAGCGTGTTCGCCCGATCCAGGTCCATCAGCGAGTACATCATCCCGCCGCCGAGTCCCTTGCAGTGCAGGTAATCCGCCTTGGCCTTGATGGATTGCGGTGAGTCACCGCCCCACCAGTTGGTGCCGTCGTAGAAGTAGGCCGCCTGCGCCGTGGTGTCGTAGAACGTCCTCGACGGATTGTCGACGACGCCCGTGAGTTCCTTGTACATCCGGATGCCAGGCACATTGCCGGACAGCGGGGCACCCTGTGCGGGACCGGTCGCGGGCTGGAAGACACCATTGCTGTTGCCTGCGGGGACGCCGGTCCAGCCGCGGTAGTAGAACGGGAATCCGATGGTCAGTTTCTCCGCCGGGTACCCGCCTGCGATCCCGTACGAGCTGTCGCCCTTGATCCACGCGGAGACCGCCGCGTCGATGTTGTACTTGCCGTTGCCCGGCGGCACCGGCTGCATCGGGTCGTCCGGCCTGCTGTAGATGGGATCCTGGAAGTTGGTCGGTCCCTTCGCATCCCAGGCGCCGTGCATGTCGTAGGTCATCAGGTTGACCAGGTCGAGGTACCGGCCGAGCTTGTCGGTCTCGTAGTGCCGGATCTTGTCCTGGCCCGCTGCCACGGCGGCGGTCAACGCATAGCGCTTTCCGTCGGCGGTGCCTTGCGCGTCGAGTTGGCTGCGGAATTCGGCCGTCAGCAACGTGAAATTGGCCTTGTCGTTCGGCGAGGCGTGATTACCGAGGTGCCCGCCACCGCCCGGGTACTCCCAGTCCAGATCGAATCCGTCGAAGACCCCCTTGCCGGTGCCTGGGCCGCCGTAACCGTTCTGCGAGGGCAGGTTTCCCTTGAGGAACATGTCGATGCAGGAGGAGACGAACTTCTTGCGGGCGGCATCGCTCGCGGAAACATCGGAGAAGAACTTCGAATAGGTCCAGCCGCCGATGGACAGCAGCACCTTGAGCTTCGGGTGCTTCGCCTTGAGTTGCTTGAGCTGCTTGAAGTTTCCGACGATCGGGTCGTTCCATTTATCCGCGGTGCCGTCGACGCTGTTCGACGCGTCGAACGTCTTGCCGTAGTCGGCGTACGAATCACCAGCGCCGTCACCGGCATTCGGGTTGTTCTCGTCCTGGCTCGCCGCCTTGTTCGCCTCGAAGCAGGTCAGGTCGGTCGGGTGAATGTTGGCGAAGCTGTAGTTGAGGTAGTCGAGTTTGGCTGCGGCGCCTGAGGTGTCGACCTGTTTGAGGAAGTAGGCGTTCTGGTAGACCGACCACTGGTCGTAGTAGGCAATTTTGACGCCACCCGACGTCGGTGCCTTCAACGATGCTTGCGCCGGTACGGCGTTGGTCGTCCCGACCAGCGCCATGGATATGCCGATCAGCAGGCTCGCGACGAGCGCGAAGAGTGCCGAATATTTCGCCTTCCACATGGGGGATCCTCCCTGTGGTGTAGTGGGATCTATTGCCGCACAACCCAGGTCGGGTCGTGCGGGTCGTGCTCGCGGGCGATCCGGTGGCGAATAGAGCAGTGCCGACCTGACGGTCAGGCCGGCACTGCTCCCCGGCACGAGCGGTGGTGCGGTTACTTCCAGTCGACCTGGGGGGATCGGTAGAAGTTCATGCCCTGTGCGGTCCAGATCGGACCTTGCTTGGCGAGCCGGACACGGTAGTTGTCCCAGTTATGGGTCGATGCCGGAGACCAACCGATCTCGGCCGCACCGGCCAACCGTGGGAAGGCCAGGTATTCGATATCGGCACTGGTGCGCACCGTCTCGGTCCACAGCGGGGCCTCGACACCGGCGATCTGGTTCTCCGACAGGCCTTGCAGGTAGGTGGCCGGATCCCACGAGTAGGCGTCCTTCACCTCGACGTAGCCCGCCCAGTGCAGGCCGATCGGCGTCTGTGGGTTGTACTTCATGTCGAGGTACGCCTTGTTCGCCGGGGACATCACAATCTTGTTGCCCCGCTTGGCCGCCGCGACCACGTCGGCGTTGCTGGTGGCCGGGTCCCAGTACTGCGGCACGGCCGAGGTCGGCGGGTTCGTCACAACGATGTTGTGCCAGCCCATGATCTTCTTGTCGTACTGGGACAGCATCGGCGAGACCTTGTCGTAGAAGGTCTTGTAGTCGGCGGGTGTGGTGGAGTGCGCCTCGTCGCCGCCGATGTTGAGGTACGGGCCAGGGGTGATCGCCGCCAGCTCCCGGATGACGTCCTCGACGAACTTGTAGGTGATCGGCTTCGGGATGCACAGCGAGCTGTAGCCGACCTCGATATCGGTGCGCGGCGGCACCGGCTTGCCGTCGCAGTTCAGCTCACCGTAGGAGGCCTGCGCTGCGTTGGTGTGGCCGGGCATGTCGACCTCGGGTATCACCGTGATGTGGCGCGAGGCAGCGTAATTGACGATGTCCTTGTACTGCTCCTGGGTGTAGTAGCCGCCGGGATCGCCGCCGACCGCGGTCTTGCCGCCGATCTCGGCGAGCTTGGGCCAGCTCTTGATCTCGATGCGCCAGCCTTGGTCGTCGGTCAGGTGCAGGTGCAGTGTGTTGATCTTGTACTGCGCGATCTGATCGATGTAGCGCTTGACCTGATCGGGCTTGAAGAAGTGCCTGGCCACGTCGAGCATGGCGCTGCGCCAGCCGAAGCGCGGATGGTCGAACACCGTGCCGCCCGAGACGATCCAATCCTGTTTCTGCACAGTTGTTTTATTGATCGCCGACGGGAACAGCTGGCGCAGCGACTGCACGGCCGAGAACAACCCCTTCGGCGTGTTCGCCCACAGGGTGACGCCGTCCTTGGCCACCGTCAGCTGGTAGCCCTCGTCGCCGAGGCGGCGATCGGCGTCGCCGAGCTGCAGGGTGATGCCCGGCCTGCCCTTGTCGTGCCGTTCCACCACCGGCAGTTTGTATCCCGTTGCCGGGCGCAATAATTGGGCGAGGTAGTCGGCGACGCCGCGCGCCTGGTGTTCGGCGCGGATCACGCTGTTGGCGGTCAGCTTGAAGTTGGCCTTAGGGTCGGCCTTCGCCCGCACGGGCACCGGAACGATATCGGTGACACTGCGTTCGAGCGTCGGTGGGTTGTCGGCCATGGCTGGTCCGGCCAAGCCGGGCGCCACCAGGGTTATCAGCCCTAGAATAGTGCCGAATATGAACAGAGAAAAGAGATTCCGCAAGGCGCACCTCCGGTGCACAGATCAGGAAGAGACGCGCACCAGATTACAATTGTCCGTTCCTGAACGTCCAATTGTGTTCAAGTAACGGCTATTTCGATCACAAGTGATCGAAACCGGCCAGCTGGTCCTGTTCTACTGGTGACATTGCACTGAATTACCCAGTTGAACAATGGTTTTGAACTACTCTCATCCCTGCAGAAAGTGGACAGCCATTCATGTTCATGTGGGGAAAATTCCCAATCGACACCTGGAGCTTTTTCGATGACCATGCCGCCGCCCCCTGCGCGCAGTCCTGCCCACCACGCGCAGCACCGGGCTCCTGGCGACATCGACGGACCTCGGGTGCCTTTGTACGCACCGGAATTCGCGGCCGATCCGCACGGCGCCTATCAGGAGATGCGCGCCGCACACGGTTCGCTGGTTCCGGTCGAGCTGGCGCCGGATGTGCCTGCCACCTTGGTGATCGGGTACGGCACGGCGCTGCGCATCTTCAATGATCCCGACCATTTCCCGGCCGATCCGCGAGCCTGGCAGCGCAACGTCGCTGCGGACTGCCCGGTGCTGCCGATGATGCAGTGGCGGCCCAACGCGTTGCGCAGCGCGGGCGCCGAGCACGCGCGGTATCGGCAGACCACAACGGCGGGACTGGACAAGGTCGACCAGTACGGCTTGCACGACACCGTGGCACGGACCGCGCTCCCACTGATCAACGCATTCTGCGCGGACGGTGCCGCGGACCTGGTGCGCCAGTACGCGTTTCCGCTCGCGTTCGCGGTGCTCAACGCCATGCTCGGCTGTCCGGCCGAGATCGCCGAGCATGCCGCGACCGGCATGGCCGCGATCTTCGAGGGTGTCGATGCCGAACGCGGCAACATCATGCTCGTCGGCGCGTTGCAGGAACTGATCCAGCTCAAGCGGATTCAACCCGGTGACGACGTGACCACCAGGATGCTGCAACACCCCGCCGAGCTGAGCGACATCGAGATGGTGCACCAGCTGGCCACGCTGTACGGCGCAGGCATTGAGCCGCAACAGAATCTGATCGTGAACACGCTCCTGCTGATCCTGACCGACGAGCGGTTCGGCGGCAGCGTCCTCGGCGGCAGCCTGTCGACCCGCGACGCGCTCGACGAGGTGCTGTTCAACGATCCGCCGATGGCGAACTTCTGCATCAGCTTTCCGCGGCAGCCCGTGCTGATCGATGATGTCTGGCTGCCTGCCGACCAGCCGGTCGTCATCAGCATGGCCGCCTGCAACACCGACCCGGATATCACCGCGGCACAGCAGTACTCGGGAAATCGCTCGCACCTAGCCTGGGGTGCGGGCCCGCATGTGTGCCCAGCCAGCTCGATGGCGTACCTGATCGCCCAGGACGCCATCGACCAGCTTCTCGACGCACTCCCGGAGATCCGGCTCGCGGTCGCACCCGGCGAACTCACTTGGCGCCCAGGCCCATTCCACCGAGCGGTGACGGCACTACCGGTGGTCTTCCCGGAATCGCCGCCTTTGCCTGTGCTGTAGGGGAGCGATGGCCGGCCCTGCGGCCGGCCATCGCGCGTTGATCAGGCGATATCGAAGCGATCGAGGTTCGTCACCTTGGTCCATGCGGCGACGAAGTCCTCGACGAACTTCTGCTTCGCGTCATCGGTCGCGTAGACCTCGGCGACCGCGCGCAGCTGCGAGTTCGACCCGAAGACCAGGTCGACCCGGCTGCCCGTCCAGGTGGTCGCACCTGTGCCGCGATCGGTGCCGACATAGGTGCCGTCGTCGGCAGGCGACGGCGCCCATTTCGTGCCCATGTCGAGCAGGTTGACGAAGAAGTCGTTGGTCAGCGACTCGGTCTTTGCGGTGAGCACGCCGAGCGCGGACTGCTGATGGTTCGCGCCGAGCACCCGCAGGCCGCCGACGAGGACGGTCATCTCGGGAGCGCTCAGCGTCAGCAGGTTCGCCCGGTCGATCAGCAGGAACTCGGCGGGCAGGCGGTTGCCCTTGCCGAGATAGTTGCGGAAGCCGTCGGCCGACGGCTCCATCGCGGCGAAGGACTCGACGTCGGTCTGCTCCTGCGTGGCGTCGGTGCGGCCCGGGATGAACGGCACCTCGATGTCGTATCCGGCGTTCTCGGCGGCCTGCTCGACTGCCGCGTTGCCCGCCAGCACCACCAGATCGGCGAACGACACCCGGGTGTTCCCGGTCTGGGCGGCGTTGAAGGCATCCTGGATCCGCTCGAGCGTGGGGATCACCACTGCGAGCTGATCCGGCTCGTTGACCTCCCAGCCGCGCTGCGGCTGCAGCCGGATGCGCCCACCGTTGGCGCCGCCGCGCTTGTCGCTGCCACGGAACGACGCGACCGCCGCCCATGTGGTCGAAACAAGCTGTGCGACAGTCAGACCCGAAGACAGGATCTGACTCTTGAGCGCCGCGATATCGGCAGGGCCGATGAGATCGTGCGTCACCGCAGGGACCGGGTCCTGCCACAGCAGCGTCTCCCGGGGAACCAGCGGGCCGAGGTAGCGGACGACCGGGCCCATATCGCGGTGGGTCAGCTTGAACCAGGCCTTGGCGAACTCTTCCGCGAGCTCCTCCGGGTGGTCGAGCCAGCGCCGGGTGATCTGCTCGTAGATGGGGTCGACGCGCAGGGAGAGGTCGGTGGTCAGCATGACCGGGGTGTGCGTCTTCGACGGGTCGTGCGCGTCGGGGACCGTGCCGGTGCCCGCACCGTCCTTGGGGATCCACTGCCACGCACCGGCGGGGCTCTTGGTCTTCTCCCACTCGTAGCCGTACAGGGTCTCGACGAAGGTGTTGTCCCAGGCGCGCGGGGTCGGCGTCCATGCGCCTTCGAGTCCGCTGGTGATCGCGTCGGCGCCGACCCCGGTGCCGAACGTGCTGCGCCAGCCGAGGCCCTGCTCCTCCAGCGGGGCGGCCTCGGGCTCGGGGCCGACGTGATCGGCGGGGCCTGCGCCGTGCGTCTTGCCGAAGGTGTGTCCGCCCGCGATCAGCGCCGCGGTCTCGATGTCGTTCATCGCCATGCGGCGGAATGTCTCGCGGATGTCTCTGGCTGCGGCCAGCGGGTCCGGATTACCGTTGGGGCCTTCCGGATTCACGTAGATCAGGCCCATTTGCACTGCGGCCAAGGGGCTTTCGAGATCGCGCTGGCCGGTGTAGCGCTCGTCGCCGAGCCAGGTCTGCTCTGGACCCCAGTACACGTCTTCCTCCGGCTCCCACTGATCGACGCGGCCGCCGCCGAAGCCGAAGGTGGTGAAGCCCATCGACTCCAGCGCGACGTTGCCCGCGAAGACGATCAGGTCGGCCCAGGAGATCTTCTTGCCGTACTTCTGCTTGACCGGCCACAGTAGGCGGCGGGCCTTGTCCAGGCTCGCATTGTCCGGCCAGCTGTTGAGCGGCGCGAACCGCTGCATGCCTGCGCCTGCGCCACCGCGGCCGTCGTTGACCCGGTAGGTACCGGCGGCGTGCCAGGCCATCCGGATGAAGAACGGTCCGTAGTGGCCGTAGTCGGCGGGCCACCACTCCTGCGAGGTGGTCAGCACCTCTTCGATATCCCGTTGCACCGCAGCGAGATCGAGGGTCTTGAACTCGGCGGCGTAGTCGAACTCCGCACCCATCGGGTTGGCGACGGCGGGGTTCTTCTGCAGGATCCGCAGGTTGAGCTGGTTCGGCCACCAGTCACGGTTGCCGCCGCCCTCGGCCGGGTACTTGAGGCGGCCGGACGCGACAGGGCAACCACTGGCCGCGGGTTCGGTGTTCGCCTCTGCGATGGGCGGGTGTTCCTTGGGCACGGCAATTCCTTTCGGGGGGTGTGATCGGGCTGGATCACGGGTGTGATTGCGACACAACCTGTGTCGAGCAGGCGGGGCATTGGCCCCAATAGATGACTTCTGCCTCGTCGAGGACGAATCCGCTGTCGTCCGATGCGGTCAGGCACGGCGCTGCGCCGACGGCACAGTCGACGTCGGTGATGACGCCGCACGACCGGCAGACGAGGTGATGGTGGTTGTCGCCGACCCGCGTCTCGTAACGCGCCACGGTGCCCATCGGCTGGATGCGCCGGAGCAGCTTCGCGGCGGTCAACGCGCGCAGCACGTCGTATACGGCCTGATGCGACACCGCGCCGAGGGTCTCGCGGACGAGGCCGAGGATCGCATCCGTCTCGGAGTGCGGGTGGTGGTGTACTGCGGAAAGCACCGCTACCCGTGGCGCGGTGACGCGCAGCGCCGCCTCGCGCAGCATGTGCTCGAAGTCCACAGATTTTGACACTTTCAGGATTATTACTGATTCAAGTCTTGATCGGTGGCGGTTTCGGAAATCTCGTCGCTACCTGCAACGCAACGGGCTGGGACCACCCGTTGGGGGTGCTCCCAGCCCGTTGCTTGCTTGTCGAGGTCAGGTGGTGCAGTTCTTCTGCGCGTCGACGCGAACCTTGCGGCCGGTGAACTCCTCGAGGATCGCGATGTTCTCCGGTGCGTAGTTCGTCGCGGTGATCTTGTCGGCGTTCGGGCTGCCGAGCTTGCCCGCGTAGGGCGCGGACTTCTCCAGCCAGTAAGCCGTGCGCAGGAATTGGGTCAGCACCAGGTCGCGCACCTTGGGCTCGTTCTTGATCTTTGCCCAGTAGTCGGCGTGCTTGGTCTTGGCCACGCGCAGGTACAGCAGCAGGTACCGCAGATTGGTTGCGGCGATGTCCCTGGAGTTGCTCGCCCCGATGCCCTTGATGTATTCCTGCACGACCGTGGCCGCGGGCAGGCCCATCAGGCCCGCGTTCAATTCGGCGAACACACCCTGCAGGCGGTAATCGCCCTGCTGGCGGTCCCGCAGGTAGATCCCGTCCATGTCGTCACTGAACTTGTCTTTGATCAACGGCAGGATTTCCTTGCGCGGAAAGCCGCCGTGCAACGGCACTTTGAGCATCTGCTGGGTGGAGTTGATCCACGACGAGGTGTACACATCCCACTCGGTCCTGGCAGCGTCGAGATCCCACATGTGCGTTTCCTCGTGGATCGCCACCATCATCGATTCGGCGAACGACTCGAAATTCTTCTTGTCCACGAACTGGTTCCAGTACGGATCCTTGGCCTGGGCAATGGCCAATTTCTCGCCGCTCGGCCAGCGTCGCTTGTACATGGCTTGCAGGGTCTGCATCCAGTTCGAGGAATTGAAGCGGGCTTTGAGGTCGCTCAGGTCCGCCGTTTGATTGACGGTCTCGGTGTAGCAGTACGGTTCCGCGGGCGCCGCGCGTCCGATGTCGGTTGCCGCGGGGGCTGCCGCGGCGACCGGTTCGAGTCCGACTGAAAGGATTAGACAGGCAGCGAGCGCCGGCAGGCACATACTGACACGTGATTTTCTTAATCCATTGTCGGAAGATAACTTTCGAAGATGCAAGCGTCGCATCGGATCCTCCTCAAGACGGGCGCCGGGGCCCATTCCCGGCCAAATACCCGCCGCGCTCGGAGGTTAGCATCGGCGCAGCGCAACCCGTACTTCCCAGTTGTATTCCGGGACAACAAAAGACAAGTCATCGAGATTTAATTCTGTTGTCCGGCAATGGCATTAGGTGTAGACATTTCAACGGTAGCCAGTTGAACGGAAATCCATCGCGCCCAATCTATCTCGCGATTTACCCTATCCCGGAATCGGCACCCCGTCTGTGAAACTGCACCCGTTCCGGCCGCGGAATTAGTGCAGCTCTACAGAAAGGGCTTGCGGTAGGTGATCAAGTGGCACGGGGTGGTCAGGCGGGGCGTCAGTTCGGGGTACGAGTCTGCGAGCTGTCCGGTGTGTACTGCGGTGTATCCGAGGCGGGTGTACCACTGGGTGAGGAATTCTTTGGACGGGTGCGTCCACTCGCGGGGGACAAGCAACTCGAGTTGCATGCTGCTCGCTCCGGAGTCGCGGCCGCGTTGTTCGGCGAAGCGCACCAGTTCACGGCCGATGCCGAGGCCGCGTCGCTTCGGTGCGGCGGCGAGCATGCCGAATTCACTGACCTCCTGGTCGATTCGGCGAATGCGAACGACCCCGACCAGCTCGTTGTCGAGGTGCGCGACGGTGATCTCGTCGGCACGGATGAGTGCGGCGATGTCGTCGGTGGTGGTCCGGGTGTGGCCGTTGGCCCACAGTCCTTCCTCTGCCACTTCGTAGACCTCGTTGATCAGCGCGACGACCGCGCACACGAGGTCGAAGTCGGCGGCCTGATCCGGGGACAGTGAGGTGATCTGTAGCGGGGATGCGCTGCTCATGTTCCCTGTTTACCCGCGCGGGAGCCGTGTTGCCGACGTGCCACCGAAGTGCTTGGCGGTGTCGGCGGCCAAGCTGCTGAGCATCAATCGCGTGGGGAAGGCGGAGGCCTTGTGGATCAAGCCGAGCCCTGGTTTGGGTTCGTAGGCGAAGCTCCAGGTGAATCGGCAGCCGTTCGGGGTGTCGGCGAGGTGATAGTCCTCCGCGAACGCGCGGAACAGCGGCAGGTTGGCCTGGCGCACGAAGAAGCTGTGGTGGCGGGTGGTGTCGTCCCAGTCGAAGAAGTATTCACGCAGACGGAGGACGCCGCCGGCGAGCTCGATATCGCGGGTCGTCCCGATCCCGTCGATGGGCGAGGTGTATCGCCCAGTGGTGATCAGCTTGCACCAGGTCATCGGCGACTCGGAGGTGAATCCGGCCCACACTCGGCCGCTGTCGACCGGCAGTTCCATCGAATACTTCTCGCGATAGGTCGCGGTATCGAAGAACGTCTTGTCGACGGGCTCTAGCTCGAACCAACGAGTCATCCTGCCGATTCTGCCGGATCGCCTCACCCGTGGTGCGCAGCCGGGGCCGGAATTCGCCACAGCGCGGTGGGGGCGACGCCGTCAGCGCTGGATTCGAAGGTGATCCACTTCCCGTCGGGTGACCAGCTCGGCGCGCCGTCGTACTGATCCGAGGTCGTCACCCGCACCGGTTGACCGGTCCCATCCGTACGCTTCACAAAGATCTGAGCGTGCGGGGCACCGGCATGATCGGAGGAATACACCACCCAGCTCCCGTCCGGTGCGAAGCTCGCGTCGGTGTCCTCGTCCGAGCCACTGGTGAGCGCCGCCGACCCGGTGCCATCCGGAGCAATGGTGCGCAGATCCCAGTCCGCGGAATTCCCGCTGCGCGATTGGTACACGATCCGGTCACCCCGCGGCGACCAATTCGGCTGCCGGTTATCGGTATTGCTGCGCGGCCCGTCGATCACCATGATCGCCTTGCCGCCCGCCGTCGGCACCTTCCAGATGCTCCCGCGCGCACCGGGCCCGCTCTGGTTATCGTTCTCCTGGAACACAATCCAGTTGCCATCGGGCGAGAAGCTCGGCTCGGTGAACCCGCGCGTCCCTTCGTGCGTCGTCACCTGGCGCGGTGGGGGATTCCCCGGCTGCAGCACCCAGATCTCATCCCGGTCGGTGCTGTCGAACGAAAAGGTGATGAGGTCGCGCGGCCCATTCCACGCGGACCCCGGCAGATTGACCGCCGCCTGATCCCCTTCCCGCACCAGCACCTCCGGGGTGCCACCGAAATTCCGCAACCGATTCAGACTTGCGCCGCCGAGGTTGTATCCGTCGAAGAATTCGGTGAACACCAGCGACGTCCCATCCGGGGAGAACGCGGCATTCTGGGCACTCCGTGGATGCATCGGCCGATAGACCAACTCGGCCCCATCGGCCCGAGTCTGCGCAGGCGCGGCGTCCGCCAACCCGGTGCTGGTGACCAGAACAACGAGCGCGACACCGAACGCAACCGATACTTTCTTGATCACCACCTCACGGTAGCCAGAGTCGGGCAGAGCCCGGCGTGCTCGGTCCGCTGTGCGGACCGAGCACAGCGCGTCACGGCACGAGGACCGCTTTGATGGTGCTGCCGGATTTGACGTCGGCGACCGCGGTGTTGATCTGGTGCAGGGGATAGCGGCGGATCAGGCAGTCGAGCGGGAACCGGCCCTGGCGGTAGAGGTTCAGGAGTCGGGGGATGAGGACTGCCGGTGCTTGGTGGCCCATGACGGAGCCGGTGATGGTGCGGCCTTTCAGTAGTTCGAAGACGTTGGCCTGGAGGGCAGCGTCGGGGGCGGTGACGCCGAGGATCGCGGCGGAGCCAAGGGGTGCAAGCACTTTCGCCGCGGTATTCATGACGGCGAGGACACCGGTGGATTCGATGCTGTAGTCGACGCCGCGGCCGTCGGTGAGGTCGTCGATCGCGGCGGCGCTGTCGACGGTGCTGGCGTCGATGGTGTCGGTGGCACCCAGTTCTGTTGCCAGGGTCAGTCTTTCGGGGATTCGGTCGATCACGATGATGCGGGTGGCTCCCACCGCGATCGCGGCCATCATGGCGCTCAGGCCGACTGCGCCCGCGCCGAAGATCGCTACCGTGCTGCCCGCCTGCACGCGCAGTGAGTTCAGGACGGCGCCCGCTCCGGTGATCACGCCGCAGCCCATCGGCGCGAGCACCTCGAGCGGGATGTCGGCGTCGACCTTGACCAGTCCCCGAGGGTGCGCCAAACCGTGAGTGGCGTGCGAGGATTGGCCGAAGAAGTGGTCGTGCACCGGTGCGCCCTCGGCATCGCGCAGGCCGACCGAGCCGTCGGCGCGGCGCGCGTGGAAATTCAGCGCGATGTGGTCGACGCAGTACGCGGGCTGCCCGGCCAGGCAGTGCGCGCACCGACCGCACGAATCCAGACTGAGCAGGACCCGATCGCCGGGTTCGAAGCCGGTGACCGCCGCACCGACCGCGGCGACGACACCTGCACCTTCGTGCCCGAGGACCACCGGCCGCGGCGTGGGGACAGTGCCGCGCGCGGCCTCGAGATCGGTGTGGCACAGGCCTGCCGCGACATACCGGATCAGCACTTCGTCGGGTCGTGGATCTTCCAGTTCCAGCTGCTCGACACTGAATTCGTCGGCGCCGTCCCGCGCGACGGACGCGGTGACGGTCGTCATGCGGGCACCTTCCGGCCGAGGATGAGGTCGGCGGCCTTCTCCGCGATCATGACGGTCGGACCGTTGGTGTTGGCGCTCGGCAGCGTCGGCATCACCGATGCGTCGACGACGCGCAGGCCGAGCAGCCCGTGCACGCGCAGTTCCGGATCGACGACGGAGTGCGCGTCCAGACCCATCTTGGCCGTGCCGACCTGGTGGTGCCCGCTGACCACGGTCGCCCTGGCGTGATCGCGAAGTTGCTCGCGGGTGCGCACCGCCGCGCCCGGAATCGCTTCGCCGTCAGTCCATTCCCGCAGCGCGTCCTGGGTGGCGATGTCGCGCAACATCTCCAGGTTGTCGACGAGCGTCTCCAGGTCGCGGGGATCGGCGAACACCCGGGGATCGAGAATCGGAGCGACGGTGGGATCGGCGGAGCGCAAACGCAATTCGCCGCGACTGTACGGGTGCAGAATCTGCGCGACGGCGGAGAAGCCCTGGCGCGGCAGCTCGACATTCGGCAGCGGGTACACCCAGGACAGGAAGATCGGCTGGACGTCCGGCGCGATCAGCCCGTTGATCGTGGTGCTGAAGAAGTGCGCCTCCAATCCCTGTGCGGCCCACGCGGGCGACTCCTGCTTGGAGTGCCAGATCAGCGGGCTCGACCAGTGGTCCTGCAGGTTCTGTCCGATACCTGGCAGATCGACACGGACACGCAGCCCCAGCGACCGCAACTGCTCGGCCGGGCCGACACCGGACAGCATCAGCAGCTGCGGCGAGCCGAAAACACCTGCGGACAGGATGATTTCGGATTCGGCGTAGGCGGTGTTGAGCTGCCCGTCGCGCAGGTACTCCACGCCGATGGCGCGGTCTTCGTCGAACAGCACCCGCGTCGTCTGTGCGCCGGTGACCACGGTGAGGCCGGGATCATCCTGGATCGGCTTGCCGTACCCGACCCAGGTGCTCTGGCGCTTGCCGTCCCTGATGGTGTGCTGGGTGTAGCTGACGCCGGTGCTGTCACCGCTGTTGTAGTCGTCGTTGAACGGCAGTCCGTACTCCTGCGCGGCCAGCACCCACGCCTGGACCAGCGGATCCGGGCCGGGGTTGCGCTGCACGTACAGCGGGCCGTCGGTGCCGCGGCCCGCGCTCGCGTCGCCGAAATGCTCCAGCTTGCGGAAGTAGGGTTCCACCCCCGGCCAGCTCCAGCCCGCCGCGCCTTGGAACGCCCACGCGTCGTAGTCGGCGGGCACGCCGCGCACGTAGATCATGCCGTTGAAGGCACTGCTGCCGCCGAGCGTCTTGCCCCGCGGCCACGGCAGGCGGCGCCCGTCCGCGTAGGTCTGCGGTTCGGTGGTGAACGCCCAATCGACGTCGCTGCCCCACAGCTCGATGGAGCGGGTCGGGTCATGGATGGCCGGATTGCTATCTGCCGGGCCCGCTTCCAACAGCAGCACCCGGTGGCCTGCGTCGACCAGGCGGCGGGCGAGTACCACGCCCGCCGACCCGGCGCCGACCACGATGTAGTCGTGATTCACGGGCTGTCCTATCGCGCGATCGCGGCGGCTGCGGTTTCGATCACGTCGACGACGGCCTGTGGCTGCGACAGTGCGATCGCGTGGCTGCCTGCGTGTTCGACGATGGTGGCCTTGGCCCGGGTGGCCATCTCACGTTGTCCGGCCGGGGGAATCATCCGATCGTCGTTGGCGATCAGTGCCCAGCTCGGCAGCGTCTTCCATGCGGGCTCGGCGCTCGGCTCGGCGAAGACGCCCGCAGCGACCGGGCGCTGGCTCGCGCCGAGGACCTTGGCCTCTTTGGCCGGGAGGTCCTGGGCGAAGAACTCGGGGAACTTGTCGGGGGCAACGACCAGTTCGGGGGCCGTGCCTTTGCCGTCGGGCAGCGGATACATGTGCGGCACCGAGATCTTGCTTGCCGGGCCACCGAAGCGGCCATCGAGCAGGCCGAGCGGTTCGCCCTGATCGGGCGCGAACGCGGCGACGTAGACCAGCCCGGCCGCGTTCGGCGAACCCGTTGCGGCATTGGTGATTACGGCGCCGCCGTAGGAGTGACCGACCAGGAGCGTCTTGCCCGGCATCGCGTCGAGGATGCTGCGAATGTAGGCGGAGTCGTAGGCGAGGCCGCGCAACGGCACCGCCGCGGCGGTGACCTGGTACCCGTCCTGTTGCAGTCGTTCGGCGACCCTGACCCAGCTGGAGCCGTCGGCGAACGCGCCGTGCACCAGCAATACGGCCGGCTTGTTCGCGGGCTGCTCCGTGCGAACGTCGTTGTCGGCTTTGGCAGCACATGCGGTCGTCGCGGTCATACCCAATGCCAGCGCAGTCAACAGCACGCCGCGCAGCACCCGCGATGATCCCTTGTTGCTCATCAGTTCCTTGTCTCGAATCCGGTGCGCGGGCCCTGCCGCCCGCACCATGGTTCTCACCTTGGTCGCGATGCTCAACGACGACTGAACGTCCGCCGAACGCGCTGCTCAGAATCGGACACAGGTCGGTTCGACGTACACGGGCTACGAGAATTCGTACGCAGGTACCTACCGATTGGTTCGGCACCGTTGCGCATAATGCACTACCAACGCGGTAAGCCTGGCTTAAGACACCGTGCGGTCGGTCGAACTCGGCGCCCGGAATCCCGTACTGACCTGCGGTTCAACTGTTTCTACCCGGTAAGAATCGGCGGGCAGAGCCGACTGCTCGTGCGCCGCAGGTTTCGCCCGAAACATGTTGGAGCGCAACACGTGCGATCGGTGCCGCCGCGGTGGCCGGGCGACTCGCCGACAACGACGGAAACGGCGTCAGAAGTGTCGGATAGCCCACAGTTCAAGGCTCGAGTGCGGCGGACGTGGCATAGTGTCTATCGAGACTGAGCTCGTCGAAGTGATTTGCTCGGCTCACCTACAGAAAAGAAGTTGCAAAAAACATGGCTCAAGGCAGTGTGAAGTGGTTCAACGGCGAAAAGGGCTTCGGCTTTATCGCTCAAGACGGAGGCGGCCCTGACGTCTTCGTGCATTACTCGGCGATCGGCGGCTCGGGGTTCAAGAGCCTCGACGAGGGCCAGCGTGTGGAGTTCGAGATCGGCCAGGGCCAGAAGGGTCCGCAGGCCCAGGACGTCCGCGCTATCTGATCCAGCGTGACTTGTAGCGGCCCCGCACCGAAAGGTGCGGGGCCGCTTGCGTTATTCCGGTGCGGCCGCGGCGGTTTCGTGCACCGAGCGCCACTGGTAGCCGTGGTCGGCGACATCGAGGACCGCGGTGACGAGGCGGCGGCTGTACAGTTCTGCCGGCATCGCGGAGCGATTCGATGAGGGGTGGTGGTCGGGCGACGGGTGGGCCTGGCGGTTCACGGCGGTGAAGCGGGCGACGACGATGCTGGCGCCGGTGGCGATCTCCTGCACCTCGGTGATCTCGATGGTCAGATCGGGCTGGGTGTTGCGAGCCGACCACACGCCGGCAAGCAGCGCGTCCCGGTCGAAGACCTGACCGGTCGTGGTCACCGCGGAGAAGTCCTCGTGCAGCGCGTTGGCGAACCGGTCGAAGACCTTGGGTGCGGCGTTGGTGCCCATCCACTCGGCGAGGTCCGAATGCAGGGCGTCGATCACGTCGGGCAGCAGGGGGTGTGCGGGCATTGCGGCTATCTCGATCTCGATCGGTGCTCGCGAACGGGGTGGGGCGTCGGCCGGTTACCGCGCGCGGAACACGACGATGCCGGGGATCGTCCGCAGATAATCGGCGAAGGGGGAGTCGACGACCTTGTTGTTCTCGACGAGTGAGGACGCGTTGCGGAAGACGGGCCCGTTCGGTGTCATGACGAAGATGCCGACGTGCGTGACGTCAAGGCCTGCCTCGGTGGTGTAGGCGCCGATGTAGTCGCCGGTGCGCAACTGCCCGACGACGCTCTGATCAACGGTGCCGCTGGGCAGGTAGCTGATCGAGCGGTCGACCACGGGCACTCCCGGCAGGTAGGTTCCGCCGTCGGCTTTGGCGTTGAGGTGCTTGGCGACGGTCACCGCGGCCGGACTCAGCGCGGTGGTGATGTCGTCGGCGGCAACCTTGGGGGTGTGCGCCCAATCGCTGAAGAAGTGCTTGCGCTGCCGGAATTCGACGCGCCCCTCGGTGTACCTGGTGTCGATCAGGTTCGCCACGAACTGGTCCCGACTGGTCGACCGGCTGAGCGCCTCGACGTAGTCGAGGTAGGTGAAGCAATCCACCCGCCGGAAGTCGACGACCAGCTGTTCCGGCTGTGTCGCCGACCCGACGAGCATGTTCGCCTGATACGGCGTTCCGAGGAACCGCGCCGACAGCATCTCGATCAGCTCGCCTTTGCCGCGCCCGCCCGATGCCGCCCGCAGCGCCACCGACTCGTCGATCTGCCGCGCGGTGACCTCATCGATGGTCGCCGCGGCGGGCGCACCGTGCGCCACGGGCAGCGTCACACCACCGAGGATGGCCAACACGACGAGCAATACACGAGCAATGATGCGCAAAACGCCTCCAGCAGTCGGTCGATGCACTAGATCGACCTCTACCGTAGGTGACCGGCCCGAGATCAGCGATCCGTTGTCCCGGTGCCAGGCGCGATAACTCGGTTGCGACCGGTCCGGCATGGTGTTGCACTCGTGCAATGCGCCCATTTCGGATCCAGGTGCCGGAGCAGGAGCTCACGGATCTCCGTGCCCGGCTCAGATCCACCCGCTGGCCGGAGCGGGAAACCGTCGACGATTGGTCGCAGGGCGTCCCCTTGGCCTACGTGCGTGAACTGTGCGCGTATTGGGCTGAGCAGTACGACTGGCGCGCGACCGAGGCCAGGCTGAACGCGGTCCCGAACCTGCGCACCGAGATCGACGGACTCGGCATCCATGTCGTCCATGTGCGCTCGCCGGAACCGGAGGCGTTGCCGCTCGTCCTGACGCACGGCTGGCCGGGTTCGATCGTCGAGTTCGGCAAAGTGATCGGGCCGCTGACCGACCCGGCCCGCTACGGCGGGGATCCGGCCGATGCCTTCCATCTGGTCTGTCCCTCGCTGCCCGGCTACGGGTTCAGCGACCGGCCTGCCGAGCCGGGCTGGGGCATCGACCGGATCGCGGACGCGTGGGCCGAGCTGATGAGCCGCCTCGACTACCGCCGCTACGGTGCCGCGGGTGGCGATTGGGGCACGAGCATCAGCACCCGGCTCGCGCAACGGGACCAAGCGCATGTCGTCGGAATTCACCTCGTCCCGCCGCTTGCGCCGCCCGATCCGACCACCTTCGACGACCTCACCGACGCCGAACGCGCCGCACTCCGCACGCTCGAACACGCCGCCCGCTGGGAAATCGGCTACTCGCGGATGCATGCGACCAGGCCGCAGACCGCAGGCTACGGGTTGGTGGATTCCCCTGCGGCACTGTGTGCTTGGATCATCGAGAAGTTCTGGTCGTGGACCGACTGTGCCGGACATCCGGAGAACGCGCTCACCCGTGACGAACTGCTCGACAACCTGATGCTGTACTGGCTCAACGGAACCGGCGCTTCGGCCGCCCGGCTCTACTGGGAGAGCATCGCGCAGGTCGACGAGTGGATCACCGGATCGGTGACCGAGACGGTGCACGTGCCGACCGGCTGCTCGGTGTTCCCCAAGGAGATCATGCGGCCGTCCAGGCGTTGGGCGGCACAACGTTTCACCGATATCCGCTATTGGAACGAGCCACCGCGCGGCGGTCATTTCGCGGCGTTCGAGCAGCCGGAATTGTTCGTCGACGACGTGCGTGCGTTCTTCCGTCTCGTCCGCTGACTACAGCGAACCATCAGGTCTAGGTGTTCGCACCTGAGTAGATCGCGTCGTAGATCTCGACGATCTCCTCGGCCGTCGGCACTCGGGGGTTGTTGCCGGGCGAGCCCGAGGCGATGGCTTGTTCGGCCATGAGGTCGAGGCGAGAATTCCAGTCCGCCTCGGCGATGCCGTAACTGCGTGGGGTCGGGACGTGCACGTCGTGGCACAGCTGCTCGAGTTCATCGGCCAGCGCTGCGGCCGCGACGTCGTCGGAGGAGGTGTCGGCGACGATGCGCATGGCCCGCGCGCAGTCGGCGTATCGGCCGACGGCCGCCTCGAGGGAGAACCGGGTGACCGCGGGCAGCAGCATGGCGTTGGACAGTCCGTGCGCCACGTGAAAATGACCGCCGATCGGACGGCTCATGCCGTGCACGAGCGCAACACTGGAGTTGGAGAACGCCATACCGGCCTGCATGGACGCCAACATCATCGCCTCGCGTGCGTCCCGGTCGTCGCCGTCGCGGTAGGCCCGGCGCAGATGGCTGGCGATGGTGCGCATCGCCGCAAGAGCCAACCCGTCGCTGAATCCGTTCCGGCGTCGGCTGACGTACGCCTCGATCGCGTGGGTCAACGCGTCGACGCCGGTGTCGGCGGTCAGTCGGGGCGGCATCGACATCGTGAGTTCGAAATCGATGATCGTCGCGATCGGCAGAAACGACTGCCCGG
The DNA here is from genome assembly GCF_001612685.1 of Nocardia altamirensis NBRC 108246. Lineage (GTDB taxonomy): Bacteria > Actinomycetota > Actinomycetes > Mycobacteriales > Mycobacteriaceae > Nocardia > Nocardia altamirensis. The sequence goes on from NZ_BDAY01000007.1 coordinate 22,602, forward strand.
GGCACAGCATCTTCTCGTCGGTCGCACTGTCGGTGATCACCGAGAACTGCGTCGCCTCCGACCCGCTCCCCGCTGTCGTCGGCACCGCGATGATCGGCAGTGCCGGTCCGGTGTAGACGCGCGGCGCCTTGTATGACCCCATTTCGCCGCCGCTGGCGCTCAACACGGCCAAAGCCTTGGCGGTGTCCATCGGGCTGCCACCACCGAACCCGATCACCGCGTCCGCGTCGTGCGAGCGGATCGTTTCCAGCCCGGCGGCAAGGGAATCCGTGGTGGGATCGGGCACCGTCTTGTCGAACACGGCGGCGTCGATGCCTTCCTTGCTCAGGATTTCTACCAGGCGGCTGGTGTGTCCTCGGCCGGTCAGGAACGCATCCGTCACCAGGACCGGCCGGGTGATGGCCAGTTGGGCAACAACGGAGCCCAGTTCCTCCACGGCACCTGCGCCGATCCGGAGGAAACGGGGGAGGGCGATGCTCGTGCTCATAACACCATGCTTGTTGCTCATATCTGCACGGAGCAATGCTGATTAGTGCAGGACGTAGTGCACATTTGCACGCCTAGACTGTCGAACCATGAACGCCGACAATCTGCGCTTCTTCCTCCAGGTGGCCCGCAGTGGCAGGCTCAACGAGGCCGCCAGGACGCTGGAGGTCGACCACACGACGGTCGGGCGCCGGATCACCGCATTGGAGCGAGAACTCGGCCATCGCCTGTTCGACCGCGCACCCAGCGGCTGGCGTCTCACCGAAGCGGGCGAAGGCCTGGTGCCGAGGGCCGAGGCAGTCGAGTCGGCCGTCATCGCCGCGTACGAGTCGCGGGCGTCCACGCTCGGCCCGCTGACCGGCACTGTTCGCCTGGTGACCCCGGACGGCTTCGGCGCCTTCCTCGTTGCGCCGCGTCTTGTCGAACTCCGGCGCAAGCATCCACAGCTCGATGTCGAGCTCGTCACCGCCACCGAGCACGGTTCGCTGGCCGCCCGCCACTTCGATATTGCGGTCACCCTCGAACGGCCCGCACCACGCTCGGTCCGGTATCGCGTGCTGGCCACCTACGACCTGCGCCTGTACACCACCGACGACTACCTGGCCGGCGCACCGCCGTTGCGCACCCTCCCTGACCTGCGTGACCACACCCTGATCTGGTACGTCGACGCCCTACTCACCGTCGCTCCGCTACGACTCGCCAGCTCGCTGCCGCCTGAGCAGAAGGTCGCGATTCAAACCAACAACATCACCGGACACTGGCTCGCCGCACGGAGCGGGCTCGGCATCGCGCCGCTGCCCGCCTACCTCGGCGAAACCGATGCTTCCCTGAAAACCGTACTCACGGACCAGTTCTCAGCGCGCGGGACCTACTGGCTCGTGGTTCCTCGTGACCTCGAACGGCTCAGGCGCGTTGTCGTCGTCGAGGAATTCCTGCGCGATATCGTCACGGCGAACCCGTATCTGACCGACGATCCAGCTCCGTGGAACTAGCTGTCGGTCGTGGTGACGGCTTCAGGTGCGTCGCTGGCCGACGACCGCTCCGGTGTGATGGTCGGCGGCGTCCGTTCGGGGGTGATGGTCGGCGGCGTCGAGATCGAGGACCGGATCCGGACCGTACTGGGCCCGCTCGGCGACGGCCGCCGGTCCGATGCCGCGAACAGGTGCTGTTCGAGGAGGTCCGCGCCGTACAGCGGGCCACCGGCCGTGGCGAAGCCGGTCGCGACCCTGGCCGCGCCCGCTCGGCAGGCACGCGCCTGTTCGATCGCGGTCCTGAGCCGGTCCGGTGACAGCTTCTTCTTCGACACTCGGGTACCGGCCTCGCTCGTCACGACCCGGCGCGCCACCTCGGACTGATCGCGACCGAAGGGCACCACGCACACTGGGACACCGGCGGCCAGCGCCTTCTGGGTGATGCCCATGCCGCCGTGCGAGACGACGACCGCGGTCCGGGGCAGCAGAAGATGGTGCGGCAGAAACGATTCGACGCGCGCGTTGGGCGGGATGGTGAAGGTCGACGGATCGATCGCGCCTGCGGTGACCACCGTGTAGAAGTCGCTGTCCGCGAGTGCGTCCATCGCCGCCTGAGCCAGCAGTCCATCGTCCTGGAACTCGGTCGAACAGGTGACCAGCGCCAGCGGGCGATCGATCTCGTCGAGCCATGCCGGTGGCTCGGCGTCGGGGGCCCACAGCCCGGGTCCGATCTGCCGCACCGAGGCAGGCCAGTCGCGGCGGATGTCGTCGAACGGGGGCGAGGTGAAGTTGAGCAGGAGCGGCGGGTCGAGCATGTAGTCGAGCGTGTGCTCGAGGGTGGGGAGTCCCTGCTGCTGTCGCATCCGATTGAACTGGGGCAGTGGGTCATCCCAGTAGTGAGCGATCAGTCGTTGCAGGATCGAGTCCCGGATCCGGCCGAGCGGTCCTGACTTCGGGTTCAGGCCGGGACCGAACGGCGGGACGCCTCGCGACGGGATCGGCAACAGCATGGGCGCCCACGACGCCCATGGCAGACCGCCGGCGGCGGCGTAGGTCTGGCCGCCGAGTGTGGTGATATCGACGAGCAGCGCATCGGGGCGTTCCGCCGCGACGGCGTTGCTCAATGCCGCTATTTCCTCGGGAATGCGAGCGACGAGCGCGCGAGACGCTGCGCGCAGGGCCTCGACCGAGGATCGCGCGCCACTGTCCCCGAGGGTGTCCTCCGCCAAGGCGGGAGGCAAGTCCCGAATGGTGATGCCGAGCGGGATCAACGCACGCCCGGAGCCGGGCAAGGTCATTACTGTGACCTCGTGGCCACGCTTTACCAGTTCAACCAAAACGGGGGCAATCGGATACAGGTGGCCTGCCGCGGGTGAGGTGAAGGTAAAGATTTTCGCCATGGCCAAGGCTAACTCTCGGATAATCAATTGTGCGGATTTCGGATGATAATGTCATCGCCGAAATGGCTGGTCGGTCGATTCGGACACGCCTCCATTTCACACGGGCATTATTGCGGTCACATCTCCTCCATATTTGCTTTCGGTCGTCGGATTCGATAATCCCCGGCGCGGCCGGGCCGAGCGAAAAGGATGGAACACGATGAAGATCCTGCGCGTATGCCTCGGTCTGGCAACGGCTTTCGCGCTGGCCGCGGTGGTGGCGCCGGTCGCGACAGCCGCAGAGCCCGGCGTGCGATATGTGGCCTTCGGCGACAGCATGACGGCGGCGCCCTACGCGGGCGGCGGTGGTCCACTCGGCCTGCCGACCTTTCAGCAACAGCCCAAGACGGTGCCGACGCCGAACCCCGAGATCTGCGCCCGCAGCAATTACGGATGGCCGTCCATCATGGCGGCCGCGTGGGGACTCGGCGACCCGCAGACCGGCGATTGGGCCGATTATGCGTGCCAGGGGGCGACAGTCGACTTCGACCAGTTCAACAATCTGCGCACCCAGATCGATCAGGCCGCCTTCGACGGAATGCTCGGGCCCAACACCAAATTGGTCACCATTCAGATTTCCGCCAACGATATCTGGCACTCCGGCCAGGGCGCGACCTATGCCCAGACGATGGCGACCTGCCTCACGGATATCATCCGTGGCTGCGACTTTCGCACCGATCCGGGATACCTCGATGCCACCGCGATAACCGCCGAGAATCTTGCCTTTCGGATGACCAACGGCGCCAGGGGCGACATCATCGGCGCCCTGCGCGCGGTCGCACCGAAGGCGCAGATCAGGTTCATCAACTACGAGGACCCGCTGCCGCCGGCCGGCGTGCCGTTCGTGTGCTTCTCGTTCCTCGGCATTCACTCCCCGTGGCCGCAATGGCGTAACGCCTACGCACATCTGCTGACCGACAATCTGGGCAACGCCATCGAGGGGGCGGCCGCGAAGCTCGGCGTCGGCTTCTGGTCACTGAAGCCCCTCGGGATCGGTCACGATCTGTGCTCGCCGCAAACCCATTGGACGGGCCTGGCCGATATCGGCCAGCCGTACTACCCCTTCCACCCAACCGTCGAAGGCCATGCCGCGCAGGGCTATTTCCTGAACGGCATCCGGCTTGCCGAAGGCATCAACTGATCGCTGAGCGGGTGGCTGCCGCGACTACGACGGCGGCTCGGCGGTGGACTCTCGAACTCGAAGGTCCACCGCCACGGTCACATTCGAAGACTTGGGCGGGTGATTGTCGAGGGTGTCGATGAGCAGCGTCGCCGCGTGTTCGCCGATGTCGCGACGGTTCACGCCGATGGTGGTGAGCGGCGGGCACAGGGACGCGGAGGTGGGGAGGTCGTCGTGTCCGATGATCGAGACGTCGTGGGGGACACGGAGTCCGCACTCGGCGGCGGCCAGGTAGACGGCGTGCGCGATGTAGTCACTGTTGGCGATGAACGCGGTCGGGCGCTGGTCTGCCTGACCATGGAGTTCGCGGGCGATCGCGGCCTGTGCAGCGGTGGCGGAGAGCTCGGTGGTGACCGCGATGGCGGTGAATCCCATACTGGCGCCGAGTGTTTCGAAGCGTTCCCAGCGTTCGGGGTCGGGGGACTTGTCCGGCGGGGCCACCACCATCGCTAATCGGCGATGGCCGAGGCCGACAAGATGGTGCACGGCCAGGTCGACCGCGGTGCGATGGTCCGACTGCACGCTCATCGTGCCGGGGCCCGTCGTGTGGCTTGCCGCGTTGAGCAGCACGACGGGTCTGTTGGTCGCGGTGTGCCAGGCGTGCACATGGTTGCTCGCGCCGATCGGTGCGATGGCGAGCCCGTCCACCGCCCGATTCTGAAATGCCTCCAGCAGCTCCTGTTCCCGATCGGGTTCGTAGCGGGACGACCCGACCATCACGTCGTAACCCGCTCTGGCGCAGGTCTCGTCGAACCCGTCGATCACGTCGAGGAAGTGCGGGTTGCGCAGGTTGCGGATGAGCAGGCCGAGCACTTTCGACCGCCGGGTGCGTAGCGCGACCGCGGTGGCATTGGGCTTGTAGCCGAGCTCGGCGGCTCGGGTGAGGACCTGTTCGCGCAGGCGCTCGCTCACGCCGGCGCGGCCTGCGAGCGCGAGGCTGACCGCCGAGATGGACACCCCGAGCGATTGGGCGAGGTCTCGCTGCGTGATCGGTTCCTTGCCAGTAGCCACAAGCCACACCCTAGCGAACAGAAGCTGAACCAAGATGACCGCTCACTGAACACTCGACCATCTCGGTGAGATGACCATGACTCTGCGCCTCTACCAGTGCTAAAACGTTTGAGTTGTTGCTGCTCTGCCAGGAAGGACCATCGTGTCTCGCGATGCCTTTACCGTCCTCGACTCGACGAAACTGACCCCGTTCCACCGCAAGGTGACGATCCTCTCCGCCGCCGGGATGTTCCTCGACGGCTACGACATCACGGTGATCGCGGTGGCACTGCCCGCCGTCACCAAACAGTGGCACCTGTCCGCGCTGATGGTCGGCGCGCTGACCGCATCGGCCGTCATCGGAATGTTCCTGGGCGCCTTGGTGTTCGGTCGGCTCACCGATCGCCTCGGCCGCAAGAAGATGTACCTGTTCAACCTGATCGGCTTCGTCGTGTTCGCGCTGCTCGCCGCGTGTGCGCAGGACGCATGGCAGCTTTTGATCTGTCGGTTCCTGCTCGGTCTCGCGCTCGGCGCGGACTACACGATTTCCACCTCGCTGCTCGCCGAGTACGCGCCTGCCAAGCGGCGCGGCAGTCTGATGTGCAGGCTGGGGGCCACCTGGTTCGTCGGCGCGGCCTGCACCTACGCGTTCGCGCTGCTGCTGCTTCCGCTCGGCGACATCGCCTGGCGGGTGATGCTGGTGCTCGGCGCGGTGTTCGCCGTGATCGTGCTGTGGATGCGGCGCAGCATCCCGGAGTCGCCGCGCTGGCTGGCGGCCCAGGGCCATCAGCAGGAAGCCGACGCGGTGCTGACCGAACTCGGTGAGGGCGAGGTCAGGCCCAGTGTCGGTGTGGCACAGGCGCAGACGTCGCCGTGGCGCACGATGTTCACCTTCCCACTGCTGCGCATGGTGTTGTTCTGCTGCGGCTTCTGGTTCTGCTACACGCTGGCCTACTACGGCATCACGCTGTACACGCCAACGATTCTCAAGCAGGTCACCTCCAGCCAGGCAGGCATCTACACCGGATCGCTCATCATCGCGCTCCTCGGCGTCACCGGAGCGGTCGTCGGCGTGAACCTGGTCGATCGGATCGGCCGCAGGCCGCTGCTGATCGTCGGATTCGCGGGCATGCTCACCGCGCTCGCCATCCTGGCGCTGTTGCGCAATCCCGGTCTCGCCGTTGTCGTTGCGCTGCTGAGCATTGCGGTGCTGTTCGCCAACTCCGGGCCGGGCATCGTGAACCTGGTCTACCCGAGCGAGGTCTTCCCGACCTCGGTCCGCGCCACCGCCAACGGGCTCGGCACCGCGGTTTCTCGCATCGGCGCGATCATCGGTACCCTGCTGCTGCCCACCCTCATCAAAGCCTGGGGACTGCACAACGTGTTGTGGATCTTCGTCGCCGCCGGTGCGACCGGCCTCCTCATCGCGTACACGCTTGCGCCGGAAACCAAGGGCAAGACCCTCGAGGAGCTGACCGAGCGTCCGCTGAATGCCAAGGGCACCACCGAGAATGCCGAAGCGGCGGTGGGCTGACCTCCATGTCCACCCTCGACCACACCATTGCGCCCGGCGAAACGATCGGCACCGGTAGCAGTACCGACTATCGGGCATTGACCGACGGCGCAGGCGAACCCCATTGCCTGCGTACCGAACTCGCGGACCATGCCGAGCCGGTGACCGGAAAGTCCGTGCTGCGCTTCGTGCACCTCACGGATTTCCAGCTCGCCGATCCGTTTTCGCCGGGCCGCCTCGATTTCCTGCAACGCCTCGCCGGGCGGCCGGGCTGGGACGCGATGTTCCCGGCCTACCGCCCGCAGGAGGTGGTTGCGCTCCAGGCCTTCGAGGCGGTGGTCAGGACGATCGGCGAACTCGGCTCCGCGCGTGCCGAGTTCGTCATCACCACCGGAGACAACACGGACAACGCGCAGCTCAACGAGTTGCACGCGTTCCTGGCGCTGATGGACGGCGGCACCGAGCTCGATCCGGTCTACGGTGCCACCGACCTGCGAACACACCCGTCGCACACGGTGTCCGGGGATTTCTACAACCCCGCGCCTGCCTCGCGGGACCGCTACAAGCGCGACCACGGGTTCCCGGATGTCCCAGGAGTCCTTGCGGCGGCGGCACATCCGTTCGTCACCCAGGGTGTCGGCGTACCGTGGCTTGCTTGCTTCGGCAATCATGATTGCCTGGCGCAGGGCCGGGCGCCGGTGACCGAGGCGTTCCAGCGTCTGGTCACCGGCGGCAGGCGGCCGGTCGGGGTGGCCGGGGAACTTCCGGACGACCCGATGGACCGCTACCTCGCCGATCCCACGGTGTTGTCGAATGGTCCGGCGGTGTCGATCGCACCGAACGCGGATCGTCGCCTGGTCAGCCCCGCCGAGTACATCCAGGCGCATCTGGACAGCCAGGCGCATCCGCCCGGTCACGGGTTCACCGAGCAGAACCTCGCCGACGGCACGGCCTACTACTGCTACGACGAGATCCCCGGTGTCCGGGTGATCGTCTTGGACACCACCAATCCCGCGGGCCATGTCACTGGCAGTATCGGTCCGCGGCAACGGGATTGGCTGATCGATCGGCTCGCCGAGGTGCACTCCGCGCATCTCGACGCGGACGGCGCCGAGGTCAGGACCGGCAACCCCGATCGGGTCGTCCTGCTCGCCTCGCATCACGGCCTGACCATGCTCGACAACACGGTCGAAGGCCCGCAGGCCGACCTGCCGCGCTACCTCGCCGACGACATCGAGGCGGTGCTGCACCGGTTCGGCAATGTGGTGCTGTGGATCGCGGGCCACGAGCATCGCAATACGGTGACGCCGCACCACGGCGCGAGCGGCGGCTTCTGGCACATCATCACCTCGGGCCTGTGCGAGTGGCCGTGCCAGGTTCGCCACCTGGAACTGCTACTGCCCGAACCGGATTCGGCCGACGCGGTGCTGATCATCCGATCAACGATGATCGACCATGCCGCGCCGGTGCGACCGGGCACCGCGCTCGACCTGTGGGACCTGGCCAGCCTGCACCGGGAACTCGCCGCGAACGAGCCGAGCCGGGTCGGCGGCCCGCACTCCGCGGGCACCGCCGCCGATCGCAATGTCGAGCTGGTCGTCCCGATCAGCCAGGCGCTCGCCGCGGTACTGCGGGCCGAATAGCGCCGCGGCACACCGGAAGCTGCGTGGCCATGGCTGGGAAGGGGCACGCAGCCGGTCGGCCCGAACGGTGTCACACTTTGCGCGCCTGTTTCGTCGTTCTATCGATACATCAATAGAGCGGCCGCACGCATCGCTCGAGTACCGGTAGGGGTCCTCCGATGAACGCTTCCTCGCACGGCGCCTCTCGCCCGAACACCGCGGCCGGTCGAGAGGGTGGCAGAGCGGCGACGGCGGTCCTGGGGTTGCTGTCGTTCGCCATGCTGATCGTTTCTCTCGACCAGTACATTGTCGTCGTCGCCTTGCCCGATATCGGCAGGGAGCTCGGCTATTCCGCGCAGACGTTGCAGTCGGTGATCAGTGCCTACGCGGTGGCCTCGAGCGGCTTTCTGCTGTTCGGCGGGCGCGCCGCGGATCTGCTCGGCAGGCGTCGGGTCCTTGCGACGGGGCTGGCCCTCTACGCGCTGTCCTCGCTGGCAGGCGGACTCGCCACCGGTCCGGGGGTTCAGCTGACCGCGCGTTTTGTCCAGGGCATCGGTGGCGCCCTGGTCTTTCCTGGCACCTTGGCGTTGATCAATACCCTCTTCGCCGAGGGACCGGCCCGGAATCGCGCGCTCGGGGTTTGGGGCGGTTCCGGCGCCGCGGGGCTGGTCATCGGAGTGTTGCTCGGCGGGATACTCACGCACGCGTTCGGCTGGGAAGCCGTGTTCTACGTGAACGTGCCGCTCGCCGGCGCCGCCTTTGTCCTCACCTTCGTCCTGATCGATGCCGATCAACCCCGCGACGGGGCTCGCTTGTTCGATCTTCCCGGCGTGCTGTCCGCGGCAGGCACCGTGACATTGCTTGTCTTCGTGCTGGTTCAGGGCCCGAGTCTCGGCTGGACCTCGCCGTGGATCATCGGTGCGATCGTTTTGTGGCTGCCTTTGCCGGTGACCTTCGTGATCGTCGAACGGCGCAGCCGCGATCCCCTCGTGCCCGTCGACCTGGTTCGCAACAAGAGTCTGTTGGTCGCCACCGCGACCGCGTTCATGTTCGCGGCCACCTTCGGGTCGCTGCTCTACTTTCTGTCCATCTATTTCCAGGAGGTCCGTGGTTACGACGCACTGGAAACCGGTCTGGCATTTCTGCTTCCGACCGCGATGGTCGTCACCGGGTCGACCTCGGCTGGACGGATCGTGACCCGAATCGGCTTGCGCCGCACCCTTTTTGCCGCCCTCGCTATCGGTGCAGTCGGGGCGCTCGCGCTCGGCCTCGCGATGACATCGGACGCCTCGTACGCGTCACTCGTGCCAGGACTCATCGCGATGAGCCTCGGCGACGGCATCGTATTCACGGCGATGTTCATCGCGGCCGCCGCCGGAGTCTCCGGCAGCGAGCAAGGCGTCGCCTCCGCCATCGCCTCCACCGGCTCCGGTATCGGCGCCGTGATCGGGCTCGCCGTCCTCGTTCTCATCGCGAATTCCGGTGTCGAAGGCGCCACGCACGCACAAACCCAAGTCGCCACCGCGACAGGTATCAGAACCGCCGTCTTCGTGATCGCAGGCGGCATCGCGCTCACCCTCGCCATCGTGCAGCAATTGCGGATCGCACCGGACCGTGCCGGACCCGCTGCCAAGGGCACAGCCGCGAACCGGATTTAGCCATTCACCACCGCTCCGGCGAGAACGGCTGAGTTACTCGAGCATTGGGGATGGGGTCGAGCTCAATACTCGATGCTGCGGCTGATGCCGGATGCCGCGACTTGGAGTGCGGCGATGAGCCGGGCGCGATCGCGGTGCAGGCTCGCGACGACGATGCCGACGGACGCTATGACGGTCTTGTCGCGGTCGCGGATCGGGACGGCGACAGAGCAGGCGCCGAGACCCATTTCTTCGGCGGTCTGGGCGTAGCCCTCGACGCGGACACGGTGGAGTTCCTCCATGAGCCGGCCGGGCTGGGTGATCGTGTACGGGGTGATGCGGGTGAGGTTGCCGAGTACTTCGGCCTGGACGTCCTCGGGTGCGTGGGCAAGCAAGACCTTGCCGACACCGGTGGCGTGCAACGGTAATCGGCTGCCCATGTTGCTGAGGATCTGCACGGACGCGCGGCCGGACATCCGGTCCAGGTACAGCACCTGGGTCCCGTCGCGCACGGCCAGATGCACCGTGGCGAGCGTCGCCGCGTAGACGTCCTGGAGGAACGGCGCGGCAACCAACCGCAGATCGGTGTGGACGGGGGCGAGCAGCCCGAGATCCCACACCCGGCGCCCGATCTCGTACTCCCCGTCGGCACGCCGAGCGAGCGCACCCCACGCGACCAGTTCACCGACGAGCCGATGGGTCGTCGGCAGCGTCAGTCCCGCGCGGCGGGACAGATCGCTGAGGGTCAAGCGTTTGTGCTCTGTGTCGAACGCGCCGAGTAGGGCGAGCAGCCGCGACGCGACGCTCACCCCGGCGCTTGCGGCATTTCCGGCCACGGCACACCTCTTTTGAACAAGCGTTTGACAGCCAACCTTGTGCAACCACACAATAGCCGCGCAATCATACGAACTTGTGTTCGGATAGCGAACAATAGCGAAGTGTTGAGGCTCCAATGTTTTCGTATAGCCGTCCCGCAATCACCAAAGCTGTCGCAACAATCGCCGCGGTGCTCGCGGCACATATGGGTGTCGTCGCACTGGCGCCGAGCGCGAGTTCGCAGCCGTCCTCCGCCAATGAAGTCCAGCGCGGGATCGTCTACACCGGCCAGGGCCGGTCGCCGATGAAGCTGGACCTGTACTTGCCGAAGGGCAACGATGGGGCGCTGCGCCCGCTCGTGATCTACATCCACGGCGGCGGGTTCACCAGCGGTGACCGTACCAATTTCGGTGCGCCGCTGCCGTGGGGAACCGTCGAGGCCAACGCGAACGAACTGAACGCTCGCGGCTACGCGGTGGCCAGCATCGACTACGGATTGGCCCCGGCGAATCAATGGCCTGCCCCGCTGTTCAACGTCAAGGCGGCGGTCCGCTGGCTGCGCGCGAATGCGGCGAACTATCGAATCGATCAGGATCGGTTTGCGGCGTGGGGGGATTCGGCGGGCGGCTACTTCGCCACCATGCTCGGCGTCACCGGCGGTGTTGCCGAACTCGAAGGTCAGGACGGCACCCCCGGTGTGTCGAGCCGTGTGCAGGCGGTCGCCGACTGGTTCGGGCCGAGCGACTTCGTGACCATGCAGGAGCAGACCGTGATCGGCCTGCCGCACGACGTGGGGTCACCGGAACACATGTACCTCGGTTGCGCACCGTCGGCCTGCCCGGACGTCGCGCGGACCGCGAGCCCGGTCACCTATGTCGACCGCAACGACGCGCCCGTGCTGATCCAGCACGGCGCACTCGACCACATCGTCCCGATCGGCCAGAGCATCGAGTTGGACGGTGTGCTCACCAAAGCCGGTGTGCAGCACCAGTTCCACACCTATCGGGGCGCCGATCACGAATTCGCAGGCTTCGTCGACGTGCGCGCGGTCAAGCAGACGTTCTACGAGTTCCTCGACAGCACACTGCGCCGCCGGTAATCATCTCGCGGCAACACCGGCTGCTGCTTCCCTGAAAGATTCGGAGTTTTGAGCGTGACGAACGCGCCGTCGTCGGATTACGTCCAGTCCATGGCCCGCGGGTTGGCTGTCATCAAGGCCTTCGACGTCTCGCATCAACGGCAGACGCTCAGCGATGTCGCGCGGCGGACCGACCTGACCAGGGCGACCGCGCGGCGATTCCTGCTGACGCTCGTCGAGCTCGGCTACGTGCGCACCGACGGCTCGCTGTTCTGGCTCAGTCCGCGGGTGCTCGACCTCGGCTACAGCTATCTGTCCAGCATGTCGCTGCCCGAGCTGGCCGAACCGCATCTGGATGTGTTGTCCAAGCAGGTGTCCGAGTCCTCGTCGGTGTCGGTGCTCGACGGGGACGACATCGTCTACGTCGCGCGGGTCGCGGTCAGCCGGATCATGACGGTCTCGATCACCATCGGCACGAGGTTTCCCGCCGCCGCCACCTCGATGGGCCGGGTGCTGCTCGCCGGGCTGCCCGACGCGGACCTCGACGATTTCCTGCGCCGGGTGCAACTGCCGCGGCTGACCAGCCGGTCGATTCACACGCCGGATGCGCTGCGCACCGAGCTCGATCGGGTGCGGCGGGAAGGTTGCTGTGTGGTTGACCAGGAGTTGGAGGCAGGCTTGCGATCGATGGCTGCCCCGATTCGCGACCGTGCCGGTGCTGTCGTCGCGGCGGTCAATATTTCGACGCAGGCCGCCCGCTATTCCCTGGAAGAGGTCTGGGACCAGCTGGTTCCCGCTGTCCGGGCGGCCGCGGCGGCGATTTCGCATGATCTCGCACGCACTGAACGTCGCCGCAGCCATGCTGGATAGCTATGGGTTTTCACTCAGTGGAAGCACCTGGTAGCGCTTGAAGCGTACATCCCGCTATCTGTTACCAATGGGCACGGATACTGGGGATGGCGCTGTCGCCAGGGTTTTCCCGGATGCGCCCGCTCGACGGCATGTCCCCGCGCGTTCGGGATCCGTCGCAAGCCAGCCGAACGACGCGGCGGGCCCCGAACCAAGGGACTTCGCCACCAGGTTGACCGAACTGTTCGCGGCGGCCGGTTCGCCGCCGACGACCTCGGTCGCGCACGCGGCCAACGCTCGGGTTCGCGAGGGCACGCCTCAGCTCACCGAACAGCGGATCAGCGACTGGCGGGGCGGCAGGTGCACCCCGATGACCTTCGTCGCGGTGCTACCGGTGCTGGAGATGCTGATGGCGCGGGCCAAGGGCCGCATGCTCAGCGGCCACCGGGTCGACACCACCTTGCTGGACACGCGGCACTGGCACGAACTCTGGCGGGCCGCCATGGTCGAGACGGGCAGCATCGACACCGAACGCGAACCGTATCGCGGGCTGTGGCCGTACCGAGTCGAGGACAGCGACCTGTTCTTCGGCCGCAACCGTGCGAAACATCAACTGCACACGTTGATTTCGCGCGTCGAGTCGAGCAATACGATCAATCTGGCATTGCTGGTCGGCCCGACGGGTGTCGGCAAATCGTCCTTGCTCGCGGCCGGGTTGCAAGGGGCGCCCGGTCCGCGCATCCCGATAGTCATGACGCCGGGCCACGACCCGATCGCGACGCTGGAGTCCAAACTCGACGGCCTACCGCCCGGTCGCCGCCTGCTGCTCGTCGATCAGGGCGAGGAACTGTTCAGCCAGTGTTCCGACGAGACCCAACGTCACGGCTTTTTGATCGAGCTCGCGGCGCTCGCCGCACCGGGCGCCTCGTCGCCGACCACGGTGGTGTTCGCGATCGATACCGCGCACCTGCCGGAGTTGTCGCGCTATCCGGTGCTGATGGCGGCGCTGCGCGACCGATCGATGATGCTCGATCCGATGACGCAGGACGAACTGCGCGACGTGATCGTCCAGCCCGCGGCCGTCGTCGGTGTGCGGGTCGACCACAGCCTGGTCGAGGTGCTGCTGCAGGACCTGGCCGCCGTCGATGTCCACAGCCCGGTGCGGTTGCCGCTGCTGTCCTTTGTGCTCACCACGACCTGGGCGAACCGCCGGGGTAAGACGTTGGCGCTCGCGGCCTATCGGGAAGCGGGCGGCATGGAGGGCGCCTGTGCGTACGGCGGTGAAGTGTTCTGGTCGCGGCTCGACGCCAGGCAGCAGGCGGCGGCACGACATCTGCTGCTCGCGTTGACGATCACCGGGCCGACGGCGGTGCTGCGCAATCGCATGCCGATCGAGGTGCTGCTCGCCGAGTCGCCGGACCCGGAAGCGACCAGGGCGGTGCTCGCCAGGTTGACGAAACTGCGGATGATCGTGCAGCGCAACGACGACATCGAGCTGGCGCACGACCAGCTGCTGTCCGGCTGGCCGAGATTGGCCGAATGGCTGTCGGAGGAAAAGGAATTCGCACCGGCCAGGCAGCGGATCGAAGCCGACGCGCGGGAATGGGCGGCCCAGGATCGCCCGGAAGCGTTGCTGTACGCCAAGACTCGGCTGGCGGACGCGGTCGAGTGGATGGCGCGCACGCAGTCGTCGAACCGGCTGGCCAAGGAATTCGTCGCCGTGTCGATGGAAAAGGGACGCAGGCGCGCGGTGCGCAGGCGGTGGATCCTGGCCGGGGTCGCCACCCTCGTCGTGGTGGCACTCGGCTCGGCCGCCGCGGTGGTCGCGCAGCGTGCGAGCATCGCGCAGCAGCGAAAAGACGTGTGGCTCGGTGCGATCGTCGCCGAGTCGGAGCGGCTCGAGACCATCGATCCCGGGCTGTCCGCCGAACTCGCGCTGGCCGCGTACCGCATCAACCCGGACGATCCCGGCGCCCGTGCCCGCCTGCTCGCCGCGCAAGTGACCCCGCTCGATGTCACGTCCGCGGCGGCGCACGAGGGCCCGGTGCGCAAGCTCGCGTTCAGCCCGAACCGAAACCTGCTGGCCAGCGCGGGCAGTGACGGCATGGTCAGGCTGTGGGACATGGCGGATCCACGGGCGATCACGCCGGTGGCGGCCGGCCTCGGCGGTCATCGCGGCGACGTCCAATCGGTGGTGTTCGCGCCCGACGGCAACACGTTGGCCAGTGCGGGCGATGACGGCACCCTGCGGATTTGGGACGTCGCGAACCGGGCCGCACCGGACGAGCTCGGGTCGTTCGATACCGGAACACCAGCCACCGCCGTCGTTTACCTGCCCGAGGGACACGTCGTTGTCGTCGCGGGCACCGACGGCACGCTGTCCTTGGTGAATGTGGATGTGCCGCAGGCGATGCATCGAGTGACACCGCCGATCCCCGCCACCGACAAGGCGATCAGAGCGATCGCGATCGCGCCGGACCGGCCGGTGCTCGCCAGCGCGGCCGACGACGGCACGGTGCGCTTGTGGAGCGTGCGCGAGACCGGCCTGACGCCGATCGGCCCACCGCTGGACGGCGAAGGCGGAAGGCAGACAGTCGAATTCGGACCGAACGACCTGCTCGCGACCGGCAGCGCGGATGGCGTGCTGCAGGTATGGGACGTCAGGGATCCGGCCCATCCGCACCGCATCGATGCGGAGCAGGCGCGTCGCGTTCCGGTCGCCGGGATGGCGTTCGCCGCGGACGGGCAGGTGCTGCTCGCGGCCGACGCCGACGGCACCGCCCGCGTCTGGAATATGCGGCACCGGGATCGAATCACGCCTACCGGCTGGGAGATTCACGGCGCGAGCGGCTCGATCCAGTCCATTCTCGTGGTCTCGGAGACGCAGGTGGTCACCGCAGGCACCGACGGCAGGATCCGCGCATGGCGGGCCCCGCAGGTGCAACTTCCGCTGCTCTTCGACGGCTCGCTCAGCTCGGTCGGCTTCGGCGGTGCGGGCAACCTGGTCGTCAGCGGACTCCGCGACGGCGCGGTCGGTGTCTGGGATGCGTCGTCCCCTCGCTTGGGCCGGGCGCTGAGTGAAATCGACGCGGGCACACCGGGCAGGCACGGCACCCAGGTGGCGCTGCGCTCCGACGACAAGCTGCTGGCGACGGTGGGCAGCGGCGACGTGCGGCTGTGGAACCTGGCCGATCCGGCCAAGCCGGTGCCGATCGGCCAGCTGCCCGGCGCGGGTGTCACTGCGCCACTCGCGTTCACTTCGCGCGGCGATCGGCTGCTCACCGGGGTCGGCGGCCGGTCGCTGCAGATGTGGGACGTGTCCGACCCCTCGGGTGCGCGTCCGCTCGGCAAGGTGCTGCCCGGCTACGACAGGGAGATCACCGTCGCGGCGTTGTCGCCGGGCGGCTCCCGGGTCGCGGCCGCGAACGACAATCGGCGAATCGACCTGTGGGACATCGCGAATTCCGATGAGCCGGTGTCCATCGCACTCGACTCGCACGGATCGAACCTGCGCACCCTGGTGTTCAGCCCGGACGGTACCCGGCTGTTCGGCGGCGACGACACCGGCATGATCCGCTCCTGGGACGTCACCGATCCGCGCCGCGTCCGCGAACTCGGCGCCGTACGCGGGCACACCGCGACGGTGCGGACGCTGGCCATCGACAAGTCGGGCAGGCGGCTGGCCTCCGGCGGCGACGACCGCACGGCCCGGCTGTGGAACATCGACGACGTCGCCGCCATCACCCCGCTCAGCACGCCGATCAATGTCGACCTCGGCTGGACGTGGTTCCTGCGGTTCGATCCACGCGACGAATCCCGGCTGCTCGGTATCGGCGACAAGACCTCGGCCGAGCTGTATGTCGAGCCGGACCAGGTGGCGACGTACCTCTGCGCATCCTCGGCGCCGCGGATCGACGACACGATGTGGCGCGAGCTGTTCCCTTCGGTGCCCTACACCCCGCCGTGCTCTTGATCGCTCGGGCGCAGTAGCCACCCCTGCAGCGCCTCGGTGACTTCGGCGGGGCGTTCCTCGGTGACAAAGTGGTTGCCGCCGTCGATGCGGACCAGGGTGGCATACGGGATGCGCTTGGCGAGCTCTTCGGCTGTGCGCCAAGGGATTGCGGGATCGCGGTCACCCCAGATCACCGTGGTCGGGCAGTGGATCGCCGCGAGCCCGGCGGCCAACTCGGGGCGTACTCGAACCTGATAGCCCGCGAAGAAGTGCGCATACCAGCGGCGGCCTGCCGCGGTGTCCAGAACGGCGAGGTAGCGCCCCAGCTGCTCGGTGTCGAAGGACCCGTTGCGGACGTACGGTGCGAGCCCGGCGCGATGCACCCTCCGGATCGCGGGCGAGGTGACGATCCGGCGCAGCAGCGGTCGCCGCGCCAAGCCCGTGAGCAACCCGAACAGCAGATAGAAGGGCCCGGTGAACGTGCCGTGCGCGCGGGAATTCATGATCGCGAAGCGACGAACCCGCTCAGGATGCCGCTCGACGAAACCCAGCCCGAGAAACCCGCCGTAGTCGTGACAGGCCAGGTCGACTCGATCGAGTCCGAGTGCGTCCAGCACGCGGCCGATCCGCGCGACCCCGCTGTCGTAGTCGCAGCTCAACGCGGTGTCGCGGGCCGAGTCGCCCCAGCCGAACCAGTCAGGCGCGATCACCCGCCGCGACCGCGACAGCGGCCCGATCTGGTGCCGCCAGGTCGCATGACTTTCCGGCCAGCCGTGCAGCAGCACCAGCGGATCGCCGTGTCCCACATCGACATAGCGCAGCAGGACGCCGTCGACCTCGATCTGCCTCAGTTCGAAGGTCGGCACCTGCGCGAGTGTGTCGGGCTTCATCCCGGTCCCCTTTCCGTTGTCTGTATCGTCGCGGACATGGGGCGGCCAGCACTTCCGGAAACGTGCGCTGACGCGACCGCGGTCGCGGTGGCGCCCGCGCGGCTGTGGCTGCGACTCGGCCACGCGGTGTACGTCGGACCCGGCATGGCGCTCGGCGCGCATTCGAGCGCGATCGCCTGCCTCGGTGTCGGGCTCGACGACACCTTCCGGGTGCGGGTCGCCGACACACCCGATATCACCGCACGCAGCTTCTTGTTCCGGGCCCGCGTCACCCACCACATCCTCGACACCGACGTCCGCAAGCTGTTCTGCTACTTCGATCCGACCTCGACCGCCATGGCCCGCGCCCTCGGCGGCATGCGCCGCACGGTGCACGGTTTCGCCGTCGATCACCGCAACGAGGCCGAACTCATCGCGCTGTGCGCCGAACCGGACCCCGATATCGAGAAATTCCTGGAGCTGGCCAGCATCCCGGCGCCGACCATCCGTGATCCGCGCATCGCCGCGGTCGCGGCCGCCATCCGCGACGACCCGACCCAGCAGCAGCGGGCCGCCGAAAAGGCCGCCGCCGCAGGGTTGTCCACGTCCTACTTCCTGCGTACCTTCGCCGAGCAGGCGGGGACCAGCTTCCGTCGCTACGTGCAGTGGGTTCGAATGTTGCACGTGGCCAAGGCGTATGCCGCTGGGTACGACCTCACCAGGGCGGCCACCGACGCGGGCTTCGCATCCCCCTCGCACTTCAGCGACACCTTCCGTGCGATGTTCGGCCTCACCCCGACCGCCTTCGTCGGCATTCGCGGCGAACTGCACATCCTGGATTGACTCGCCATTCTCAATCTGGCAGTCGCAACCGAACATTCGGTGGACCGATACGGAATGATGTTGTGTCGTGGTGGATTACATGCCGATCTTCGACCGGGTCCGTGGCTGTCTGCTTGGTGGGGCGGTGGGTGATGCGCTCGGCTGGCCGATCGAATTCCTCCGGCTCGAGCAGATACGGCAGCGGTACGGCCCCGACGGGGTGACGGGCTTCCTGCCACAGCATGCGGTCGGTGCGCCGCAACAGATCACCGACGACACTCAGCTGACACTGTTCACCGCGGAAGGACTGCTGCGCTGCCCGCCGGACGCCGACCCGCTGCCCGCGCTGCGCCGGGCGTACCTGCGCTGGCTGGAGACTCAGCGCCAGAAGAAGCCCGCGCGCGACGTCGACGGCTGGCTGGCCGGCCTACCGTTCCTGTATGCGGTGCGTGCGCCGGGCAACGCGTGCATGTCCGGGTTGAATCAGCAGGCCCGCGGCTACGTCGCCCCGACCTCGTTGGATGCGGCCGGGCCGGTGAATCCTGGGTCGAAAGGGTGTGGCACGGTGATGCGTTCCGCGCCGTTCGGGCTGGCAGGCATGGGTCCCGAGCGCGCGTTCACCACGGCCGCGCTTGCCGCGCAGTTGACGCACGGGCACAGCACCGGATACCTGGCTGCGGGTGCGTTCGCGGCACTGATCGACCGGGTGCTCGACGGGGTCGAATTGCCCACGGCGGTGCAGCAGACCATCGGCCAGCTCGCGCAGTACCCGGCGGGTGCGGAAACCGCGGCGGCACTGAATCGCGCCGTCGAGCTGTCCGCGCAGCCTGCCGCCGCCGAGCAGGTCGAGCAGGTCGGGCTCGGGTGGATCGCGGAGGAGTGCCTGGCCATCGCGGTGTACAGCGCCTTGCACGCGGTCGAGTCCGGTGATGTGCGGGCGGCGCTGCTGCTGTCGGTGAATCACTCCGGCGATTCCGATTCCACGGGGGCGGTGGCGGGCAACCTGATCGGCGCCATCCATGGTGTTTCGGGATTGCCGATGGAATGGGTCGCCGAGGTCGAGGGCCGCGATGTGCTGGTCCAGGTCGCCGATGACCTCGTGATGAGCTCGCGGCTCGGCGACCGGTCGGCGCTCGCTGCCCGCTACCCGGTCGATCAGGCGTTGTAACCGGCGCTGTTCGCGTGCCATACGCAACGTGATGGCATTCAAATTGCAAGTGGCGCAACATTTATTGCACTGCTTGCGAACACGTGTGACTTGGGTCATCCTTTCCCGATCGCAGAGAGATCACTGCGGACGGAAGGAGAAGCTGGTGCGCGAAGGTGAGCTCGGACGGCGGCGCATGCTCGGATTGCTCGGCGGCGCGGCCGGGGTCGCGATGGCGGGCAGCATGGTGCGACCCGCGATGGCGGGCGCGGCGCCGGGGGAGCGGGCGTTCGTCGGCTGCTATACCTCCAGCGGTGCAGGCGGATCCGGCATCGGGGTGGTCGGCGTCGAGGCGGCCACCGGCCGGCTGGCCGTGGAAAGCATTGTGGGCACAGCAGATCCGTCCTACCTGGCGCTCTCGCCCGACGGTCGCTTCCTGTACGCGGTGAACGAGGGCTCCGGCGCGGGCACCGTCACCGCGATCGACTTGCGTGGCCAGCCCGCCGTGCTGAATACCGTTGCGGTGCAAGGTGATGGACCAACCCACCTGTGTGTCACCCCGGACGGCCGCTACGTGCTGACCGCGAACTACACCTCGGGCAGCGTCAGCGTGCTTGCGGTCGACGGCGGCAGGCTCGGCGCGGTGACCGATGTCGTCCACCATTCCGGCGCCGGACCGGATCCCGAGCGGCAGTCCGAACCGCATGCGCACCAGGTGCTGATCGATCCCTCCGGCGGCTGGGTGCTCGCGGTCGACCTCGGCGTCGATTCGGTCTACGTCTACCGGTTGACCGACGGCAAACTGAACCAGCACGCGCAGGTCGCGATGACACCGGGCAGCGGACCGCGGCACCTGGTCTACCACCCCGACGGCCGCCGGGTCTTCGTCGCCAATGAGCTGAATTCCACCGTCACAGTGTGTGATTGGCGCGCAGATCGGGGCGAACTACGTCCTGGCGTTTCGATTCCGGCCGATCAACTCACCGGCGGTGAACGCAACTATCCCTCAGCGCCGGTGGTGTCGCGGGACGGTCGATTCCTCTACCTCGCCAACCGCGGCCACGACAATGTCGCGACCTTCGCGGTGGCTGGCGATTTCCTGGTGCCGCTCGGCACTACGCCGTGCGGCGGCAAGT
Source organism: Nocardia altamirensis NBRC 108246 (assembly GCF_001612685.1). Lineage (GTDB taxonomy): Bacteria > Actinomycetota > Actinomycetes > Mycobacteriales > Mycobacteriaceae > Nocardia > Nocardia altamirensis. The sequence goes on from NZ_BDAY01000007.1 coordinate 43,109, forward strand.
TCCCCCGTGATCTGCGGCTGAGCCCGGACGGTCGACGGCTGTATGCGGCCAACCAGAAGTCGAACTCGGTGACCTGCCTGGCCATCGACCCGGCGACCGGGCTGCCCGCCGGACCATCGACCGCGCTCGAGACCGCGGCGGCCACCTGCGTGCTGTTCGGTTAGGCCTGCCCGGTGTGCAATTCGGGCCAGAGCACCTGGTCGGGCAGGCAGAGGCTGGCTGATCGGGTGGTCGGCACCGGTCCGGTGCCCGGGTCGAAGGCCCACTGGGAGATCGGTCCCGCCGCCTTCCACCGCAGTGCGCCGGTCGCATCGGCGACCACCTCGTACACCGCCTCGCTGCCACCGACAAGCTGGGTGCCGACGCAGTAGTCGTTGTACTCCGTGCCTGGCTGCTGTGCGCCGAGACTGAACGCGCCTGCGGGTCGGGTGGCAGCGCCGGGATTGGCGACAGTGCTCGGGGTGTTGGCGGCAACGCCGAGGACCCATTGCGGGGTGCCCCGACCGCCGATCGTGCAGGTGAAGACTCGTCCGCCCGCGACGACGGTCGTCCCTTGCGCATGCGGAGCGCCTGCCCAGAGGCAGTCGGTGCTCGGCTCGGCGGTCGCCTGGCCGGTGGACACTGCGAGCAGGCCGAGCGTGGCGGCTGCGGCGATCGAAAGTGTCACTCCACGAAGCAATTTCGGCGTGCGTGCGGTGACGGGAGCGGGGGAGGTGGTTTCGGCGTTGAGCATGGTTCCGACGATAGAAATCGGTTGTCCCACACGGCATCCCGCTGCAGCACTAATTGCCGGTCATACCGCGGATGTAGGGGTGAACCCGGATTGCGAGATGCGGGATAATCCTGATCCCCGGCAGAAGAATTCAATGTAGCGCGGCCACAGTGGCGTTCGCAAGATCCCTCTCACGGGTGCAAGAGTGGTGGTCGCGGCCAATGCTCTGGACCAGTCTCTAGCTATGTTCGATCACGCTTCGATTGGGGAGGGCGTAACGGCGACGAGGATCTCGAGGGTCCCGGCTCTGGTTATCGCGCGGAGCTGGATTGTATCGGTTCAAAGCTGAGTAGACGCCACCTCGCGGGCACTGATGTCGAGTAGCCGCGGCGCGGCGCCTTCGTCGACTGGAGAGAACAGATAATGGCTCTTGATAATCGTGTCGATGTGACGTATTCGCGAGGGGATCACGAGGTATCGCGTGCGCACGAATGGCTTTCCCGGATGTCGTCGATTCCGGTGGAGCGCGTCGCGGTTGCCTTGATCGCGCCGGGCTATTCGCCACGAATCAGTACCAAGGACGAGCACGTCCGATTGCTCACCGAGGCGCCGACGCCGCTGCCCGCAATCATCGTGCACCGCACCACAATGCAGGTCGTCGACGGCGCGCACCGGCTGGCGGCGGCGGTGGCGCTCGGGCACGAGACGATCGAGGTCAGATACTTCGACGGCAGCGAAGAAGACGCGTTCGTGCTCGCCGTGCAGGCGAACGTCGCACACGGCCTGCCGCTGTCGCTGGCCGAGCGCAAGGCGGCGGCCCGGCGGCTGGTTGCTTCGCATCCGCAGTGGTCGGACCGGCTGATCGCGGGCATCACCGGGCTGTCGCACAAGACCGTCGGCGCCGAGCGGCGTCGTTCAGCCGGGGAAAGTTCCCAGGTGAACACCCGGGTCGGCCGGGACGGGAAGGTCTATCGGCGCGAGGTTTCCGAGGGGCGTGGCATCGCCGCGGAGATGATCAAGAGCAGGCCGGACGCGTCGCTGCGGGAGATCTCGAAGCAGGCGGGCATCTCGCTGGGGACGGCAAAAGACGTGCGCGATCGCCTTTCTCGGGCCGAGGCGCCCGACTCCCGATGTCAGCAGGCGGGGAAGCCTGCCTCCTTCACCCCGATCCGGCACGTGCCGGATGACGCCGAGGACGCCGCGGCCGTGCTCGGCGGCGGCGCGACGGCAAAGATCGGCGAGCTCGGCGAGCTGACCGACCGTGTCGGACGGTCGACCGCTGCTCCGGTACAGGAACTGATTCTGCGCAGCCTGCGCAACGATCCCGCGCTGCGCTTCAACGACAAGGGCAGGACGCTGCTGCGTCAGCTGGCCTCCTCGATCATGGATATCCGGACCTGGGGTCAGCTGACCACCGAAGCTCCCGGCCATTGCGTCGATACGCTCGCCAGGCTCGCCCGCGCCAACGCCAGGTCATGGCACGAGCTCGCCGACAAGCTGGAGAGCCAGCCCGTGCCGAGCGAGAACGCGGAGTAAGAACTACGCCCGTGGGGCGCAGTCGAGCAGCATGAAGAGCGGTCGGCGGAAATTCTCGTTCCACCACGGATCTTCGGTGCGCTGCTGCGCCGTCGGGTGCGGTTCGCGGAGGTCGGTGATGACGAACCCGGCCTCGGTGATCATCCGAATATAGGCCTCGAGCGAATAGAACTGCTGGACCGAGGCGACCGGTGACACTCGCCCGGCGACATCGAACTTCTGCTCGACGGTGCGCACGCCGAAATAGGCGTCCATCGACAGCGCGGCGGCGTCGTCACCGTCGCGTTCGGCGCGCGCCGCATAGAAGCACGGATGCATGCCGAGCAGGATCAGCCGTCCGGTCGGGCGCAGCACCCTGGCGAATTCGTGGAAACGCTTGCCCGGCTGCGCGATACCGTTGGGCAAGCGGTTCGCGATCACCAGATCGACGCTGTTGTCCGCCAGCGGCAGGGCCGCCACGTCGCCGTAATGGAAGGCCGTCACGTCGAGCCTGGCATCGGGATGCGTCTGTGCCGCCTCGATGAATTCCGCGCACGAGTCGACGCCGTGCACGAAGGCGGCGTTGCGCTTGACGAGCTCTCTGGCGAGATAGCCTTCCCCGCAGCCCGCGTCGAGGATTTCCAGCCCGGTACAGTCGCCGACGATATCCAGCAATGCGGGATCGGTGACGCGTATTTGATACTCGTCCAGCTCGCCGCGCACGATGTCGATCCAGAACTGCGCATTGCGTGCATAGGCGGAAGATACGCGCTCGTCACCCAACATCCCGACCTCATGTTCTGCGGTTGTTGCTACAACATGGATGTCAGTAGCTTAGTACTCGCCGCAAGCACACGCTTGTCCAGTACCGCCTGCTCCAGGCGATCGCTCAGCGCACGGGCCAGCACATCCGAGGCAAACAGCGGATCGTGCTCGCGCAGTACGGGTATCGCCGACGTGACGAGATAATGCAGATACGCTTCGTTGCTGCAGCAGATATCCTTGGCCACTTCGGCCGCGGTATTCTGCAAACTTCCCCGCGCCGGTAACGAGAAATCGGGGGAGCGCGGCATATCGGCATAATAAGAAGCCATCGACCACAATTCGTTGCGCCGCAACAGCACATTGTTGTCCAGGCTGCGTGCGTAGGCGATCGACGTATCGGTATCACCGGCTTGGAGCAGTACGCCGACAATGCCGCTCCGATAGGCGAACGCCGAATTGCGTTCGCGTGCATGCGGCGTGGTGTCGGCGGGGACCGCGCCGGTCAGTTTGGTCAGCTTGTGCACGAGGATCCCGTAGCCGACCGTCGTATGCAGTGAGTTGGTGCCGCCGTCGAGGACGTCGATCAGCTGCAGGCCCTTCTCGATCAGCGGCGCGGTGTCCGCGAGCAGCCCGCGCGGTTCCTCCGCGAACAACGCGTTCAACGCCAAATCCTGGCTGACGCCCCAACATCGGGCCAGGTTGAGCACGGTTTCGTGCGGGTCGAGCCGCATCATGCTCGACGCGGCGGCGAGCGTGGTCGCGACGTGCTGGGCCGAGCGGCTGTCGGTCAGCAGCGAGCCGACCCGTCCGTTCGAGACCTCCAGTCCGACATCGTCGCACTCGCGCAGAATGCTGCCGAGGCGCGATCCATAGCTGCGCCGGGTGACGTAATCCGACAACCCGGGCAGCACCGCGATCAGCTGCTGCAGCGTCGCACCCGAAACACGATCGAGCCAGAACTCGTTGCGCCACAATCTCGAGAGCGTGCTGGCCGGCAATTTCGACAGGAAAACCACATCGGCCATGCTGAGCATGGCGGCTTCGGCGAGGGACTCCAGCGGCTGCGGGGAGAAGAGCAACGACCCGTCTGCCGGAACACTCATACCAGATCTCACCCCCAAGAGCGGTAGCCGCCGATATCATCGAATTGCGCTCGTGCGCAAGGACTATCCCACCCGCGGAACTACGATGGTGGCCGGTGTCCTCGGCCCCTATAGTGTCAGACTTTCTTCGAAATCGCGTTCGGTTGCGAAAAGTTACCAGGTGAACACTGAGCGAAACCGCAGTGCACGCCGGGATCCGAGGATGTCCGATATCTTGCCGGTCTGCCGCTGCGGCAGTGGATTTAGTTCGTTACGTTCGTGCTTCGGCACGGGTAATTGTTTGTTTCCGAGAGGAACTAGCCGAAAATGGTGGCCACTACATCCGATGCACGGCGTGGTCACAATTCATTGCTATTGCGGTTCCCTCGGCCACGATCTTTTCGGTGGGCAAGCGTCGTGTGGGAGTGGTGCCCAGCGAATTCGCCACGGGTCACCTGGCGAACGGCGGCCGATCGGCGGTGCAGGCGGTGCCACGGGCGGGCAGCTCCAGGTCGATGAGATAGTGCTCCTGCAAGGCCGTGACGCAAGCGCCCGAGGGCTGGTGTCCGTAGCCATCGGTGACGACGACCAGGTGGGCGTTGCGCAGTGTCCGCTCCGCTCGATACGCGGCGGTCACCGGCGTCGCCGGATCGAATCGATTGTTGAACAACAGCGCCGGTACTTCCGACCGCAACCCCCACGGCCCGGAATACCGTTGCGGGTAACCATCTTTCGGCGCGGCCCAGGAGGCACACGGCTGCCGCATGTACAACCAGAACGGTCCGTACACCGGCGCGACCTCGGCGACCTCCTCGGCCAGGCTCGGCCACGACTCGGGGTGGCGTGCGAAGGTGTTGTCCGCGCACGAGATCGCGGTGTAGGAGTCGAGATAACCGGGAGTCATCGTGCTGGCGCGCAACACTTCTCGTACGACGTCCGCGTCACCCGCGGCGCCGCGCTCCAGTTCGGCGAGCACACGGGCCAGGCGCGGCCAACCCTGCTCAGGGTCGTAGAGCAGCGTGGCGTGCGCCTGCACGATCTCGTCGTAGGTCAGCGACACCGCCCCGTCGCCCGTCCCGACCATGATCGGACCTCGACGGGAACGCGTAAGCAATGCGTCATCGCGTGACCGGAGGTCGGCCTCGGTGGCAGGCACCGGTCCGCCCGCGAACGCACAGCGCGCGCCGCCTGTCTGCGCACACAGCCGGAGGAACTCGCCGAGCACTTCCTGGGTGCCGACCGCGGTGTCCGCGATGACACTGCGGGTGTCGCTGGTGTAGGCCTCGGGATCGATCATCGAGGTGAGCTGAAGCGCGCGGACCCGGTCGCCGAACAGTGCGCCGTACACCGCGCCGAGGTAGCTGGCGTAGGAGCCACCCTGATAGGTGAGTTTCGATTCGCCGACCGCTCGGCGCAGCAGATCGAGGTCGCGCGCCGCGTCGACGGTGGTGAGATGCCCGACCAGCCCGGCGCCGTGGGTCGCGCAGCCCGCCGCGTGTTCGCGGCTGCTGCGCTCGTCCGCGCGTTCCTGCTCCTTGTTCGCGGGTGGAATCGCGGTGCCCTGCCAGAACTGTTGCTGTTCAACGGGATCGGCGAAGCAACGGATCTGGGCGCTGCGGCCGACGCCGCGCTGGTCGAAGGTGACGACGTCGAAGCGGCGGCTCACCTCGCCGGGGAACAGCTCACCGCTGGCCGCCCAGCCGAAGCCGGAGTCGCCCGGCCCGCCTGCCGCGGCGAACAGCGTGCCGATGCGGGTGGCGGGATCGCCGGCGAGCTGCCGGATCACCGCGAGCTCGAGCTTGGCCCCGTTCGGCTGTGCATAGTCGACGGGCACCTCCGTCGTCGCGCATTGATATCGGTGCAGCTCGGGTTCCTGGCATGGCGTCCACGTCAGGGTCGGCGTCGGGACCGCGTCGGCCTGTGCGACGAGCCGCGCCGCCATCGGAGTCGACGGCCGGGCGCCGAGTCCGGTCGAGTGCGAACATCCGGCCAGCGCGGACACCGTCGCGGCGACCGCGGCGAGTACGACGAACCTCCAGATATGCATACTGCCTATCGTGTGCCGCCCGGCTTCGTGCAGTCGTCCTCCTTTGTGACCACAGCCGAATGTCATCCCACCTGTGCCGCGGTGAGCGGCAGCCTGGCCACCACCCGCCAGCCGCCCGCGTCGGGTCCGGCCGAGATGGTGCCGCCGAGTGCCGTCGCGCGTTCCCGCATCGTGACGAGTCCGCGCTGCTTGCCGGTCGGTTGTGCGGCCAGGTTGCCGACCAGGCCCGCCGGATTCTGCACGGAGATGGCCAGCGTGGTTGCCTCCGTGTGCATGTCGATGTCGATCGGCTGTCCCGGCGCGTGTTTCATCGCATTGGTCAGCGCCTCCTGGACGATGCGATAGGCCGCCTGATCGACCGCGCTCGGCAGTTCGGCGTCGTCGATCGTGGTGTGCACGCGGACCGTGATCCCGGCGGCGCGGGCCGCGTCGACGAGCAGGGGCAGCTGGGCGAGTCGCGGTGGCGCGGTGAGATCGTCGGTCGGGCCGTCATCACTGCTGAGCAGGCCGATCATCGTGCGCATCTCCTGCAGCGCGTTGACGCTCTCGGACCTGATCGAGCCGATGACACCCGCCATCGGTGTGTCGGTGCTGCGGCGGGCAAGCACGCCGAGGGTCGCCTCGGATTGGATGGCGATCGCCGACAGGTGACCGGCGATCACATCGTGCAGATCCCGCGCCATGGTCTTGCGCTCCTCGGTCACCGCTGCGCGCAGATCCAGCTCGGCAACCAGGCTCATCGCCTGTGCCCTGATGCGTTCGGCGTCGGCAATCGCCTTGTGCGAGTAGACGGTGGTCGCCCACCAGATGGGTGTCGCGACGAAGGCGACCGCGAGCGCGGCGGCCAGCACGGTGCTGCGCCAGTCGCCGGTGACGATCAGCGTCGCGAGTACCGCGGCCGCGGCGAGCGTCGCGCAGCTGGTCGTCACCAGTCGCGGCAGGTTGCCGTGCGCGTACAGCACCGCCGCATAGATGAGATCGGAGAACAGCAGCCAGATCGGGACGGAGGGTCCGAGCGCGAAATCGATGGCCAGTGGGCCGATTCCGAACAGCAGCATCGGGACAGGGAGCCTGCGTCGCAGGAAGGTTGCCAGGCACATGACGACGAGCAGCAGCATCCGCACCAGGAGTGCGGGTTTCGGGGAGTCGGTGATCGTGTCGAGGCCGGCGAGGTACAGCAGCATGCCTACCGCGAACACGAAGACCGCGATCAGCGCGTCCCGTGTCGTCGCCGACAACGTCGACAAGTAGCTCACTCGGTCATGACAGCACACGGTGCGGCGGCGAAGGGTCCGCCGAAAGTAGGAGGCGGATCGACCCGATGGGGGACATACCGGAGGACCCCCCGGCGTTAAATTCTCGGAAAGAAGCAGGATTATGACCAGAGGGGACTCGAGAGAACTGGTTAGGATAACACCTGGCGGTAGTCGGGGTGTGGGAATTGCGAACGCAGAAGTGCCGGCAGCTGCCTACTAAGTGAAGCGTTGACATTTCTGAAAGGCGCTGTTTTACTTCCCCGTGGAAATAACGTTGACATTACCGCCGACCTGATGTCGGGAGTGATGAAGGGGGTTTCCGCTCGTCACGTCGGCGTCGATCGAGTTCAACTGGGGACAGGTGGGATGATGACGCATAGTGACGGCCGTGAAACTACGTTGCCAGGCGGGGGTGAAAAATCCCCTTTGCACGAATGGCTTGCCAGCGGGTCGTCGATTCCCGTGGAACAAGTTCGCGTCGAATTGATCGCCTATGGTCATTCGCCGCGTTTCACGGCGGGCACCGGCGCCGACCGAACGAGCGCCGACCATGTGCGGGTGCTCATCGAGACCGAGTCCGAGCTTCCCGCCATTATCGTCCATCGCGCCACCATGCGCGTCATCGACGGCGCGCACCGATTACGCGCGGCGATCGCACTCGGGCGACCGACGATCGCGGTCAAATACTTCGACGGATCCGATGATGATGCTTTCGCGCTCGCGGTGCAAGCCAATGTGGCACACGGACTTCCGCTCACACTCGCGGAACGCAAAGCGGCGGCGCGCAGGCTGGTTTACTCGCATCCGCAGTGGTCGGATCGGCTGATTGCCGGCGTTATCGGGTTGTCGCACAAGACCGTTGGCGCGGAGCGGCGGCGTGCAGGTGGGGAAAATGCCCGCCTGAACACTCGGGTGGGGCGGGACGGCAAGGTGCACCGTTTGACGGTCTCGGAGGGCCGGGGGGTCGCCGCCGAGATCATCAAGAACAACCCGGCGGCCTCGCTGCGGGAGATATCCAAAGAGGCAGGGATATCCGTCGGTACGGCAAAAAAGGTCCGCGACCAGTTGTCCGGGCCGAGTGACGGTGTGCCGAGGCAGGCGGTCGAGCCGCCCGTGCAACGACTGCGTGGCGGTCCGGAACCGGTGGGGCTGCCGCGCAGGGTTCCGCCTGCGACGGTGACCTCGACGCAAGAGGCGATCCTTCGTGCGTTGCGTAATGACCCGGCGCTCAGATTCAACGACCGGGGCAGGGTGCTGCTGCGCCGCCTAGCTGGATCATTCACGGATATTCATGCGCTGCAAGAACTCGCGGCGACTGCGCCGCAGCACACGCGCGATGCATTGGCCAAATTGGCAAGGGCTAATGCCAGAAGCTGGCAGGAGTTGGCGAGCAGGCTGGACGGCGGGCTCGATCGCGCACAACCGGATTCGGATATCAATCGAACCGGATAGCTCAGCGCCGCTCGTAAAGGGGGCATCGCCAGCGACGGCGGTGCCCCCAATTTCTTGGTAGCGCCGGAAGGTTCGCGCATCGCGCGCCCCGGCCGCGGTGGCCTGTCTTATTGCTGATGACCTGCGGTTTATTCGGCAATGCACACGAATGCCATTAGTGGCAAGAATCCGGGTACGCGAGAGTTTGTTGAAATCGTTTTCGCCAATTCGTCCCATCGCTCCATTGCCGCATTCGGAATGGCTCTGATAGAAATTTGAGCGAGGCGGGAAATGCCGCTTCGCAACCAAAAGAAACAAGGAGATCATCATGATCGACGTCACCAACATCGCCGACCTGCACGACATCGACGCCACCTCGGGCGCTGCGGAGCTGGTTGCTTCCATCTCGTCCAACGGCTGCTGATTCAGGTCTGAGGCTTCGGTGTTCATGTGTTTCGGCACATGAACACCGGCCCGGCCGCAACGGCCGGGCATTTTTATTCTCCGCACATTTGCATTGACGTGATTCTGGAAGGTAGCGGCTGTCCGATGCGGATCATCTTGTTTTCGACGGGAACGCTGAACAGCTGCTTTCTGCCGGTATGGATCAATTGGATGAAGGCGAATCGCGCCGACGACACCGTCCGCGTCGTGCTTTCCAGGCAGGCGACGAAGTTCGTCAGCGCCCACAGCATTCACGCGTTGTCGGGCACGCCGGTCGCGATCGATAGCTGGGACGATCCCGTGCTCTGCGCCGAGTCGTTCGCACCACACACCTGGCTGGCCGACCACGACGTGCTGCTGGTCTATCCCGCGACGCTGAACACGTTGTCGCGCATTGCCGCCGTCGACGCGTCCACCCCGATGTTGAGCGCCGTGCAGTCCACCGCGGCGCGCATCGTCCTCGCACCCAATCTGCCACCCGGCGCCGATCGTAATCCGGCGGTGCTCGCCCTGCTGGACACCTTGCGCGAACGGCCGGGCACGGTGGTCGTCGACCCGGTGGCGCGGCCGAGCGCAAGCGTAGCGGAGAACGCGGCGGTGGCCCCGCCGATCTGGGATGTGTTCCCGATCATCGACGCCGATCCGGCCCGAAGGGTGGCGTGAGTTCGCGATGAAGTTCTATCTCGAAACCCTGGCCGACCCTGAGTATTTCGCTCCGCTGGAGCAGTGGCGGCTCGACGCCGTCCGGCATCCGCACCTGGCCGCGATTCCGCACGGCGCGATCGAATGCTATGAGCTGCCAGACAATTGGGGGGCCACCAGTCGCGGGCCGTGGACGGTTGTCGCACCGCTCGGACACGAGCTCGCGCCCCAGGGCTGGAAAGTGCACCTGGCGCCTGCGCTGCCCGATGTCGCTGCGGTGATCGCCGCGACCGCGCGGCTGTGCTTCGATCGTGGGCTGGCGTTCAAACACCCTGCCAGGCACGAATATACGTGGGCGCTCAACGGGAAGTACGCGCCGCGCGAAGCCTCGGGGAAGATCGCGGTCATCTATCCGGACGCGGACACCGATCTGGACGAGCTGTTCGGCGAGCTGCTGCGGCTGTTCGGTGACCACCGCGGGCCACGGGTGCTCGGCGACTACCGCCTCGGTGACTCGATCGTGCACACCAGATACGGCGCGTTCACGGCGCGCTACGGCCGTGACGCCGCGGGTGAGCCCGTGCTGGCCCTGGCGGACGAGACGGGTGCGCTGGTGCCTGATCGGCGCGGGGTGCGTCCGTATACCCCGCCCTTCGCCGAGCGTCCCGCGACGGTCGACGCCACGCCGAGCGCGGCGGGTGCAGAGCGGCCGCGCCCGGTGTACACCGTGGTCAGCGCCCTGCACATGTCCAACACCGGTGGTGTCTACCGGGCCAAGCACATTGACACCGGCGACCCCGTAATCCTCAAGGAAGCACGGCATTTCACCGGCTTCGACGCCGGGCTGCGCAGCGCGGTGGATCGACTCGGCGCCCAGCGCGACAGCATGCGGGCGCTGGCGCACACCGGGGTCACGCCGGAGGTGCTCGACTATTTCACCCAGGGGGACAGCGACTTTCTCGCCTACCGATACGCGCCGGGATCGACCCTGCAGGAGTGGTCGGCGGCGCGTAATCCGGCGCTGATCCAGGGACGGCCGGAACATCCGGTGCCGGTCGAGCTCGCGCGCTCCTTCGCCGAATCGGTGACCCGGCGGATCGCGCAGCTGGCGCGCCTGGTCGCCGCGGCGCACGAGGCGGGCGTGATCCTGGTCGACCTGCATCCCGCGAACGTGATCGTCGAGCCGGACGGCGAGCTGCGGCTCATCGATCTCGAGGCCGCCACCCGCGATACCGATACGGCGGCATTGTTCGTCGGCGCACAGGGATTCGTCCGGCCCGGATCGGGCGGGCGGAGCGCGGACGAGTTCGCGCTCGCCGCCACCGAGCTCTACCTGTACGTGCCGATGGTGCCGCTCACCACCTACATCACCGAGGGGATGGCGACGCTGATCGACTTCGCCGCCAACACCTTTCACCTGGATACCGCATGGCGCGCCGAGATGCGCCGCCGGCTCTGCGTAGCCGACAGCGCCACGGCGAGCGGCGGGTGGGGGTCGTCCCCGGTGGTCACACCCGAGGACACCTTCGCCCGCTACGCCGACTTGGTGGCCGAGAACCTCAGGCAAAGCTTCGATTTCGACAGCCGCTATCCGATTCCGTGCAGCCCGGCCGGATTCGGCGAGTTCGCCCGCTTCGGCATCGGTCACGGTCCGGCGGGCGCGGTATGGGCGCTGTCGCGCATCGGCGCGGTGCCCGACCACGTCGCGGCAGGCTATCTCACCTGGCTGGAGAAGAACTTCGAGCAGTTCGGTGCGCTCGGCAACGGCCTGCTCGACGGCTGGGCGGGCAACATCATCGTCAGTGCCGAACTCGGCGCCGACGAACTGGCCACCCGGCTGATGGTGCGGTTCCTGGAAACCACCGAGCTGTCCGCGGCACCGTGGCACCTGCGCGGTGGTCTGGCCGGGCAGGTGTTGCTCGCGCTGTGGTGGCGGGCGCACGGCGGCACCGAAATCGGCACCGACTGGCTCGAACGGGCCGCCGATGAACTGGAACACCGCGTCCGCGCGCAGCTCGGGTCGGACACCGCGGTGACCGGCTTGCTGAACGGTCTGTCCGGCGCCGCGCTCGCGCTGTTCCGCGCCGATGCCGTGCTGGCGAAGCCGAGCTACCTCGAGACCGCCCGCGTCGCGATGGACACGGAGCTGGCGACATACGTGTCGCACGACGCGGGCGAGCCGCTGCTGTATCACTGGGACGGCCAGATCAGGATGCTGAGCTATCTGGACCGTGGCAACGCCGGATTGTTGATCGCCGCAGCCGAACTCGGCGACGCATGGGATCCGGGCGCGGACACCCGCCTCGCGCTGCAACGTGCGGCGTGCAGCCGGGTCGGCGTGCAGCCAGGCCTGTACATCGGCCTGGCGGGCGGTCTCGCCGCCAACGCGGTGCTCCGGGAACGGACGGACTGGTTCGACGCCGCCTACCTCGACCGGTGCAACGAGCAGATCGCCGCCAGCATCGCCGCGTTCTCCGGCGCAGGCGCCCGCGGATTCCATGTGCCAGGCCAACTGTCGGCCCGCGCCTCCGCCGACTTCGCGACCGGCGGAGCAGGCGTGCTCGCGGTGCTGTCGTTCTGGCAGGGGCGCGCGCAGTCCTGGCTGCCGGGAATCTGCCAGGGGGAGTGGCAATGAGCGTCGCGGTGGTGACCGGTGGCTCGCGCGGCATCGGCGCCGAGATCTGTATGCGGCTGGCAGCGGCCGGATTCGAGGTGCACTTCTGCTATCGGCAGGCACAGCGCCGGGCCGAGACGATGCTGAGCAGGTTGCGGCAGCGATACCCCGACGCCGCCGTGTACGGCCATCGGGCCGATATCACCGACTCTCGCGCGCTGTCCGCCTTCGCCGCGACCGTGGCCGAAACCGGTTGCCGAGTAGACGCACTCGTGCTGAATGCCTCCGGCGGAATGGAGCGCGACGCGCCACCCGGATACGCCGCTCTGGTGAACGGCGAGGCACAGGTTGCTGTCCTCGAATCGTTCGCGCCGCTGCTGCGGCCCGGCTCAGCCATCGTCTATCTGACCAGCGTGCAATCGCACTTCTTCGGAACCATCGAGGAATTCGACAGCTACTTCGCCATCGCGCAGAGCAAGCACCGCGGCGAGCAGCTGATCGAACAGTGGTGGCGGACACACAGTTCCGCTCTCGCGCTGACCACCGTCGTCAGCGACATGGTCGAAGGCACCCCGGCGGCCATGCTGATGGATCTGCGCGAACCCGCCGCCTCCGCGGACCGCCGCCAGGTGGCGCTGCGGTCGGGAGTGCCGCTGCCGACGGTGCAGACCATCGCGCGGCAGGTCGAGCTCGCGATCACCGCCGAACGGCCGCCGGGCAGCTACGTCGACCACGTCGGTGCGGCCATCGAAACAGCCGGTACGACAACCGAGTCCGATCGGTAGGAAGGAGTGCACATGTACGACACCATGTATCGTGTCGCGACCCGCGGCGTGGTAATCGCGTTGGCCGGTGCCGCGCTTGCCGGTTGCGGCGACATCGCGAACCTCGGCAAGAACACCAACAGTTCGACGCCGGGCGGTGATTCGGCTCTCTCGGCACGGGCGCAGGAGGTGGTGCTGCGTGGCCTCGGCGCCGCGTCGTTCGCCGAGGCGTGTGGCCGGGTCGATTGGGCGTGCCCGATCACCGGAATCGACGCCGAATCCGACTACGTGGTCACCATCCGCTCTTCTGTCGACGATCAGCGATGGGAACCCGCTGGCCGCGGCGCCCGCAGTGTGCTGCGGTATCTGCGGGACGCGCAGGGGACTGCCGAGGTCAGCGCGGTCAAATACACGAACAAGAAGGGCACGGTGCTCGACACGGCCGACCGGGTGACCGTGCGGTTCGGCGATTGCGCGCTGCCATGCGGGAGTCCCCGATGACGAGTTTGTCGACACCACCGCTACGCAACGACGGCGCACGGCGCGCCGATATCGACCGGATCATCGAAATCGCGTGCAGCACCGCCGCACTCATCGATTGCCGGCGCGACCAGATCCGGGACGTGCTGACCCCGATCGCCACCATCGACAGCGTCGACACCGAGATCGCCGATTCGATCGACCTGCTGAACACCGCGGGCGTCGAGTACGCCGCGTACCGGCAGGCCGACCCCGAAACCCAGCTGCGAGTGTTCCTGCCCGCGAACAATCTGCTGTACAGCTTGGCGCTTTTCGTCGCACTGCCGTCGTTGTTCTGTGGAAATGTGCTGGCCCGTCCGGCTTCTCGGGTGAAGTCCGCCTACCTCGAGCTCGCCGCGATCCTGTCCGACGGTCCGATCGATGTCGGCGACCGGATGCGCACCTATTCGCAGGCCACCTTCGCCGAGATCTCGCAGGGCAGCGTCGTTGTCTTCAGCGGCAAGCCGGAGAACGGCCGCGCGGTTGACAAGGAATGCGCAAGTGGGCTTTTCCTCGGGTTCGGCACCGGCATCAACCCGATCGTGATCGGCCGCGACCTGTCCGGGCCCGAGCTGACCAACGCCGTCGAGGCCACGGTCGCCGCCCGGCTGTACAACAACGGGCAGGACTGCCTGTGCCCCGACGCCATTTTCGTCGACGCGGCGGTGGCCGAGGAGTTCGTCCCCGCGCTGGTGCGGCGGCTCGCCACGATCCCGGTCGTGTCGACCGGTACCACGCCGGGGCTGATCAGCGCGCCGCTGGCGGACATGACCACCTACGATCGCGCCGTCGCGGAGCTGGACACGCTGGAATCCGCGCTGGTGTGGACCGGCGAGATCAGCGCCGACGACCGGCATTGCCCGATCGGTGTCGCGGTCCGGCGGCTGCCCGAGATCGCCCGCTCGGTCCCCGAACTGTTCGGCCCGATCTTCAATGTGGTCGTTTACGACCACCTCGACCAGGTCGTCGACTTCCTCGACGCGCCGGAAACCGAGCCGTACGGGATGTACCTGAGTGTGTTCGGCGTCGCGGAGCTGGTCGGCGTCGACCGGGTCGGCAGTGCGCGAAATACCGGTGCCCGCACCGCCTTCGAGTTCGAGAACGGGCACGAGCCGTTCGGCGGATTCGGCAGCAATGGCACGATTTCGGCGGGTGTCGGGCGCGAGCCGGTGGCACGGCCGCTGCTGCTGTCGGCCGAGCTGGCCCGCTATGCGGCCGAACGTGGAGGCGTCGATGCGCAGCGATGAGCCGGTACTCGGGCAGGTCCGCACCGAGACCGTCGACACCATGGACTTTCTGCGATGGAACACGCAGATCGGCCGGATTCTCGCCAAGTACCTCGAGACGCTGGACGTGCCGGAGGCCGAAAAGAACGCCGCCAACATCCTTTTCTGCTCCCCGCAGGTAATCGACTGGGCTGCCGCGATGTACGCGGCCGCCGAGCGCGAGCAGCGGCCGACGCTGCCTACCGAGGTGTTGAACGCGGACGGCTGCCGAGTATTCGGCACCAGCACCAAGCGCGGCTGGCGCGGTGCGGCCCTTGCCGTCTCGTGCGAACGCGAGGTTGCGCTCGTGGTGCTGACCGGGCTGGCGATCGGCACCGGCGAGCCGCGCTGCGTGCTGCTCGAGGCCGAATTGTCCGCGCCGGACAACGCGGGAGCCACCGTGACGCTGGGGAGCTTCCGCCATGACTGAGCGCCGTACGCTGCCCGTGATCAACGGGGTGCCGCTGTCCACCTCGAAAATGGAATCGCTACGCCGAGAACTGGCTTCGGTTCTCGTTGCCGGACAGCACGCCCTGCTTGCGCCCGCGCAACCGCGCGCCTACGCCTACGCCTACCTGATCGCACGGGAACTCGGCGTTCCGTTCATCCTCGGCGCACCGCACCAGCAGGCCAAGGCCTTCGACACGTATCGGACGATCGGCGACCTCACCGTGGTGACGTGCCCGACGGGCGCACAGGTACCCCCCGTCCTGGCGACCACCTCCGGCACCAGCGGCCTCGGCCGGTACGTCGCCTGGTCACCGGAAGCGTTGGCGTACCAGGCAACTGCCACGACCGAACGTCTCGGCACCACGGAGACCACCCGCTACGCGACGGCTCTCGGCATGGGAAGTTCGTACGGGTTCAGCGTGTTCAACCTCGCCCTCGAATACGGCACCGAATTCCGGACCTGCGACGCGACCTCAGTCAGCGATCTGCTGGCGATGCTCATCGCGCGCCGGTGCGACAGCCTCGACACGCTGCCCGGCGTGTGGCGCTACCTGGCGCAGGCCATGCGCAGCGACGCCGATCTCGCGGATGCTGTGCGGGCGTTGACCGTTCGCGGCGTCGGTGGCGAGGTGGTCGCGCACGATCTGCTCGACTTCTTCGAGGACGCGGGCGCCCCGCTGCACAACGGCTACGGGTTGACCGAGGCCGGGCCCAACGTCGCGATCTCGATCGGCGCGCACTACTCGCCGCGACATGTCGGAATCCCGTTGGTCGGCACCGAGGTCAGGATCGTCGACGACGAGATCCAGGTCCGCAGTGCGAGTGTCGCCGACCAGGTCTGGTCTGCCGAGCAGCGACAGCTGATCCCGAATCCGGATCTGACCGACGGCGGCTGGCTGCGCACCAAGGACATCGGCACCCTCGACCCGTCCGGCCTGCTCGCCGTGCACGGCCGGCTGGACGCGATGCTGATCAGCCAGGGCGCGAAGCTGCATTCCAGCGTGCTGGAGCAGCAGGTGCGCGGCACCGACCGCACGGCGCCCGAAGTGGCTGTGCTGCAGGTGGATCCGTCGAACAACGGACGGCGGCGAGTGGTGTTGGTGGCGATCACCGACGCGGTCGACGCAGGCGACGACGCGGAACTGGCGCGGTCGATCGTCGCGGACGCCAGAGCGTTCCCTGTGCAGTTCAAGGCGCGCGACATCCTGCTGATGCGGCACGCCGACGTGCCGCTGACGGCGGCGGGGAAAGTGGATCGCCGCAGGCTCTCGGCCCAAGTGGCGGCTCATCTGAACGGATCGATGGAGATGCCATGCACGCAACTGTCGTAGATTATCTCGGCGCGCATCGTGCCGCCGGATACGAGACCGCGTCGGCCTTCGATCCCGGCCCGCACCTCGCCGACGCGCAGACCGCGCGGTTGTCCAGGGCCGAGGTGCTCGCGCACTGCGTCGATGTGTTGCTCGACCGCAATCCCGAGGTGCTCGGCTCCCGGCTGGTCATCGTGGAGGCGGCCCAAACCGCCGGTGTCTACTTCCCGTCCAATATCGAGGAGTACGCGCCGACGCCGACGCGGACCCATCCACGTCTTGCCGCGTTGCCGAACGACCGGCTGATCATCTCGCACGCCTGCGCGTCGGCGGGGTTGGCGCTGGCGGTCGGCACCTCGCTGATCCAGAGCGGCCGTTTCGACCACGCCCTCGTGCTCGGCGCCACCGCACCGGGTTTCATCGAGGAGGCCGCGTTCGCCAGCGCAGGCGCGCTGACCGACCTCGACCATTGCCGACCCTTCGACGCCAGCGCCGACGGCACGGCGCTCGGATTCTTTGTCGGCGCAGTCATTCTGGGCGCGGCCGCGCCGAACCGCACGGACCGCTTGGTGATCAGCGGCATCGGTGTGCAAACGCTCGGCCTCGGCGCCCAATCCGATCTCGACAGCCAGCTGTGGTGCATGCAGAGCGCGGCGCGACAGGCCGGGGTCACGCCCCAGTTCGTCTCCGCGCATGCCACCGGCACCAAGCACGGCGATCGAATCGAACTCGATGCGGTGGCGGCGCTCGGTCGCTCGCTCGACACCGAGCTGTACGTCTCGTCCTGCAAGGGCGAGGTGGGCCATTCGGTGCATTCGGCCGGATTGGCCTCGGCCATGGTCGCTTTCGAGACGCTGCGGGGTGGCCGGATCTTCGGTACCCAGCATTGCCTCGATCCGATCGAGGCCGTCGGTGCGCAGGTCGTCGCGCACGGCCGCACCGTCGAGAACGCCGGACCGAAAGCAGGGATCGTCAACTCCTTCGGGTTCGGCGGGACATCGTGCTCGATTCTGGTTCAGATATGAAGGGAATGATTGCTATGCCTGCCAACGAGAAGGAATTCTTCGACATCGTCGCCGCCGAGATCGAGCGGATCAACGACCTGGACGAGCCGCCGACGGTGGCCGCCGAGGATTCGATCGTCGACGACCTCGAACTCGACTCCCTCGGCATGCTCGAACTGGTGCTGCGGCTGCAGTCGGCGTACTCGGTGTCGCTGAGCGAGGAGGAGGTGATCGGCGCGAAGACCGCCGGTGATCTGCTCGACCTGGTCAACAGCAAGGACCCGGTGCACCAATGATGAAGTTCCTCGCGCTGGAACCGGTGCTCACGCAGGAGGATTCGACGCGTGCGGCCCGGCTGATCAGCGGCAATCCGCTCTCTGCGGTGTCGACCGCAGGCCCGCAGTGGTTGCGCGATCGCGACGCCGCTGCGGCGATCGAGCAGTCGGCCGTTGCCTTCGTGATCAGCGGTGGCGAGGACGGGCTCGGCGTCGTGCGGGCCCAACGTCTGCAAACGCCAGGGGTTTTCGAGGTCGTCCTGCACAGTGCCGATGACGCCGCCCTGGAATCGGCCGGTGTCGAGGCGGCGCTCGACGAGTTCGTGCGCTACCTGTTGAACAGCACCGAGGTGCATCGCCTCGAAATCTGGTTCGGCGTCTACAACCGGCTACTGCTCGAATACGCCATGGCGTCGGAGTATTTCCGCTGTGAGGGTTTGGTGCAGGATCGCTTCTTCGCCGAGGGACGGTACTGGGACGGCCTGGTGTGGTCGATCACCGGACCGCTGCTTCGTCGGCTGCAAGCGGTCGAAAACGGTGCCGCCGAATCGGAGCGGAGCTACGCCCGCACCGCGCGCCGGTTGCGCGAGGCGATTCGCGAGCACCTGGCCGAGACGGAGTAGACGGTGACGTTGCTCGGCAGGTGGACTCGGTTGGAGGAGAGCAACGGGGTCGATCCGTCCAAGATGCTGAGCCATGTCTTCGAGTCTGCGGCGCAGCGGTTGGTCGCCGGGTCGGCGGTCGCGCCGGTCGACGCCAGGAGCCTCGACGACATGGCGCAGGCGTCGGATCGCCTGCTCGGCTACATCTATCGCCGCGACACCGCGCCGGGGCAGCGGCCGATCGGCATCTACGACTGCCGATTGGCCGATCCGGCGCGGATGCACATCGGCGTGGTGCTGGCGGGCGACGCGGCGTGGGGCAACGGTGTCGGCATGGACGCGATGCTCGTGCTGCTGCGCTATCTGTATCACTTCGACAATCGCCGCGGCTTCGAAATGACTGCCGCCGTGCACAATCCGAACACCGTCCGGATCTTCGTGCACAACGCGGTGCGGCCGGAAGCGTTGCTTGCCGACTGCGTCGCGGACGGCTCGAAGCTGGGGCCACGGGTGGTCGGCACGCTGACCGAGGCGGAGTTCGCCGAGGTGGGATATCAGGTGCCTGGCGCGAGTGAATTCACCGACACGCACTGGCGGTCGGTGCGGGAACGGGTGCTCGACGAGATAGGAGCGCAGCGATGACTGCAGTCGAGGTCATGTCCGTGCTGTTCGATCAGATCGGCCGCCCGGCCCGGCGGTCGCGCTCGATCGAGCTGACCCAGGAACGGGTTTCGGCGTTCGGCGCCATCACCGAGGACATGCAGTGGATCCACACCGACCCGGAGCGGGCCGGCGCGGAACTCGGCGGCACCCTCGCGCACGGCATGCTGGTGGCCGCGCTGATACCGGCCATGATCGAAGAGACGATCGATGTCCCCGACTGCGATCGGGTGATCAACCTCGGCTTCGACCGGCTGAGTTTCGCCGCACCGGTGCCGGTCGGCACCGCAATCTGTTTGGAAGCCAAGGTGATCGACGCGAAGCCGGGGCCAGGCCGGGTCGACGTGCGGTGCGACGTGACGATGTGGCTCGACACCGAACGGCCGCGGGTGTGCGCCGCCGGGGTGCTCCGCGTTCGATTCATAGAGTGAAAGGACTTGCGGTGAACGGGATCTGGAACGAGATCGTGCGTCTGTTGGAACGCTCCGGGTCCCGGCTGTATGCCGGTGTGCCGGGTGACGATCCGGACATCATCGATGCCGCGCGCGCGGCGGGCGCGACGTTCGCCGCGATGCAGGACCAGCGCACGGCCGCGTATGCCGCGGTGGGCTGGTCTCGGCTCAACGATCGGGCGGCGGTGCTCGCGACCGCGGCAGGGCCCAATCTGCTCAACGCGTTGATCGGCATCTCGGAGGCCTACGCCTCGCGGACACCGCTGCTGGTGATCAGTACGACCAACCGGGACGCGGTGATCGGTCGCGGTGGCTTCCAGGAGTTTCCGGTCGCGGCACTGAGCGACGGCCTGTTCGTGTGGACGCACCGGGTGGCGACTACCGCCGAGTTGGCATGGGCGGTGGCCCGCGCCCAGTATCTGGCCGAGCACGGTCGCCGCGGCCCGGTGCACCTGTTGATTTCCCCTGATCTTGCCGATGGCGTGCTGCCCGATGCCACGCAGGACATCCCGGTGGCGGCGCCGATGCCACCGGCACAGTCCGCCGAGACCATGGCGCCGGTGTTCGAGGCGTTGCGCGCGGCGCGGCGCCCGGTGCTGCTGTTCGGCGGCGGCACTCGCGCCGAGGACGTTGTCGCGCACGGTGTGCCGCTTGCCGCGGCTTGGAATGCGTTGTGCCTCGTCACCGCCTCCGGTCGCGGTGTCTTTCCTGAGGACCATCCGCGATTCGGCGGACTGGCCGGTCTGTATTTGCCTGAGGAATCGCGCGCGGCACTGGCCGTGGCCGACGCGGTCGTTGTGCTCGGCAGCCAGCTCGAGGAGACCGCGCTGATGGGCTGGGACGAGCCGGGACGGCCGATGCTGGTGCACGTCGATACCGATTCGTCCGTTTTCGATCGCGCGGTGCCCGCACAGTATCCGGTGGTCTGCGACGCCGGTGTATTCCTGCGCCTGGCCGCCGCTTTCGCGGGCGCACCGAGCAGCGCGCCGCCGTGGTGGCAGCCGTGGCGACCGCTGCGCACCGCGGACGGGTCCGGAACGGTCGGCTTCTGGAACACGCTCGGCGAGGTGCTGCCCGGACAGCGCGTAGAGGTGCTCGCGCAGGAGAACGGGCTGGCCGACCTGTGGGGGTACTACGCGCCCTGCTTCACCCTTCCGCCCGGCGTGCGGCCGTTGGTGCCGAGCGAGCAGACCCCGCTCGGCTTCGGCCTCGGCGCTGCACTCGGCGCCGCCCTCGACGGACGCAGGGTCGTCGCGGTCGGTGGCGACGGCGCCTTCCTCACCAATCTGCCGACCATCGTCGCCGCCGGACGGGCGCGCGCGGACATCTGCTACATCTGCCTGGACAACGGCGGATTCGGCTGGCCCGCCCTGTCCAGGGACGACACGACGATCGTCGATTTCGATGCGGCCGAGGCGATCACCGCGCTGGCCAGAGAGGCGGGCTTCAGCACCGCCGCGGTGGCGGATCCGGACTTACTTCCCAAAACGCTCACCACCGCGCTGGCAGGCAGCGGCCCGCGCCTGGTGGTGGTGCGACTCGCCGACCGTCCGCCGTTCCCGCCGACCGGAATTCACTGAGCTCACCGGCGGATGTCGTCCTCTCGTCCCGGATGTAGTCATAAAGGAGGACGACGGGCGACGGGCAGACGACCACCATAATCGGAGTACGAAACGCGGTTCGGCGTTCTTCGGGGTGGTTTGGCGAACGAAAGGATTTGGTGCTGTGCAGCTCTCGACAGATCCCTCGGCTCCGGTGTTGCGATTGCGAGCAGTCACCAAATCGTTCGGCAAGAAGGACGCGGCGGTCGTCGCGCTCGACGCGGTCGATCTAGACATCGGTGCAGGATCGTTCACCGTGGTCATGGGCCCCTCGGGCTCGGGGAAGACGACCATGGTCTCCTGCCTGAGCGGGCTGCTGACGCCGACCAGCGGCACGGTCCACTACGGCGAGCGCGATATCTACCAGCAGTCCGACCGCGACCTGTCAAGGATGCGGCTCGAACACTTCGGCTTCGTCTTCCAGGAGTACGGCCTGCTCGACTCGCTGTCGGCGCGCGGCAACATCCTGCTTCCTGCCCGCGCCGCAGGGAAGAAGGTCGACCAGCAGAAGCTCGGCGCACTGTGCGAAGACCTGGGGATCACCAGGTACCTGTCGATGCTGCCCGACGAACTGTCCGGCGGCACCCAGCAGCGGGTGGCGGTCGCGCGGGCGCTGGTCTCCGAACCCGATGTCATCTTCGCCGACGAGCCGACCGGCGCGCTCGACTCGCACAACGCGGCCCGCATCCGAGAACTGTTGCGTCGCATCGTCGATGAGCGCGGCATCTCCATCGTCGCGGTGACCCACGACCCGCAGTTCGTCGAGTTCGCCGACCGGGTGCTGCTCATTCGCGACGGCCGCATCCAGCACGACCTGGTCGGCGCCACCGTGAAAGAGGTTGTCGCGTACTCGGAGAACCGGGTGGCGGTGTGACCATGCCACGGCTGCAGATGATGGTCGGCCTCGCCGTCGGTCAGCTCCGTCGGCTCCGGCGCCAGACCGTGCTCGTCCTGATCATTTCGATCGCGCTGCTCGCCGCGCTCTTGATTCCCGGCGGGCTGTATATGTCCTACCGCGACAAGATCTCTCAGGCCATCGCGGGCAGCGTGCTGCCTGGGGAGCTGATCGTCACGTCGAGCACACCGCTGCCGGACGGCGCGATCGCTGAGGCTGCCGGTGCGGCGCCAGGTGCGTGTGTCTTGGCGCAGGCGTCCGGCCAGGTCGTCCTGTATGCGGGCGCCGTGTCGTCGCAGTCGGTGACCGGATACTTCGTTCGGGCCGACGGCGCCTGTGCGCAGCCGACGCCCGCGCTGGCATTCGGTCCCGCCGACGTAGCTGCCGACGCCGCGGCCTCCGGACGGGGCAGCGCGGAAGTGATGGGCGTCAACGGAATTCGGGTTCCGGTCGAGAACAACCTGCCCGCGATCGCGGAAGCCACGTCGGTGCGCCTCGGCACCGCGGCGCTGGCTCGTGAGGTGCTCGGCGACGGGTACACGCTGGTGTCACTGAGCGGCCTCGACGCGAAGGCGGCCGCGGATCGGCTCGCCGAATCGGGCGCCACCGTGCGGACCCGCGCTGACTATGTCGATGAGCTGACCTCGCAACAGATCTCGAATGTCAGCTTCGTCGGCGTCATCGCGATCATCTTCGCCGCGGTGCTGGTCTGCGGATTGGCCGCGGCCCTGGTGTTCTCGCTGGTGCTGTTGGCGATGAGCCTGCGGCCGCAGTTCGACATTCTGCGCCGCATCGGGGTGCCGACGCGAGAAATCCAGGCGGTCAAGGCGATTCAAGCGTTCGTGATGCTGATCGGGGCCGCGATCGTCGGCACCGCCCTCGCACTGCTTGCCGATGCGCTGGTGCCGACCGATCAGATTCTGCTTGGCACCTTCACCGTCGACGGCGTCGCCATCGATGCGTGGACGTGGCTCGGCGCGGTGCTCGCGGTCGCGGTGCTGCTCGGCGGCGCATGGTTCCTCGGCGACGTGATCTCCGGCCCGCGGCGCACGGAAAACGCAGGCGCGGCACGGCGGTTCGCCCTCGTGCGCCGTGCCGCGCTGCTCGTGCTCGCCGTCGGTTCGATCGCGCTCGGCATCTGGTCGACGACCGCCGAGCGGTTCGGCTTCACCGGCATTGTCGTCGGCTACTGCCTGGTGTTGCTCGGGTTGTTCGTGCTCGCCGCGCCTGCCCTTCGGGTGTTCGCGCCGTTCTCCGAGATCGGCGGGACGCGCGGGGTGTTGCTGCCCTGGTTCGGGCTCGGCAGCGTCGGCCGGGTGCGCACCCAGGCCGCGGTCGCGGTGTCGTGCATCGGCTTCACCGCGACACTCGTCGCGATCATCTCGGTGTTCGCGACGTCCACCGATACCTCCATCAACCGGCAGATCGACGCGAATGTCGGGGCGCAGCTGGTCGTCGAGCCCAAGACCGGGTTCGTGATCTCGGCCGCCGACGTCGGTGCGCTGCGCGGTGTGCCCGGCGCGAGCGGAGTCGTGGCCGTCGCGCCGCAGAACGGTGTCGACGTCTCGGGTCACGCGGGCAACGGCGTCGCCATCGACGGTCCGGTCGGCGGCGGCGCGTTGCGGCTCTCGATGGTCGCCGGAACCGCGACGGTGGATCGCGAGCACGCCATGATCTCCACCGCGGCGGCGGCGAAGCTCGGTGTGGCCGTTGGCGATTCGATCCAGGTGCAGGGCTCGCCGGTGCAGGTCGCCGGCATCTACGACATCGCGCCGACCCTGGGCGACTTCGTGGTGTCCGCCGATCCGGCGACGGCCGCAGGCTTCCAGTACCTGCTGGTCCGCACCGAGGACCCGGCCGCCCTCGGCGCGGTGACGACCGTCGCGGCCGGGCTGCCGAATCTCGTTGCGCGCTCCATCGCCGACTACGGCGTCAAGCAGAAGGCCGAGTCGAAGATCATCATCGAGGCGCTGACCCAGCTGTCCACCGTGGTCGGCATCGGCCTGCTGCTCGCCCTCGGCGTGGTGCTCGGCGTGCTGACCGGCGGCCGCACCAAGGAGTGGTCGACGTTGCGGCAGATCGGCTTCAGCAGGGGGCTGGTGCTGCGCAGCGTCGGCGTCGAGGGGGCGGTGGTCGCCGCGGTCGGCGTAGTCGCAGGCCTCGGCGTCGGATCGGCGTTCGGCTACGCGGTCTGCAAATACTTGAGCTGGGTTGGCATCACCGACGTGGTGCTCGACCCGGTCACCTCGGTGGTCGCCGGTGCCGGCCTGATCGCGGTGGGATTGATTGTCTATCTGCTCGCGTGCTCGAGCACACTTCGACAGGTGCGGTGATTTGCGATGATGGTGACCATAATCTTGGCCTGCGAGGCGGCATTCTGGATCGCCGCGGCCACCGGCCTGCTGTTGCGGTATGTGGCGCGCTGGCGGCAGGCGAGCACGGTGGTGCTCGCCATGGTGCCGCTGATCGACGTCGCGCTGGTGACCGCGGTGGCGATCGACGTGTACAACGGCGCGGCCGTCACCGGTGTCCATCGGCTCGCAGGCATCTATCTCGGCTGGACCGTGGTCTTCGGCAAGTCGACCATCGCCTGGCTCGACGGCTGGTTCGCCTACAAGTTCGCGGGTGCGCCACGGCCGGAGAAGAAGCCGAAGGAGGGTCCGGAGGCGATGCAGAACGAGATCAGAGCGTTCGTGAAGTGGTTGGCCGCAGCCGGAATCGCGATCGCGGTGTGCTTCGGCCTGTCGGTGACGGTCGCCGACGCCACCCAGGCCACGGAGCTGCGTGGCGTGCTGCAGCCGCTGCTGCTGATCACCATCGTCTGGTTCGTCACCGGACCGGCGTGGGTGAAGGGCAAGACGGAGGCGAAGAAATGACCGTTGCGCGGCCGCTCGCGATCGTCACCGGCGGTGCGCGTGGCATCGGCGCCGCCTGCGCCGTTCGCCTCGCCGACGACGGATACGACATCGCGCTCTGCCACCTGCGCCCGAGCATTGCCGCGGAAGAAGTCGCCGCCGAATGCAAAGCCCGTGGTGCGCAGGTGTATCGCGCGGCGTGTGACGTCGGGAGTCCCGCGGAGGTCGAGTATTTCGTCAAGGCTGCGCAGGAGCGGTTCGGTGATGCCGAGGTGCTCGTGTCCGCGGCGGGCATCACCAGGGACGTGCTGCTGTTCAGTTCCACGGAGTCCGACTGGGACGATGTGCTGCGCACCAACCTGTCCGGCGTCCGCCATGTCTGCAAGGCCGTGGTGCCAGGCATGATGCGGCGCGGTTCTGGTTCGATCGTGACGCTGTCGTCGGTGGCGGGACTGACCGCCGTGCTCGGCCAGACCAACTATGCGGCAACGAAAGCGGGACTCATCGGCTTCGGCAAGGCGCTGTCCGCTGAGGTCGCGCGGTTCGGGATCCGCGTCAACACCGTCGCGCCCGGCTTCATCGACACCGACATGACCAAGGCGCTCGACCCGAAGGCGGCCGCCGCGGCTCGAAAGTCGATACCGCTCAAGCGATTCGGGGAACCACGAGAAGTGGCGAACCTTGTCGCATTCCTCGCCTCAGCGCAGGCGAGCTATATCACCGGGCATACATTCTGCGTAGACGGCGGACTCACCGCCTGACCCGGTTATCTCGCGGCGACCATTGATTTCGCCGCGCTCAATAATGCCTTTTCGTATATCTGCGTGCCCTTTTCGGGTGCGCAGATTGTGCGTTCACGAACGTTGACGGTGTTGCGGCGGGTTGCCTAAAGTTCGAGTCATCGGGTTTCGGAATACGAAATCCATTCGATGTCATGGCAATACGGCATATCACCGATCTCGTTGGTGTGCATTCTCGAAGGGGAATTCGGGTGACTGGTCTGCGGATGCGATCCATCGGATATGGCGGTCGACTGCGCGCGAACGTCGCATCGGTCGGCGACGACGCGCCCCGTATCACGTTGATACCTTCGGTCGGCGAGTATCCGGTCTACGACGAGAAGCTGTACTCGATGATGACCGCCGACGCACTGCGCGTCGAGGCCTTCGATCGCGCCCTGCGCGGTTGCGCGTCCGGGCGCACGGTGGTCGACATCGGCACCGGCGCCGAGGCGAACTGGGCATTGGTGGCCGCGGAGGCCGGCGCGACCAAGGTGTGGGCGATCGAGGCGCTACCCGAATCTGCCGAGAAGGCAAGGGCACTGATCGCCGAACGTGGTTTCGCGGACGTGATCACGGTGCTCACCGGCGACTCGCGGACCATCGAGCTACCCGAGCCTGCCGACGTGTGCGTCTCGGAAACCATTGGCGCCATTGCCAGTTCCGAGGGGATCTGCGAAATATTCGCCGACGCCAAGAGACGCCTGGTTCGCCCGTCCGGCATATTCATTCCGCATCGCGTGGAAACGGTCGCCGTGCCGTTCGATTACGCGGCCGTGCTCGGCGCCGCAGGCCCGGCTTTTCAGGCGGAGTATGCGTTGTATGTCGACCGGGTATTCCAGTCGGTGGGTGGTCCTTTCGATCTCCGGCTGTGCTGGACCGACGTTCCGGACAGCGGCAGACTCGCGGCGCCGACGACGGTCGAAGTGCTGGAATTCGGCGTCGCCGATTACGACTATGCGGTGCACGAGTCGCGGGTGCGCATCGACCGCGCGGGCCAGTTCGGCGGCATCGCCCTCGGCATTCGGCTCTGGGTGTCGCCGGACGATCAGGAACCCATCGATTCGATCGCGCAGCAGACGTCGTGGCTGCCCGTATTCGTCCCCGCGACCGTCGAGAACCCGAGGGCCGTCGCCGTCGGCGACGAATTCGATCTGAGCTTCGCGGTGCAGTTGAGCGCCGACCGCATCCACCCGGACTATCAGCTGACCGCTCGGTTCACCGACCAGCCGCACGCCGATATCGACTGGGACGGAAAGTATCTCGGCGGCGCCGAATTTCGCTCCACTCCGTTCTACCGAGATCTGTTCGCGGCCTATCCGGCCACCTTCCGAGGAGAGTGAACGTGCCATGCGGATGAAACTCACGGCGGTCTCGATCGCCACCGCCGCCACCATGATCGGCGCGATGTCCACGGCCGATGCCGATGAGCTGGAACGCGATATCGGCTATTCGGCCGAACTCGTCGACGGCGCGGTGGTGCTGCGGACCGACGGCGGCTCGCTGAGCGCCGACGGCAACGGATTCCGGATCAACGATCAGCACGGCAGACCGCTGGTCGAGCTCCCACTGTCGTACGTGCGCGACGGGATGCGGTGGCCGATCAACGCCACCGTCGACGGCAACACCGCCACGTTGCGGCCGGAGACCGACCCGAGTTCCGCAGTGCCTGCACCAGATCCGATCGCCGACAGCAGGCCTGCGACCGATCCGCAGTCCGACAGCTTCAACAACGCGCTCATGCGGTTCTCCACCCAGTTGAACGTCGGCGTGATGCTCGGGACGCTGATCGGCACCGCCGTCGGCGCAGGCATCGGTTGTCTCGTCGGCGGCATCGTCGGCGCGGCCGCCGGTCTGGTCGCCACGATCGGGGTCCTGGCTATCCCCGGGTTCATCGGTGGTTGTCTCGCAACAGGTTTGGTCGGATCCACCATCGGCGCTGCCGTCGGGGTCATCGCGGTCGGCATGCCGATGGCCGTCTTCGGCGGCCTCCTGCTCCTCGACGCACTCAACCAACCGCCGGCTAAATGACCGGCTGACCGCCGCAACGGTCTTGTGGCACAAGGAGGGATCGTGGCCGACTCCCGGTGCGTTTATCACCAGGAAGCAGGCGAACGCACCGGCGGGTGCGCGTCGGTGCTCGGGATCGAGCAGGTCATCGAGATCGCGGCGGCCGACGCCGCGGTGTGGGATCGAGACGGGTTGCCGGCCTCCGCGATCGAAATGCTCGGGGACGCCGGGCTTTTCGGGCCGGACCGGCCGGTGGAGTTCGGTGGGTCGGGCCTCGGCCCGCACGAGTTGGGTGCGGTGGCGGCGCGGCTCGGTTTCGCGTGCACCTCCGTGCGTTCACTGTTCACCGTCCAGGCCATGGTTGCCGCGGTGGTGGACCGGTGGGGGACCGCGGCGCAACGCACGCGGTGGCTGCCTGCGCTCACCGGCGGCGCGATGGTCGCCGGGCTCGCCGTGACCGAGGCGAACGCCGGGAGCGACTTGTCCGGCATCCGAACGACATTCGAGCGGACCGGCGCGGACTGGCGGATGTCGGGGCGCAAGCTGTGGATCACCTTCGGCGCTGCCGCGGACGTGGTGCTGGTGCTCGGGCGGACAACGGCGGGCTCGATGGCGGCGCTGGTCGAGACGAATGGTCCCGGCGTGACCGTGGAACCGGTGTCCGGCCAGCTCGGCATGCGTGGCGCGCGCATCGCGCACCTGTCGTTCGACAACGTGCTGGTTCCCGGCGAAAACGTCATCGGGCAACCGGGATTCGGGCTGTCCCACGCCGTCGGCACCGCTCTGGACCACGGTCGCTTCACCATCGCCTGGGGCTGCCTCGGGATGGCGCAGGCCTGTCTTGCCGACACCCGCGATCATGTTGCGCAGCGAGCGCAGGGTTCGATGCGGCTCGCCGATCATCAGACGGTGCGGGCGATGCTCGGCCGCTGCTGGGTGGACGTGGAGAGCGCGCGGGCGCTGTGCGAGCGGGCGGCGGACCAGCGGGCCGCGCACCAACGCGACGCGATCCTGGCCACCGTCGTCGCGAAATACGTTGCGGCCAAAGCTGCTGCCTCGGTGAGCGAGCATGCGGTGCAGCTGCTCGGCGCCGCCGGGTGCGCGCCGGACAGCCGGGTCGGGCGCTACTTTCGCGACTCGAAGATCATGCAGATCATCGAGGGCGCGCGCGAGGTCGCCGAGCTCGACATCGGTGACCATGTGTTGCGTGCGCGTGCGGCGGCGTACGAGGCGGTCACGGTATGAGTGCTGCCGCGGTGACCGCAGAGGGTGTCCGGAAGCGCTACGGCGACAAGTACGCCCTCGACAGTTTCGATCTCGCCGTGCCACCGGGCACCGTGTGCGGCCTGCTCGGCCCGAACGGCGCGGGCAAATCGACCTCGGTGCGCATCCTCGCGACCCTGCTCCGCTTCGACAGCGGCCACGCCAGCGTCGCAGGCTTCGATGTGGCGCGCCAGGCCGACCTGGTGCGCAGCCGCATCGGGCTGGTCGGCCAGCACGCGGCGCTCGACGAGGTCCTCAGCGGCACCCAGAACCTCGTCATGTTCGGCCGCTTGTTCCACCTCACGCCGCGGGCGGCCGCCCGCCGCGCCGCCGAACTGCTCGCGCAGTTCGGCCTCGCCGACACCGGCGACAAGCCGGTCAAGGTCTATTCCGGCGGCATGCGCCGTCGGCTCGACCTCGCCGCGAGCATGATCCTGGCACCCGCCGTCCTGTTCCTGGACGAGCCGACCGTCGGGCTCGACCCGCGCAGCCGCAACGAGGTGTGGCAGGCGGTCCGCGCGCTCGTCGCGGCGGGCACCACCGTCGTGCTGACCACCCAATACCTGGACGAGGCAGACCAATTGGCGGACCGGATCAACGTCATCGATGCGGGCAAGGTCATCGCGGAGGGCACGCCGAGCGAGCTGAAGTCCCGAATCGGCGGCGACCGAATCGAATTCGTGGTGCACGACCGGTTCCGCGTCGCGGCGGCGGCCGACGCGGTGCGCAGGCTCGGCACCGCGGACCCGGTCCTCGACGCCGACATCAGGCAGGTGAGCATGCCGGTCGCCGACAAGGCGAGCGCGTTGTCGGCGGCGGTCCGGGCGCTCGACGACGTCGACATCCGCTTCGACGACCTGATCCTGCGCCGCCCGACCCTCGACGAGGTCTTCCTCCACCTCACCGGCAACGACACTGAACCGCCGGTGATCACGTGAGTACGACAGTGCCTGGTCTAGCTGGTGGTGATGGAGCGAGTGCGAGGGCGTCGGGCCTTGCTGGTGGTGATGGTGTGAGTGCGAAGGTGTCGGGTCTAGCTGGCGGTGATGGTGTTAGTGCGGGGGTGTCGGGTCGAACCGACAGCGACCCTACGAATGCGTGGGTCCTCGTCCCGAATAGCGGCGGCCTCCGCTGGGCGCTGCTGGACAGTTGGACCCTCACCCTGCGCGGGCTCGCTCATTGGCGCCGCAATCCGGGACCCATCATGTTCGCGCTGGTGTTCAACATCCTCGTCATGCTGATGTTCGTCTACCTGTTCGGCGGCTCGATGCGCGTGCCGGGCGGCGGCGAATACCGCGACTACCTGGTGCCGGGCATGTTCACCATGACGATGCTGTTCGGCATCGGCGCCACCGCGCTCGCGGTGACCACCGATGTCGATCGCGGGGTGACCGACCGCTTCCGCTCGATGCCCATCTCGGCCGCCGCGGTGCTGATCGGGCGCGCGGCCGGCGACATGCTGCTCTCGATGCTGACCCTGACGGTGATGATCCTGACCGGTCTGGTGCTCGGCTGGCGCCACCACGGTTCGATCGGCGATCTCGTCGCGGCGATCGGCCTGATCCTGTTGCTCCGCTTCGCGTTGATCTGGATCGGCGTCTACCTCGGTCTCGCCTTCACCAGCAGCGCGGCGATCATCGGCGTGCAGACCGCGGAGTTCCCGATCGGCGCGCTCTCCGGTGTCTTCGTGGCGACCAGCGCCATGCCCGGTTGGCTGCGCGTCGTCGCCGACTGGAATCCGCTGTCCGCCACGGTCAACGCCACTCGTCAGCTCTTCGGTAATCCCGGTGTGCTCGGCGACTCCTGGGTCACCGCCCATTCCGTCCTGATGGCCGTCGTCTGGCCCGTGGTGCTGCTGCTGATCTTCGTTCCGCTCTCCGTCAACGCCTTCCGCGACCTGAGTCGCTGATCGACGAAGAGAACTGGCCGCGCTCTACGGCGGTTCCACCCTCTCCCGTAGAGCGCGGACCAGTTATATCGCTGCCGTCCGCGCCCTCAGCGGTCAGCAGCGAAGCTTGCGGCCTCGGGAGTGTGCGCGATGTAGCTCAGGTGGGCGAACGGATTGATGCCCCATGCCTGGCAGACCGGATCACCCGCCGCGCAGAATTCCCAGGTGCGCCCGGCGTACGGGCCGGTGATGCCGCGGCCCGCGGCGCGAATCGGCGGCCCGAACATCAGCAGCGCCGACACCTTCGGCTCGACCCACTCGGGCAGCGTGGCCGCGATGGGTCCACCGACCAGTGCACCGTCGCTGCTGACGCCGACCGAGTTGGCCACCACGTTGGTGCCCTGGGAGTAGCCGACGATGACGAACCGCTGATGCGGGCAGGCGTTCGCCTGGGCGACAACATGGTCGACCAGATCGCGGTTACCCGCCTGCACCGAGACCGGTTCGTTCAGATCGGCCGGGTAGTTCACCCGATACGCGCTGGTCGTGCGTCCCGTCATGGCGCGCTGGAGTGCGACGTAAATCGGGTCGCCGACGATCACACCGAGGATGCCCGGCTCGGCAGTACCGCGGGCCACCACCACGTCCACATCGGTGCATGCGGCTCCGGCCGGCTTGGCGGCGACGGGCATGGCCGAGGCGACCCCGGCTGTGGCCAGCGTCAGGCCGACGACACCCGCCACCCGCGCGACAATCGAAAAAATCGACTTACCCACCGAATTCACTACGCCTCACGCTTCTATTCACCTGGGACAATTTTCGAAAACATAAGACCACGTGGTCAATTCGCTGCAACGCGAGAGAATTTATGTCCTCGGCTCCGGCGAGTCAACGCGCTTCAGCCGAGCTACAGCGACTTTAGTTCCGGTGAACAAGCGCGGCGTTCGGCGGCAACAAGGCCGCCGACACTCACGGCAGGTCGCGGATCAGCTCTATGGAGGGAATATCGGTGTGGGAGCGGATTCTGGTGTTGCCGGTGACGGTGAACCCGTGCCGTTCAGCCACGCGCAGCATCGCCACGTTGTCCTCGCGGGTCCACACCTGAACCTGCCGGTGCCCCTCGTCCTGGAGCCACTGCAACTGAGACCGCATCAGGTCATCGATGACCCCGGAACCGCGGGCTTCGGGTGCCACCCACACGCCGATGAGCTCTTGGGCAAAAGGGCGGTCCGCCGACGGCACCGCACTGAGCTCGCCGACCGGCTCCCCGTTCCGGAATACAGCGATGATGCTGGTTCGGTCAACGAATTGGTCCCGCCAATACTGCGGGGGTCTGGTTTGCGTTTCTTCTAAGGTGGTCTTGAAGGCCCACGGAGTGTCAGTGAGTTTGCGCAATGCGAACTCGCGGCGCAGCTGCCAGTCATCACCTGTCAACACTTTCGTCACGACAGGCCGAACGCCCGCTGCTCCCGTGGTCGAACCTAGGTCCGACGATGTACTGGCCTGGCCGTCTTCGGCCGCGCTGAGTACGTCTCGACCAGCGCGGTCTTGGCGGTCGACGGTGCGAACTATCTCATCCAATCCGGCAGCGGACCCGTGCAGTGGCTGGCGCCCGGCGAGTGCGACTTTGCTGACGAATCTCTTTGTTGCCTGGATCATCTCGCCGAGTGCGTCAGACCATCCTGACAACCCACACCACCTACATCCCGGACGCTGGCACCATTCGCAACGCCGGAGATCTTCTCACGTCGACCAACTCTTGCCGCGTGGCGGCGTGGGCGTCGCGCTGAACAGCTTCAGCTATTACTCGGCGGGATGAGGTGCTCGGCGAGATGGGGGACGGCCTCGACCGGATGGGTTGCGCTGACGGGTTTGTCGATGGTTCGCAGCGTCCAGGTGTCGCCGTCGCGATGCAGCGCGGCCACCAGCATGCCGGTGAAGGTGCCTGCGGTGGACAGGTCGAGGTAGCTCAGTTCGGTGTCGCTCACGCCGTCGACCATGCGGCAGAAGGCATTTCCGATCGCGTCGAAGGGGTGTTCGTGGTACGAGGTAACCACGAACAACACCGTGGTGAGTGTCGCGGGCACCCGGGACAGGTCGACGGTGATGATCTCCTTCTCGCCGCGGCCGTTGCCGGTGCGATTGTCGCCGAGGTGGCGCACGGAGCCGTCGGTGGAGGTGAGCTTCGCGAAATAGACGGCGTCTATCAGGGTGTTGCCCGCGAACAGCAGTGCTGTCGCGTCGAGGTCGGCGGTGGCGGCGCGGTGGCCGGCGTGGGTGTGGCGGGGAAGCGCGTCCCAGCCGAGGCCCATCCGCACGTAGCGCAGGGTGCTGCTGCGGTCGGCCGGGGGCCGCGGGGTGCGTACGGGAGCGGCGCCGGGTAATTGGGTGCCGGTGTGTGCGATGCGGAAGACGGGTTGGCTGCGCAACCCGGATCGGCCGACGCGTATTTGGTGTCCTGCTCGGTGTGCTCGGCCGATTTCGCTTGTGGCAGAATGTATGTCGCCGGGGCGGCGACTATCGAAGCCGGGCGGGACGACCGGTCGATCGAACTTGGTTGACGTTCTCCGGCTGAGAACCAAATCCTGCATGGGCAACTCCCTTTCTCCCCATGTGCCGTCGGAACTTCGACGGCGGTTGCTCCGCGCGGGCGTCGTTCAGCCACAAGCGACCGGGTTCATCACCCTCCCAACGGGATTACACCGAATCGGCGTGAGGTGCCCTCGCATTTGGTGATCGGCTCGAATTCCGTACTACCCGTGACGCATTGTGGTTGCGCCGCAACGGGGTTCGTATCGCACGATCATCCGCGTGCCGTCAGTATATCCGAGGTATGAACTCGCGCAGCCGTTTTCGCTCAGAGCGATTGGTGCGCAACCGATTCGGAGTCGAGCATCGCCCGCCCAGCCGCCGTGAAGGGCCGCCGATCGGCACTGTCGCGCCCCGCACTGGTTATCGGCAAGCATCGTAGGTATTCATCGCTGACCCGCCGTTTCCGCGGCGCCGCCGAGTTCGAATGCGCGCGGTGTCGGTAATGCGATGATTTCGGGCCGAGATGTGCGCAATATGGCACGATCGGGCAGGTGACCAGCAGACCAACCGCGGCGCAGCACCTGAGCGACCTCGCACGGTTGCGCCGAGTCCGCGATCGCATCGACCGGGAATACGCACAGCCGCTGGACGTGACGGCGCTCGCCCGCGACGCCCACATGTCCGCCGGGCACCTCAGCCGCCAGTTCCGGCTCGCCTACGGCGAATCGCCCTACGCCTACCTGATGACGCGGCGCATCGAGCGCGCGATGGCGCTGCTGCGCCGAGGCGACCTCAGCGTCACCGAGGTGTGTTTCGCCGTCGGCTGCTCGTCGCTCGGTACCTTCAGCACCCGCTTCACCGAGCTGGTCGGCGTGCCGCCGAGCACCTACAAGCGCGAGGCGGAGCAGGCGACCGCCGGGATGCCCTCCTGCGTGGCGAAACAGGTCACCAGACCGATCAGGAATCGAGAAGCGCAGGTCACCGAGCAGAAATTATCGTGATCGCTATGAACATCACCATTGCTCAGGCTTACCTGCCGCAGGACGACCCGGACGCGGCCCTCGCCTTCTATCGCGACACCCTCGGCTTCGAGGTCCGCAGCGATGTCGGATACAACGGGCTGCGCTGGATCTCCGTCGGCCCCGCCGACCAGCCGGACGTCTCGATCGTGCTGCATCCGCCCGCCGTCGACCCCGGCATCACCGACGACGAACGGCGCGTCATCACCGAGATGATGGCCAAGGGCACCTTCGCAGGCATCAACCTCGCCACCAAGGACCTGGACAGCGTCTTCGAACGACTGCAGGCCAGCGAAACGGCCGAGGTCGTGCAGGAGCCGACCGACCAACCGTACGGGGTGCGTGACTGTGCCTTCCGTGATCCCGCGGGCAACATGATCCGCATCGCGGAAGTGCGCTGAATGCGCGCGTAGTGGCCGGGGCGTGCGGCAGACAACGCGCCGACGAATGACACCCGACGTCTCGCTCGATGCTGGTTGGATCGAGTGAGGCTTCGCCGACGGCGCCGCGCAGGCGGCCCGCGTGACAGATGGAGATACGATCAGCATGGCCACGAGGACGAACAAGTCGCCTGCGCGACACGATGCCGACAGCCACGATCTGATCCGCGTGCACGGCGCGCGCGTCAACAACCTGAAAGACATCAGCGTCGAGCTGCCGAAGCGCAGGCTGACGGTGTTCACCGGGGTCTCCGGCTCCGGGAAGAGCTCGCTGGTGTTCAGCACGATCGCCGCCGAGTCGCAGCGGCTGATCAACGAGACCTACAGCGCGTTCGTGCAGGGGTTCATGCCCTCGCTGGCGCGCCCTGAGGTCGACGTGCTCGAGGGGCTGACGACGGCGATCATCGTCGATCAGGAGCGGATGGGATCCGATCCCCGCTCCACGGTCGGCACCGCCACCGATGCCAACGCGATGCTGCGCATCCTCTTCAGCAGGCTCGGCAAGCCGCATATCGGCTCGCCGCAGGCGTACTCGTTCAACGTCGCGTCGATCAGCGGGGCCGGCGCGGTCACCATCGAACGCGGCGGGACGCAGACGCGGGAGCGGCGCAGCTTCAGCATCACCGGAGGCATGTGCCCGCGCTGCGAGGGTAGGGGAGCGGTCAGCGATATCGACCTGACCCAGATCTACGACGAGACCAAGTCCCTCAACGAGGGTGCGCTCACCGTTCCCGGCTACAGCATGGAGGGCTGGTTCGGCCGGATCTTCAGCGGAAGTGGCTATTTCAACATGGACAAGCCGATCAAGAAGTTCACCAAGCGCGAACTCAACGACCTGCTCTACAAGGAGCCGACCAAGATCAAGGTCGACGGCATCAACCTCACTTACGAGGGCGTAATCCCGAAGATCCGCAAGTCGATGCTGTCCAAGGACGTCGATTCGCTGCAATCGCATATCCGCGCCTTCGTGGAGCGGGCGGTGACCTTCCAGACATGCCCGGAGTGCGACGGCACTCGGCTCAGCGAGGCCGCGCGATCGTCGAAGATCGGCAAGGTCAATATCGCCGACGCCTGCGCGATGCAGATCAGCGATCTGGCGGAATGGGTTGGCGGGCTGAAGGAACCGTCGGTGGCGCCGCTGCTCGAATCGCTGCGGCATACCCTCGACTCGTTCGTGGAGATCGGGCTCGGGTACCTCTCGCTCGACCGGCCGTCGGGCACGCTGTCCGGCGGTGAATCCCAGCGCGTCAAGATGATTCGGCACCTCGGCTCCTCGCTCACCGATGTCACCTACGTGTTCGACGAGCCGACCGCAGGCCTGCACCCGCACGATATCCAGCGGATGAACGAGCTGTTGCTTCGGTTGCGGGACAAGGGAAATACCGTCCTCGTTGTCGAACACAAGCCGGAGACGATCGTGATCGCCGACCATGTCGTCGATCTCGGCCCCGGCGCCGGTTCGGGCGGCGGCACCGTCTGTTTCGAAGGGACGGTCGAGAAGCTGCGGACCAGCGGCACCATCACCGGCCGGCACTTCGACGACCGCACCGTCGTCAAGGATGCGGTGCGAAAGCCGAACGGCGCGTTGAAGATCCGCGGCGCGAAGGCGAACAATCTGCGCAACGTCAACGTCGACATTCCGCTCGGCGTGCTGGTTGTCGTCACCGGTGTCGCAGGCTCAGGCAAGAGTTCGCTCGTGCACGGCTCCATCCCGGCGGGCGAGGGGGTCGTTTCGATCGACCAGAGCGCGATCCGCGGTTCCCGGCGCAGCAACCCCGCGACCTACACCGGCCTGCTCGAACCGATCCGCAAGGCGTTTGCCAAGGCCAACGGCGTCAAGCCCGCGCTGTTCAGCTCCAACTCCGAAGGGGCGTGCCCCACCTGCAACGGCGCGGGCGTCGTCTACACCGACCTCGGCATGATGGCGGGCGTCGCCAACCTCTGCGAGGAATGCGAAGGCAAACGGTTCCAGGCCGCGGTCCTCGACTACAAGCTCGGCGGCCGCGATATCAGCGAAGTGCTCGCCATGCCGGTCGCCGAAGCCGAAGAGTTCTTCGGCGCAGGCGAAGCCGCCATCCCCGCCGCGCACGCCATCCTCCGTCGCCTCGCCGACGTCGGCCTCGGGTATCTCACCATCGGCCAGCCGCTCACCACCCTGTCGGGCGGTGAACGTCAACGCCTCAAGCTCGCCACTCACATGGCCGACAAGGGCGGCGTCTACGTCCTCGACGAGCCGACGACCGGTCTGCACCTGGCCGACGTGGAACAGCTCCTCGGTCTGCTCGATCGCCTGGTCGACTCCGGCAAATCCGTCATCGTCGTCGAACACCACCAAGCGGTGATGGCGCACGCCGACTGGATCATCGACCTCGGTCCCGGCGCTGGGCACGACGGCGGCACGATCGTCTTCGAAGGAACACCCGCCGATCTGATCGCCGCCCGCTCCACCCTCACCGGCGAACACCTCGCCACGTACGTCGGTGCCACCCCGAACGGCAAGCGCAAGACGAGCGCTCGATCGAAATAGCCACCCGCACAACGTATCCCGACGCCGCCAAGCGGCGGGTCACATAGGTTCGGGCAAGTACCCGAGTCGATCGATCACGCGCTTGCGCAACAGGAGGTATTCGTCCCAGCGGAATCGCGTCGGACCCGGCCTGCGCTCGATGACACGTGCCGCGGTGATGGTCTGCCCGAGCTGGAATTGTTCGCGCGTGAGGTCGAGCTCGATACCGCTCGGCAAGCGGTTCCACCAGTGAAAACCCTGCTGTTCCTCGTCGAGTCGCACCTCGCCGACCATGAGCTCACCGCCGAAGATGTCGTTGACGATCAACGCCGTGACATCGCAATGACCCCACGCGGGGTTGCTCGGCTGCCAGCCTGCCCGCTCGATGTCGTCGGGAGAGCACGTGTCGGCGGCCCAACTCGCGCGCAGTGCCTGGTCGATGGTCAGCAGGTTCCACGGGATCATGTCGGCAGCATGCCACTGTACACCGACAGTCCGCGCCGACCGGCGGGTGTGGGTTCGGGCGGGGACGGCCAAGTAGCCTCTGTTTCACCGCGATTGGAGGAGGGGCTGTGCATATTGTGATGTTGGGGCCGAACGGGTCGGGCAAGGGGACGCAGGCGAAACTGCTGCGGAACCGGCTCGGGGTTCCGCACATCTCGACGGGTGATCTGTTGCGGGCCGCGGTGCAGGCGCGGACGGCGGCCGGTGTGCAGGCCGAGGCGATCATGGCGGAGGGCAAGCTGGTGCCCGATGAGCTGGTCCTGGCGGTGTTGGCCGATCGGTTGGCTGACGCGGATGCGGCCAAAGGTTTTGTCTTGGATGGATATCCGCGCACGCTGTCCCAAGCCACCGCCTTGGACGAGCTGCTCGCCGACAAGCAGCTGTCGCTGCGGCATGCCGTCGTGCTGTTGGTGCCCGACGAGGTGATCCTCGAACGGTGCCGCATCCGCTACGAAGCCGAACACCGCCCCGACGACGATCCCGACGTGGTTCGCGAGCGATTGGCGGTGTACCACAACCAGACTCAACCGGTGATCGACCGCTACGCCGCCCGAGGCATCGCTGCCATGGTCGAGGGCGTCGGCACGGTAGCCGAGGTCTCCGAACGCATCCTCGCGACCCTGCCCCGCTGACGCCGCCTGACGTCCATCCTTGGGAAGCGTGCGTGGTTCGGCGCTGCGATAGGGTGCCAAGCCATGACGCATGACTGGTCAGATGTGAGCGAGCGGATTGCCCGCTTGGCCGCGGCTCCGGGGG
The DNA here is from genome assembly GCF_001612685.1 of Nocardia altamirensis NBRC 108246. Lineage (GTDB taxonomy): Bacteria > Actinomycetota > Actinomycetes > Mycobacteriales > Mycobacteriaceae > Nocardia > Nocardia altamirensis. The sequence continues at coordinate 81,966 of NZ_BDAY01000007.1, forward strand.
CGGATCAGATCTTCGGCGCAAGTGGGCACGGGCATGGGTGGCGGCTCGAACCGCCGCTGAGCCCGTCCGAGTTGAGTGAGATCGAAGACCAGCTCGGGGTGGAGCTGCCGGAGGAATATCGGTCGTTTCTCTTGACGGTCGGTCGAGGCGGGGCGGGGCCCGCCTATGGGTTGTTTCCCGTCCGTCAACTGGACGAGCGCTGGCAGTGGGACGGTGACGGCGCGGAAATCACCGCACTGGAAACACTTTCGCAACCCTTCCCACATATCGCCGCGTTCAACCCGGCGGACGGGCTCCCCGGTCCGCCGGTCAGGGAAGCCTTCGATTCGCCGGAGGCATTCGGGGTGGCCGAGGACGCCTACTGGGACGACCGCTACCAGGTCATCGACCGGCCCGAGCATTCGGTCGGGCTGGTTTACCTGTGCCATCTCGGCTGCGCATATCGGGAGGCGCTTGTCGTCAGCGGGCGGGCGAGGGGACAGATGTGGGCCGACGAGCGGGCCGGTGACGGTGGCTTGCTGCCGGTGACCGACGATGCGGGTGTCCCGCTCGGCTTCGCTACGTGGTACCGAAAGTGGCTGAACAACAGCGAAGCACAGCTCGCTAACCGATAGTCGTTGGCCGCCAGTCTATTTCGCGAACAGGCGGGTTGGCCTGCTCGGCCTTTCAGCCGATCTCTTCGGCCAGCCCGACGATGATGCCCTCGGGACCACGCACGTAGCAGAGCCGAAAGATCTGCTCGTACTGCTCGACCTCGCCGACGAGTTCGGCGCCGTGCGTGCGCAGGCGAGCGATGACGTCGTCGATATCGTCGACGGCGAACATGATGCGACGAATGCCGAGCGTGTTCGCCGGCGCGATCTTCGGCTCAGCGGTGATTGCCTTCGGCGCGTGGAACATTGCCAGCTCGACCTTGCCGTGCCCGTCCGGGGTCCGCAGCATCGCGACCTCCTGTCGGACATCGTCGACCCCGATGATCCGTTCCACCCAGCGTCCCTCGACGGGCCCCTTGTTCTCCAGCTCCATCCCCAGTTCGACGAAGAACGCGATCACCCGGTCGAGGTCTTCGACAACGATGAGCACGTTGTCCATCCGCCGAATCGCCACAGCTCTACCTCCGTCGTCAGTGCGCCCGATGTGGGCTTCGACGAGGACGACCTTAGCGACCTACGGCCGAAACCCGGTGACTTGTGCGGTAATCCGCTGCCTCACCGAGGGCGGGCTCGGAAGACGGGGTCCATTACTGCGGCGCCCACGCCGCCCAAGAGGTACTCGGGTTGGTAAACCTCGTGCGAGCGGGCCGCCAATTCGATTGCGCTGATGGAGATCTGGCCGATGCCGGAATTTCGGATGGTCTCGACCGAGCTGGCCCAGACCACGCGCGGGATACCGGCCCAGGCGATCATGCCGATACACATGGCGCAGGGCTCTCCGGTCGTATAGAGGGTCGTGTGCTGCCAGCCGGAGTTGCCGTGCCGGTTGACGTAGTCGTTGATCGCGACGACCTCACCGTGGAACCCGGGGTGCGCCGAGCCGTTGTTCACGCCCTCGGCAACAAGGGATCCGCTGCCGTCCACGATGACAGCGCCGAACGGGTACCGCGGGTTGGCTGCCGCCTGCCGGATGGCGTGCGCCATCTGCAACTCGTGGAAGCGCCATTCCTCCGGCGTCGGTCGATAGTTGTTCAGCCGGTCCATGGTGATACGGGCGGACTCGTCGATATCGGTCGAGTCGGTCGCCGAACTCGTCCCGGTAGTGGCTGTCGTCAGCGCTGCTACCGAGGCGGTCAGCGCCAGCGCGGCCGTGCGTCGAGAGATCGTGGCAGAGCGGGGGGTTGGCTCCATCGTCGTAGTGTGTCAGCTGATCGACGTCGCTGTGCCAGACAACGGGGCGTTGCAAAGTCGGCGAACCCGATCTTCGCCTGCTGCGACGGTGGAAGAATTCGATGGGCGCGGTCCAGATCTGCTGGATGCGATTTCGGAGGAGGCCGGTATGGCGAGAAAAGTGGCCGACTGCCGCAACTATCCCAGCGAGATGAACTGCAGCCTGGCGATCAGCGGCGAAGAGGACGAGGTGGTGCGGGCCGCCAGCGAGCATGCGGTGTCGGTGCACCAGCATCAGGATTCGCCTGAGCTTCGCGACCAGATTCGAGGGATGCTCGAGGACGCCAAGGATTGAGTCAGCCGGAGGTCGCTCACCTCTGATCTGCACGGTGCCGGTCCGCGGTCGGTGCGCACCACCGACGGCAGTGGACCGTGCCGACAAGGTCATACTCGGAGCATGAGTCAAAGCAATGCTGTGCCAATGGACTCCGTCATCAACGATCCGTTGCGGGTCCAGTTCGAGCACTTCATCGAGGAGCATCGCGCAAGCTTGCAGCACTGCCTCGACGGGCTGACCGAGGAGCAGGCGCGCCGGTCCCTGGTCGCTTCCCGGACCACTTTGCTCGGGTTGCTCAAGCACGTCACATTCGTCGAGCGCGTGTGGTTCGACGAGGCGGTGACCTGTCGGCCGCGCAGCGAGATCGGCATCCCGGACACCCCCGACGAGTCGTTCGTGCTGACCGACGACGACTCGATCGACACCGTGCGGCGTGCGCACCAAGAGGCATGCGATGCGGCCCGCCGCGCAACCGCCGACCTCGACCTCGACGACGTGCTCCTCGGCAATCGGCGCGGACCGCTTCCGCTGCGCTGGATCTACCTGCATGTGCTGCGCGAAATGGCCCAGCACTGCGGGCACGCGGACATCCTGCGCGAGCAGATCCTCACGCCCCGCGATGCGTCGGTGTCTGGCTGATCATGGACTAGGAGTGGTGTCGGCGCGGGAGCCATCGTCGATGAGCAGTTTCGCGGCCACCGTCGCCCCGTCTGGTCGGATCGTGCGCGCCACCGCCTGTGCGCGGTCCCGGGTCTCCGGAGTCAAAGCCGTTGTGAGCGCGACGGACAGCGAGTCGACGGTCGGGGCCGGACCGTCGTGCGCCGCACCGATGCCGAGCTCGGCTACGCGCGCGGCCCACTGCGGCTGGTCACCGATCTGCGGTACCACCACTTGGGGCGCGCCCGCCCGTGCCGCGGTCGTCGTGGTACCCGCGCCGCCGTGATGCACGACGGCCGCGACGCGCTGAAACAGTGCCTGCTGGTTGATCTCGCCGAGGAGGAAGCAGTCGTCGGCGTCGTCGATCGGCACCAGCCCGGCCCAGCCGCGGGCCAGCAGGATCCGGCGGCCCTGCGCCCGCACCGCCTCGATGGCCACCCGGGCAATGTCCTTCGGCACATAGGACGCCATGCTGCCGAAACCCACGTACACCGGCGGTTCGCCCGCGCTCAGGAATGCCTCGACCGCCGCGGGAAGCGGGCGATCGTCGGGCAGAATCCATGCCCCGGTCTGCAGGAGGTCGAACTCCGTCAAGCCTTGCGACGGACAGAGCACGGCGTCGGCCGCCAACCACGGCCGGTCGGTGTAGACGTGGTCGCGCACGTTGTCCACCGGCGGCAGGCCGAGCGCCGCCCGCTTGTGGTTGAGCGGCTCGCGGTACATGGTGTTGATCCGCTCGGTGTCCTTCGCCCACAACGCCGCAATTTCGGCCTCGTCCAGCTGAGATGGCTTGCCAGGCAACGCTCCTGGCGGATAGTGCCGCGACGGCATGCCGTAGAGCTGATAGGAGGCGAACACATAGCGCAGGCCGAGCTGCTCGGCCACCTCACGCGCACCGGCAGGCATCAGGCCTGCCGCCACCAGCACGTCACATCCTTCGGCCGCCGCGGTGAGGGTTTCGAATCGCGCGGTAACCAGCTCGGCCGCGAACCGGAGCGCGTCTTGCGCGGTCGGTGGCTTATCGCCTGCGACCACCGAGTGCACGGTCGGCCCGAGCGGGATCAGCGGCACGCCGACCCGCGCCAGCAGCGCCTCGAAATCCTCGTCGGGTGGCGCACAGACCCGCGCCTCCGCGCCGAGCGCCCGCAGCGCCACCGCGAGCCCGACCACCGGCTCCACATCCCCACGCGATCCGATCGACGTCAACAGCACACGCACCTTGCAACTCCCATCTCCGCAGGTCCTGGCGTTTCGAACGGCAAGTGTGGCGCATGCCCCCGCTCTTGCCGCAAGCCCCCCGGTGCGCTATATGTTGAAGGGGGCGCACGGGGGATCCATCGACATCACAGGATGTTCGTCATGTCCGGCGTCAACCGGGGGACCGGGGGCAAGGGTGAGTGCGCCGGGGAGGCGCGGAACGCCTGGATGGCGAGCCTGGCGAAGCGCCGTGAGGCGGCGATGCGCGCGGGCATCGGTGCGGCAGCGATTCCGCGGTGGGCCATGAGCACCAGGAACAGATCGTCGAGGACGAAGTCGGGGCGCAGGTCGCCGGATCTCTTTGCACGACAGGACAATTCGGCGACCGCCTGCAGCGCGTACTGACGCTCGGCCGCGAAATCCAGCGCGTCGGGGAATGCCGACATGAAGGCTTCGGTGAAGCCCCGGCAGCTGGCGTGCAGTTCGAAGGTCTTCTCGAGCATCAGACAGAAGCCGCGCCACGGATCCGGTTCGGCCAGGCACTCGTCGACGATGGCGTGGCACTCGTGCGTCTGTTCCGCGAACGCCTCGGCAGCGAGGATCGTTTTGGTCGGGAAGCGGCGGTACAGGGTGGCGGGGCCGACACCGGCGCGGCGAGCGATCTCCCGCATCGGCACGTGCACGCCCTCCTCGGCGAACAGCGTGCGTGCCGCGTCGAGGATGCGCTCGCGGTTGTCGCGGGCGTCGGAGCGCAGGGAGTGAGGCAAATGGTTCGGCACCCCTCTCACTTTAGCTAAGTGGACGGGGGTGTCCGTTAGCGTCGGAGCGGTATGGCCCCAGTGTCGCGGGCCACTAGTGAGGAGTTGGCCGTGAAGGCAGTTGCAATCCAAAAGTTCGGTGGCCCTGAGGGTTTGGTGGTCGTCGAGGTTCCTGTCCCGACGCCGGCCGCTGGGCAGGTCGTGATCGCTGCCGAAGCGATCGGTGTCGGCGGAGTGGACGTGGTGATCCGCAAGGGCGTCGTCGCCGGGTTCGGCTTCGCGGAAGGGTTTGTGCTCGGCAACGAGGTCGCGGGCACCGTGACCGCGGTCGGCGATGATGTCGATACGGCGTGGCTCGGCCGGCGCGTGTGGGGGTTCACCGGCGAGGGCGGCGGCTATGTCGAGAACGCGATCGCTGCGGTCGACGCGATCGTGGAACTTCCCGCTGACCTGTCCATTGTCGACGCGGTGGCACTCGGAAACTCCGGCATCGTCGCCCATTTCGCCCTCGCCCGTGCGCATTTCGCACCCGGCGAGACCGTGTTGGTGCGCGGCGCGGCAGGCAGCATCGGCCTCCTGGTTGTGCAGCTTGCGGCCAAGGGCGGTGCGGCCGCAGTGGCGGTCACCACCTCGTCGGCGGAGCGAGGGGAGCGGCTGCGCGAGTTCGGCGCCACCCATGTTCTCGACCGTTCCGGCAACGGTGCAGGCCCCGAGGACTACGACGTCATCATCGATATCGTCGCCGGTGCGGATTTGCCTTCGTTTCTCGGCAAACTCGCGCCGAACGGCCGCATGGTCGTGGTCGGTATCGTCGCGGGCATGCCGCCTGCGGACTTCGGCGCCGCGCTCGTCGCCGCATTCCGGAAATCTTTGTCCTTGGGGACTTTCAGCGCCGACACCGTGACCGCAACCGAGCGGCGCGCCGTGCTGGTCGATCAGTTCGCCGCCGCCGGTCGGGGTGAATTACGCGCTGTCGTGCACGAACTGCTGCCGCTGGAACACGCGGTGCTGGCACACCAGAAAATGGACAAGGGTGAGGTTTTCGGCAGAATCGTGTTGACACCGTAAACTCGCGATAGGGGCGTGAGTGGTGAACCGGGATTACGGTTCGGCAACCGCACTTGGCGAGTTCGCATCCCGCTCACCTGCGCGTTCACAAATATTCAATGCTCGAGGCCGACCGGACAGCCGACAGGCCCGCAGCGTTCAAATTGCGCGGTTACCGTTCAATGGGAGGGTGAAGGGCGGAGGACTCCATGGTGAGCACGCGGCTTCGAGCAGTCTGGCTGGTCAACGTGACGATGGGAACCGCTGCGGTCGCAGCAGGGGCCCCGGTGCTGGCGCGACCGACGGCGGCGCTGCGCCAATTCAACAGCGCTGGGGGACAGCGTGATTCGATAGTCGCGTCGGACCTGGAAGTCGTCACCGTCACCGATCGGTCCGTGGTGGTGACCTGGACCACCCGGGCTCGGGACCGGACCGGGCGACTGCGAAATGCTCCCGCCGACACCGAAGTTCGGCTGACGCCTGCCGACAGTCGCGGCCCGACACGGGTGCATTATCTCGACAGCAATCCCACGCCGTACCACTATGCGGAGATCGAGGGACTGGAGCCAGGGCGAAGCTACCGGTTCGCGGCCTATTCCAACGGGCACCGTGCGGTACCGGCCAGGACCCTGGTCACCCGGCGGGCCGGAACCCCGGAAAGCACAGGGGTTTTCACCACCTTGCGGCCGCCGCCGGGGCAGTTGGTGTGCACCATCGCGCTCGCCAACGATGTGCACTACGGCGAACACACGAGCGGCCTGCTGGTGGCCGGATTACCTACTGGATTCCGCCACGACGCAGGCGTCTCCTACCCCGAGACCATGCTCGGCGCGATGCTCGACGAACTGCGCCGACCGGATCGGGCCGTCGATCACCTGATCGTGTCCGGTGACCTCACCGACTCCGGCACACTCGAACAGTCGCAGGGCATCCGGGCTCGTCTGGATGCCTGGGGCGAGCTCGGGCGCGACTACTTCGTCTGTCGCGGCAATCACGAAGCGCCACGTCGAAACGATTACTGGGGCAGTGTCTTCCATCCACACCAGCGGCTCACCGAGCAGGATCTCGGCGGCCTGCGGCTCATCGGGCTCGACACCACCCGGCGGTTCGGGTCGGGTGGCACGTTGGAGGGGCATCAGCTGCGTCACTTGCGGCATCTGCTGATGGCCGAACCCGATCGTCCCACCCTCGTTTTCGGGCATCACCCGGTGACATCCGCTGCGGCCGTGAGTAATCCGGGTGGGCCTGGGTTCGTCCTCGACCGGATGAGTGCCGCTGCGCTGCAACACATCTACCGCGACGCGCCGGGGGTGTTCCTGCATCATGCCGGGCACACTCACCGCACTCGCCGCACCATGGCCGACACCGAGATCGATGTCGAGTTCCTCGAAGTCGCTGCGGTCAAGGAATATCCCGGCGGTTATATGTTGCTCCGCATCTATACCGGCGGCTACATGGCCAACTTCTACAAGACGCGCTCGGAGCCCGCGCGGCATTGGAGCACGCGCACTCGTCGCCAATACTTCGGCCTGCAACCAGATCATGCGCTCGGATCGATCACCGATCGCAATCACGTTGTGCTGCGGGACTTTTCCGGAATGAAGCCGCTCCGATAGTTGGACCATCGGAGCGGCTTCGATCTGTGCCGGACTCGATTCGCAGTCCTAGCTGGTGACGAGGGTGCCGGTGGCCTTGTTCATGGTGGGCAGGTAGCCGCGAGTCTGGCCATCGATGGTGGGGTGGTAGGACTCGACGGGGTCGGCGACGTTGAGTTGGTTGATCCACGGGTCGCGGCCGCAGATGCCGTGCCCGGCGAAGGCTTGGCGCGGGTCGGCGAAGGTCAATCCGGCGTTCCGTGCGCGGGCGGCGGTGACCTTGGCGAGTTCATCGGCCGCACGGTTGAGCGAGTCGCGCTTGTGCAGGCTGAAGCTGAGCGGACACACATCCCGCTCGAACAGGCGCGGGTATCCCATGACGATGACCGTCGCCTTCGGCGCCTTGGCCTTGATGTCCCGGTAGAGCCCGTCGAGGCGGCCGGGCAACGTGTTGTTGGCGTAGGCGATGGCGGTGGCGACCGCCCTGTCGCACTCGGCGTCACTGGCGGGGAACACGCACGAGCTCAAGGTGCGGGAGAAGCCCGCGTCGTTACCGCCTGCGGACACGGAGACCAAGTCGGTGCGATCGCTCAATGTGCCCAGCTGCTTGCTGTGCACATCCTGCGTGGTGGCGCCGCTGCAGGCGGTGAAGGAGAAGGACCCGACCGAGTGGGTGGCCGCCCATCGTGCCGGGTACGCGTAGTCACTGCGCAGGCAGTCGCCGCTGTCCGGCCGGTAGGTGCCGGTGCCGACACCCGAAGAGTAGGAATCACCAAGCGCGACATAGTCGATCGGTGCTGGTGCAGGTGCGGCTCCCGCGGCTGCGGTCGGTACCAGGACCGCCAGCAGACCGGTCATGAGCGCAGCAGAGGTCGCAAGCAGTGCACGGGCGCGAGTCATGGTTGCTCCAAGAAAAGGGACGACAGCCGCTAGAAAGTTAGCGAACCTCTCTCATTTTACCGTTACCGAGAGCAATATCTAAAGCGTAAAAACTCTGAAAGTTGTTGTCACCCTTAGCCATTGGACTGTCAACAGATGCCTGTCCAACCGGCCTGCGGAACGTTAACCAACAGTCTCGCGATGCAACCCGAACAACTGATCACCGAGGTATCCGCCGAGACAATCGCCGATGAACAATCCATAACTTCCGCCGAGCCCCACTCGGCGAGACACACCCGCTCGCGACACAGGGCGGACCGTCTGGATGCGAGGTCTCGTAGTCTGAGTTCCAGGCGACGGACGGGAGGCGCGGTGGGCGGGACGACGGTGGTCGAGGTAATGGCCGAGTTGGCTGCGCTCGAGGATCCGAAGGCGCGGGCGGTCAATGAGAAGCATGGTGACGACCACGGGGTGAACCTCAGTAAGTTGCGTGCGGTCGCGAAGCGGCTGAAGACGCAGCAGGAGCTTGCGCGGGAGCTCTGGGTGACCGGTGACAGCGCGGCGCGGCTGTTGGCGTTGCTCATCTGTCGCCCGAAGGCGTTCGAGCGTGTGGAGTTGGACATCATGCTGCGCGAGGCGCGCACGCCCAAGGTGCAGGACTGGCTCGTGAATTACGTGGTGAAGAAGAACCCGAACGCCGAAGAGCTGCGCGTGTCCTGGTTCGCCGACCCGGACCCGGTGGTCGCCAGCGCAGGCTGGGCGTTGACCACCGAACGCGTGGCGAAGAAACCCGAGACGCTCGACCTCGCGGCACTGCTCGACAGCATCGAGGCGGAGATGAAAGACGCCCAGGAACGCCTGCAATGGGCAATGAACCACTGCCTGGCCCAGATCGGGATCGAGCACCCCGAATACCGCTCCCGCGCAATAGCTATCGGTGAGCGCTTGAAGGTGCTCGAGGACTACCCGACTCCACCGAACTGCACGTCGCCGTTCGCGCCCATCTGGATCACCGAAATGGTGCGCCGCCAAGGCAAGTAGGACGGTCCGACTCCTGAAATCGTCTGGGGGAAAGAAAGAGTCACCGATTACGGGGCGATCGCCGGACTGCCGAACCACTGCTCGGCGACTCGCTCGAACGCTTCGCGATCGGCGTCGTGACCGCCCACCCAAGCCACTACGCCGTCGGGCCGGACGAGCACGGCGCGCAATCCGAGATGGTTTCTCGCCGCCCCTGCCGCGTACCGAATCCGGTTCTCCCACTGCATCGCCGCATCGTGCAGGTATCGGTCGGCGCTGAAATCCAGTGCGACGCCGCGTCCGTCGTGCATCAGGTCGCCGAGGCGGGTGCCGTCCTCGAGCCGGAAGTCGGGGGCACTGCGGCCGACCAGCGGGTGCTCGCTGCCGAGGTCGTAGCGGATCCACAAGCTCGAGATCCGTCCGAACACGTAGGTGGTTCCGTCACCGGTTGCGATCAGGTCCCGGATCACGCCTTGGATCGCTTGGGAATGCGGGTCCGGCCGCATGACCGCAACCTGGGCGCGGGACCAGTCGAGCACCTTGGCGGCGATCGGACGGCGCTCGCCGGTGTAGGTGTCGAGCAGCCCGTCCGGCGCGGTACCGTGCACGGTCGCCGCGAGCTTCCAGCCCAGGTTCCCGGCGTCGCCGAGGCCGGAGTTGAGTCCTTGCCCGCCGAGCGGGGAGTGGATGTGCGCGGCGTCGCCCGCGAGCAGGACGCGTCCCTGTCGATAGGTCGTCGTCTGCATCGCCCGATCAGTGAAGGTCGAGGCGAGCTGGACTTCAGTGAGCGTCACGTCGGTGCCGGACACCCGGCGCAGCACCGCCTGCAGATGTTCCAGCGTCGGCTGCTGCGAGCGGTCGAACGCGCCGCCGTCGAAGTCCATCATCGCGACGTGTCCGTCCGTCTGCATCCGGATGTAGAGGCCCGTCGACGTCAGAGTGAACCCGTGGCTCAGCTTGTCCGGATCGGCGATGGTGGCCAGCATGGTGTAGCCGGTGAATTGCGGTTCGGTGCCGACGAATTCGAAGCCTGCGAGTCTGCGCACCGTGCTGCGCCCACCATCGCAACCCACGACCCAGCGGGCCGTGTACTCCTGCTCGTCGGTCTGCACGCTCACGCTCTCGTCGTGCTGGGTGACGGCAGAGACCATGGCGCCGTATCTGATTTCGACGCCGAGTTTCGCTGCCCGCTCGGACAACACCGATTCGATCGTGTCGAGGCTTGTCATCATCAATTCCGGTGCCGGGCTCGGCAGTCGGAACGGCAGGGCGGTCGGGTCGATAGCGGCCGCATCGAGCATCATCCCCGCGAAATGGCCCGCGAGGCGCGGCGGCGCAGGGTCGTCCGTGTCGGGAACTTCGTCGATACCGGACGCCGTCAACAGCGCGTCCAGCATCCCGCGGCGGTAGAACGCCTGGATCGACATGGCGGACAGGCCCCGACCGCCGAGCGGTTCTGCCCGCCACGGGGAATGCGGCTCCGGCTCCCGTTCGAGTACCAGAACGGAGCAGTCCGCAAGTCCGAGCTCACAGGCAAGAAAAAGGCCGACAGGTCCCGCGCCCACGATCACTACATCGAATTCATCCATGCCCCCATACTTTTCAACGACTCTTGCACCACCCTGACGCGATACTTGCGGCGCACATGCGCGGTCACGCGCACGGTGGGTCCATGCGCAGGTGAGCCGGCTGTCGCCGGCCTATCGTCAGAGATGGCAAGTGGGTCTGCGCGCAAGTCGGCGTACAGTCCGGACTGGGTTCGTTACCTCGGGGCAAATGAGGATGACGGTGATGGTCGGACTCTATGCCGCGTGGAGTGCACTGACAGGATCTCGAGAAGTTGATAATCAGTAGAGCAGCGATCGACGCATGGGGGAGGTTCCTCGCACACCTGTCGGAACGGATCGAAGCAGGTAGTGCCGCTGCCTCAGGTCTACCTCGGAATTTCGGCGGCCAGACAGTGCAGAAGGTGCACACGTTAGCTGCTAAAGATGAAGAAATCGGAACGAATGTAGCCGCGACGGAGACCTGGGATCGCACGCCGACTGGTGCGTTCGACAAACCGCGCAGCCCGATATATGAGGCGACTCCCCCCAGCAAGCCGGTAAGAGATATCGATGTGTCGGATTGGAAGGACAAAGTTACCTATCCCCGATTCGACGATTCGGGGCGGATGTTCGATCAGAACAACACTCCCTTCACCGGTGGTGCGAACGGCTGGGCCGACTTCCTGATGGACGGAGACGGCGAATTCATTACCGGAAACAGTTACCATGGCATTTTGTACAAGCTGCAGCGAAGCCGGGACGGATCTGCCGCATTTGGTATTTGGCGAGTCCAGGACGGTTGGCTGGGCGAGGTCAACCCGGTCTGTAATACGTACCTGGAGGAAAGCCTTGACCCTAAATTCCCTGCGCAACTCAGGGATCGGCTGATCAATCGCAACGTCGACCTCACCAAGGTTAAATTCGACACCGAGTCCCAGGGAAAGCTATGGAAGGGGGAAGCGCCCGTATTGTCCGTCGAACGAATGCGCACCGACGCTGAGTCAGTCTTCAAAGGCTATGGTGATGATTTCTGGGTGGACGTCACCAAGGTGTCCCGTCACCCCGACCAAGTGGACGTGGCATTGTCGCTCAACCCAGTTCGTGGCGAGCCCGGACAAGTCACCGTGGCCGTGCAGCGAGTCGATGGGCTGACAACCGTGCGGTTCACGGATTTCGAGATGGGTCCGGAACGGACACGAACCTTGGCTGTGCTGCATGAACTCCGCGAAACGATGACGCCTTGGATAGCCGAGTCTGGCGCGATCTGGCACCCCGGCGCCTAGCCATCAGTTCGCATTGCTTGTTCATCAGAGCTCAGCAGCCGGTCCCCTCCGTGGCGGGTAGAAAGGGTCCCGCGGCCGCGCCCCACATCGTGCGATTCCGCACTGATCGGGGCTGAAACATGTTCTGGTACTTCAGAAGACGAAATCGCGCAGTGCGAGGAAGCGCACTCCGCCGACCGCCGCCATGATGGCGAGCACGGCAACTGCCTGTGCGCTCGCGCCGAGGGCGGGTGCCGAGAATTCGAGGGCGGCCAGTGCCGCGGTGCTGATCAGCAGGCCGATCAGCGCGAGACCGCCGCCTTCCCATTGCGCGGTGAACCAGCCGACGCGTCCGGCCGCCTGGAAGGTGAGTTGCCGGTGCAGTTCGTTCGCGATCACCGTGCTGACGATCGAGCCTGCGATATTGGCGACCAGCGGGCCTGCACCGCTCATCGCCATGAACAGCACGACGTAGGCGATGTTGCTGGTGCCGCCGACGAGGGTGAATCGGATCAGCTGGGCGAAGGTGTGCGCACTGCGCAGGTACCGCAGCACGCGAGTGGCTCGATCGGCCCATTCCGTGCGCAGCATCGGGTAGGTGCCTGCGCCGATCGTCAGATCGGTGCTGTGGAGGATCGCCCAGTGGGCGTTCCGCGGCCCGGACGCGGGAATTGCTGTGCTGTTCACCCGAATACCGTCGCCAATCGGGCTGACACCGACCTGCCACCGTCCTGATACGTCCGCTGACGCGAGATCCGAGATCTCCCCGGCCGAGAGACACGCTGTCCAGACCGACCGCGTCAGAGTCTGTCGAAATCGACCTGGACGGTTGCGCCCCCACGTAGTTCAGCGACCCGCTCAGCCTCGGCGTTCACCTGTTTGCGGAGGTCGGCGCTCAGCGCCCCGAACGCGCTGACCGTCAATGTCACCGTGCGCCCGCTCTTTCGGGGCCGCCAGATCCCGACGATCTTGCCATCGGCCAACACGGTGCCCGGCTCGCCGACCGCCTTCCACACCGCACGGTGGTATTTCTTGTCGACGATCGTTTCTCGATCGCGCATCTGCGTGTAGGGATCTCGCGGCGGCAACAGTCGCACTCCGCGCACTTCCGGCGACGACCGCAGCACATCCAGATCGCCGGCAAGGATCCACCTCGTGGTGCCGTCGAATTCGACTGGGGTGAGCTCGTTTTCCACGGTAGTCCACCACGGATCGACATCACCGGCTTGCACGCCGACCCATGCCGCGAAATGCTTGCGGGTCGACGGTCCGTAGCACCGCAGGTAGCGCCGGAGCAGTGTGGCGCGGGCAGCATCGGAGTCGACGTGCGGCAGCGGCTGACCCAACCATTCCTCGAGCAGGACGAACGGCGCCTTGTTCGCGTTGCGTGGCGCGAAGCAGACGATGCCGCGCAGCGTCAGAATCCGGAGACAGAAGTGCACGACACCCTCGCCGAGCGGCACATTCTTGCCGTAGGGTCCCGTCGCCTGCCAGGGTTTGCGTTGCGCGGGTGTGAGTTTCGGCGCGATGCGGTCGGCGAGTGCTTTGCCGAGTTCGTTGATCGCCAACTGTCGTCCGGACAGGACGGCCGCGATTTCGTCGGCGGTGCGCTCGACCATCTCGTCCAAACCCACGCCAAGCGTGGTCAACGCCTCGTCGATGCCGACGATCAAATGCAGTCGCGCGGTTTCGGTGGCGGGCAGGACGCCGGTGGTGAAAATCGGTGCATCGGCGGTCGGGAAGTAGAACGGTGAGCCGCGCATGCACCACGTTTGCAGCAGACTTTTCTCCTCGCCGACGAGGTGGTCGATGCGATCCACCATGACGTCGTCGACGCGCGCGTGCAGCGCGAGTATGGCGGAACCGGGTGGGCTGTTCTGCACTCCGCACGCACCCGCCACGTCGAGCAAATCCTCGACCGGTCGCCGGTGTCCGAGGTGGTGCGCGGCCAATCGAAACGCGATGACGTCCTGAGTGTGCACGACGGTGCTCTTACGAACTGCCACTGCTCACCTCCCACGACGGGGTTGGCTTGTGCCGGAACAGCCTATCCGTCAAGCTCGCCGGTGACGGGAAACTGCTCGCGGAGCTAGATACGTGTATATACACTTATTGGATGGAACCGGTGGAGACAGCCTGCGTGTGCACCTCACTGCGGATGGCCACACGATCGGTGGTGCGCCTGTACGACCGCGCGTTGGGCCAGGCGGGTCTGCGACACGCGGGGTACTCGATCCTGGCGCGAATCGACGCCGAGGGCCCGCTGATGATCAGCGAGTTGGCCGACCGATTGGTGCTGGAGCGCACGACGTGTTCGCGGGAGGTGGACGCGCTCGCCAAAGCAGGCCTGCTGACCATCGAAGCAGGCAGTGACCGGCGCCAGCGCGTGCTGCGGTTGTCGCAAGCGGGCGCGGCCAAGCTGGGTGCGGCCAGGCAGCACTGGCACGCGGTGCAGGAAGGGCTGACGGACTCCTTCGGTGTCGAGGACGCCGATGCACTGCTCGACCGATTGCGCAGCCTGCTTCGCGCCTCGCAGCAACTCATCGATCAATGAGGAGAAGAACATGCCACTTGTTCGGATATCGCTGAACCGTCGCGCCGGGGACTTCGCGCGGCGGGTCGGGGACAGTGTGCACTCGGCGATGGTCGAGACGCTCGGTATCCCGGAAGGGGATCGATTCCAGATCATCACCCAGCGCGACCCTGGCGAGATCGTCTACGACTCAACGTTTCTCGACATTGAACGCACCGATGGCATCGTCATCATCCAAATCTCCCTCGTCGCAGGACGTGACCGTGACGTCAAATCCGCGCTGTACGCGAGCATCGCCGAACGCTTGTCCGCCGACCTCGGCATCCGACGTGAAGACGTCTTCATCAGCCTGATGGAGGCGGCACCGGCGGACTTCTCCTTCGGTAACGGCGAAGCCCAGTTCGCCTACCACCTTCCGCCGCACCTGCAATCGTCGTGAAACTCGCCAATTCCCTTTGCCGACAAGACATCACCATCACAGAGGAGCACACCAATGACCCGACAGACCGTGACTACCGACAAGATCGCCCCTGCGGTCGGCCCCTTCTCCGCCGCAGTGCTCGGTGAGTTCACGTTCCTCAGTGGGCAAGTCGCGCAAGACCCTGCCACCGGCGCGCTGATCGACGGCGACGCCGCCACGCAGGCCGAGCAGGTGCTGCAAAACCTGACCGCGGTTGTCGAAGCCACAGGCAAAACCCTCGACGACGTCGTCCGAGTCGGTGTCTATCTCACCGACATGGCCGATTTCGCGGCGGTGAACACCGTCTATGCCAAGCATTTTCACGCGCCGTACCCGGCGCGCACCGCCATCGCCGTTGCGGCCCTGCCGCTGGGCGCGGCCGTCGAAATGGACGCGATCGTCCGCTGAATCGAGGACAGTCGCCTTGGCCTGTCCGGCAGGTCGTGCCGGACAGGCCACCGGCCCACCGACGGCTCAGCGCTTGAGCAGGAAACCGAAGTCGCTGGAGACCTTGCCGTTGAGCCGGACCACCGAAACGAGCTTCCCGTCGGCGATCAGTCTGTCGACTTCGGCCCGCGAGAGACCGAAGCCGGTGGCGATCAGTCGCACCGGCCGGACCGGGATCCGCGCGGCGAAGCGAACCGAGACGTCGATCACCTCGCTGTCCCGGTGATCGGATCCACCGGTGTCGAGCCGCCAGGCGTTGTCCCAGTCGAGTGCGATGCGGTTGCGGCGCAACACAATCGGGTCCTGGAGCAGCTCAGCCGCCAGGGCGGGGTCGTTGTCGTGTAACCGGTCGAGCAGCTCGGATCGGATGGCGCGCACGTTCATTCGCTCCATGACGGTGAGTTTTGTGGTCTCCCCGCACGTGGTACACAGCGCGAGAAGCCAGACATCGATGAGCTTGTGATGTGCGTTGACGCGAAACTTGCCGCTTGTCCGGAAGCTTTCGGATGCGCACACGTGGCATCTACGGCGAACGAGTGGGAGACAGACGGGTTCGACTACCCAGTTTTCGAGCACAGAAAATACACCTGTTTCCAGTGAGAAGTCCGCAGCAAAAAGCAGCGCGGCGCACCTGCGCGACGCGCGAAGAACTAACGCTCGGGAGGTCTCACTGGATGTACAACGGCATGTCCTCGACTAGACGATCTGGCCCGCCGAGATCGTACTGATCGACGGCGGCTCTGCTCCACCGGTTTTCCGGCACGGCGCCCGAAGCGGGGAATACCAGGTAGCGGTCTAGGCCAGGCCGTTGATCATCAGGGTGAGGGTGAAATCGAAACGGTCGTGGCCTTCGCCTGCGGTGAGTTCGGCGGCGTAACGGGTGGTGTACGGGAATGTCTGCGCGGGTAGCGCGGTGAACCGCCGGATCAGTTCGTCGCGGTCGAGGATCCATGCGGCGTCGTCCTGCGCCGATCGCTGTCGCGCCATCGATTGCTCGAGGCAGTAGGCGGCCACGTACAGCAGCAGTGCGTCGATGGCCCAGGCGGCGGCCTGTGGTGCGACGCCGCCGGCGAGCACGATCGCGAGCATCCCCTCGTTGATGCGGACGATCTCGAGGTCGGTGGGTGCCGTCGCGAGCGAAGCATGGGAAATGCCAGGGTATTTCAGGTACTGATCGCGAATCTGGGTGCACACGTCGCGGAGCTGCTCGCGCCAGATCGCTGGGTTCGGTTCGGGGAGTACGAGTTCGGCGCAGAGCCGCCCGATGAGCAACTCGTCGAGGTCGGCCTTGTTGACCACGTGGGCGTAGAGCGAGGCGGGTCCGGTGTCGAGCTCGCTTGCCAGCCTGCGCATGGTCAGTGCCTCGTAGCCCTCTGCCGCGATGACGCCGAGCGCGGTGTCGATGACCTGCTCGACCGTGATCGGGGTCTTGCGCCTGCGCGGTGTGGGATCAGCGTCGGGGTTGGGCGGCTGGTGCCGTGCCGCGCGTCGCTCCTTGGGGTTCACTCGATCACCATACCTTGACTGGAACGCTGTTCGTGTATAGAACGGTGTTCGTGACCAACTATGGATATCAGGACGTGACCGTCGTCGGAGCTGGGCCGGTAGGCCTGGTGCTCGCCGCCGAGCTGGCGCTTGCCGGGGCAAGGGTGCAGGTGCTCGAGCGGGAGACCGAACCGGGCGAGGCGATGAAGGCGCAGTCGATCAACGTGCCGACCGCCGAGGCGCTCGACCGCCGCGGTCTGCTGCCTGCCGCCGAACAGGTGCATCGAGCGACGCTCGAGCGATTGGGGTCGTTCGGCATGCAACGAGCGGGCAGCACCGCACCCGAGCAGCGATTCACCGGACATTTCGCAGGCATGGTCCTCGACGCCGACCTCGTGGACTGGTCCGATCCCGACTTCACCGCGCACACCGCGGCCGCAGGAGCACGCATGGTGCCGCAGCCCGAGCTGGTGGCGCTGCTGACCGACCACGTCACGCGACTCGGCGTACCGATTCATCGCGGGGTGGAGGTCACCGCGCTCGAAGACACCGGCGACGGCGTGCTCGTCGGGACCGCGTCAGGCGAGACGATTCGCACCGGGTGGCTGGTCGGGTGCGACGGCGGGCACAGTGCGGTTCGCCGCCTCGCAGGCATCGAATTTCCCGGCACCGAACCGGAATTCGTCGGATATCAGGCGGTCGCCGACATCGCCGACCCGGAGCAGCTCGTCAACGCGTGGGTGTATTCGACCAAGGGTGCCTACCGCTACGGGCCGCAACCTGGACGCATCGCCATCGTGGAGTTCGGCGTGGCGCTCGCCGACCGCTCGGCGCCGGTCACCCTCGACGAGGTGCAATCGAGTCTGCGTCGGGTGTCGGGTATCGATGTCACGCTGACCGCGTTGCGCGCGACCCCGACCCGCTGGTCCGACAACGCCCGGCAGGCCGCGAGCTACCGGTCGGGGCGGGTGTTCCTGGCCGGCGACGCCGCGCACGTGCACCCCCCGTTCGGTGGTCAGGGGCTCAATCTCGGGGTCGGCGATGCGATGAACCTCGGCTGGAAGCTCGGTGCGGTAGTCGCCGGGTGGGCGCCGGAAGGTCTGCTCGACACCTACGACGTCGAGCGCCGTCCGCTCGGCGCATGGGTGCTGGACTGGACTCGGGCCCAGGTCGGGGTGCTGCGCGGCGATGCCAAGTCGGCGGCGCTGCGTGCGATCGTCGCCGATCTGCTGAGCACCCGCGACGGAACGACCTACGCGGTCAAGCAGATCGCCGGCGTCACGCAGCGCATCGAGCTGCCCGGCGATCATCCACTGGTCGGCGGATTCGTCCCTGATCTCTGGCTCACGGATGGATCCCGCCTGGTCGACCACGGTCACCGCGGTGGATTCCTGCTGCTCGATCGCACGCCGGACGGTGCGTTCGCCCACCTCGCCGCAGGCTGGTCCGGACGGGTCACCAGCGTGACCGACAGCAACGCGACGCCGACCGGTGTCTTGGTGCGCGCGGACGGTGTGGTCGCGTGGGCCAGCGACACCACCGACCGTGCCGGTCTCGAAGCGGCTTTGCGCCAGTGGACCGGCGCGCCGTCGTCCGCGACCGAGCCGGTGGGCTGAACCGCTCGTGCGGGCAGTCGGGGACGACGAACTGCCGTCTGTTGGGCAATTCGTAAGGGGGCACCCGGGATTCAGCGTGCCGGGCGAGTTCGGTGGGCTCGAGCATCTTCGGTTGTTTGCTATTTAGCTAATATGCTAAATTGACGGCATGGTCGACGTGGGAAGTGACGAGGAGGCGAGTGTCTTTCGGGCGCTGGCAGACTCGACGCGGCGGCAGATCTTGGAGGATCTGCGCGCCGGTGATCTCACCGCGGGGGAGATCACTGCCAGGTTTCCGATCAGCGGTCCGTCGATCTCGCGGCATCTCGGCGTGCTCAAGGCGGCCGGGCTGGTCCGCGAACGGCGAGCAGCCAATCGGATCTACTACTCATTGGTCGAGGAACGGCTCGCGTTGTGCGTCGGCAGGTTCTTGAGCGTGGTCTGCCCCGATCAAGCCGTGCTGCGGCGGCGGGAACGGCGAGCCTCGGGGGAGCAGTCATGAAGACATTTCAACTGGCCAGCGTGATCGAACGGCGGCTGCTGGTGAACTACCGGGTCGACCCGGACGTTGTCGCGCGCCTGTTGCCCGTCCCGCTGCGCCCCCAGCAAGTCGGCGACTGGGCCGTCGCAGGCATCTGCCTCATCCGCCTCGGGCAGGCGCGCCCCTCCTGGCTGCCCGGTCGATTCGGTGTCCGCAGCGAGAACGCCGCGCACCGGATCGCCGTCGAATGGGATGGGCCGCAAGGCCGTTCGACCGGGGTCTACATTCCGCGCCGCGACAGCGGATCCGCACTCAACGTCCTCGCGGGCGGCCGCGTGTTTCCCGGCGAGCACCACCGAGCGACCTTCACCGTCCGGGAAACCACCACGGATTTCCATGTCGCCTTCACCAGCAGGGACGACACACTCTCGGTGCGCGTCGACGTCCAGACCGCCGCCCAATTCCATGGCAGCACCCTGTTCGCCAACTTGGACCAGGCCTCGGATTTCTTCCGCAACGGCTCGACCGGATTCTCCGCGACCCACACCGAGAACCTCGAGGGCCTCGAACTCGACACGGACGCATGGCATGTCGAGCCACTCGACATCCGCGACATCCACTCCACCTTCTTCGAAGACCAAGCCCAATTCCCGCCCGGCAGTGCCGAACTCGACTGCGCCCTCCTCATGCGCGACGTCCCGGCCACCTGGAACGCCGTCCCACCCCCACAAATCCACACCCGCTCCCACCCCTGACCCAGCACAGGACCGAGCGTCCGGCAGCGAAGGGGCCAACTCGGGGTGCTGTCAGCCTTTGGCGGTATGGCGACTCCCTCAGGAGGAGGACGCGGGTGTGGGGAGGTCCTTGCGATCATGGTGGGGTTGTCCGCCGGTGTTGAGGAGGATCTGCACGTGTTTACGCTGCGTGGTCGCGCGATGGGGGTGGTTGCGGGGTTGGCGGCGGCCTGCTTGGTTGCTGGGTGTACGTCGGATGCGCCTGCGGCGACCGACACTCGAGCCAAGGTGACGTTGCCGTCGTTGACGGGGCAATACCCGGTTGGCACAACCGATTTGCATGTGGTGGATACGCGTCAGGATCCGTTTCATCCAGGCGACAAGCGCGAGATCATGGTTACCGTCAGCTATCCGGCGCTGCCGGGTGGGGAGCGGGCGGCGTGGATGGCGCCGCGGGTGGTCGAGGATATCGATAAGAGCACTTCGGATCCGAAGTTCTTGGATCTGCCTGCGGGCAAGGTGAATTGGGGTGGGGTGCAGCGGCAGGCGCGCAGCTCGGCGGCCGTCGATCGGACGGGGGGTGAGTGGCCGGTGGTGTTGTTCTCGCCGGGGTTCGGCGCGCCGAGGGAGATCTATGCGGGGCTCACCGACGACCTGGCCAGTCGCGGATATGTCGTCGTGTCGATCTCGCACAACTACGACTCCGGGGTCGTCGAGTTCCCCGGCGGTCGTGTGGTGGTCGGGAACCCCGAGCCGGACGACAAGTACTTCGCGACCGACATCGACGCCAGGGTCGCCGACAGCAGGTTCGTGCTCGACCAGTTGACCAGGCTCGACGACGGCACCAACCCGGACGCCGAAAACCGGCAACTACCACAGGGTTTGGTCGGCGCGCTCGACCTGTCGAAGGTGGGCATGTTCGGCCATTCGTTCGGCGGTTACGCCGCAGGCGAGACGATGTATCAGGATCGCCGTGTCGCCGCGGGGATCAACTTCGACGGCGGCATGAGCGTCGGACGGGTCGGCGCGATCACCGAGCACGGGGTGGATCGGCCGTTCATGCTGGTCGGCGCCGATTTTGTGGACAAGGAGAAGGGGCGAACGCTGGAGCATTCGCACCTGCAGACCGAGTTGGATCCGTCGTGGCAGCAGTTCT
This sequence comes from Nocardia altamirensis NBRC 108246, assembly GCF_001612685.1. Classification (GTDB taxonomy): domain Bacteria; phylum Actinomycetota; class Actinomycetes; order Mycobacteriales; family Mycobacteriaceae; genus Nocardia; species Nocardia altamirensis. The sequence continues at coordinate 102,979 of NZ_BDAY01000007.1, forward strand.
GGGCCAATCAGCAGGCCTGGAAGCGTGACCTGCACTTCGATCATGCCGGCCACAACAGTTTCACCGACCTCCAGATCGTGCTGCCGCAGATCGCGGACCTGCTGAAGCCGGAGCCGCGGCAGCAGCAGATCGGCGACATCGATCCAGCACGGTCGCTGACCGCACAGCAGAACTATCTTGCCGCGTTCTTCGACCTGCACTTGAAGGGTGGCGACGGCAGGTTGTTCGAGGTGAACAGTCCGCCCCTCCCCGACACACGATTCATCCCGTGATGTCGATCATCACCGGCCTGGCGGCCGTCAGTTGAGGCGCCGTCGGTGACGAACATGCATGTCGGCCAGCTGGCTGTCTCGCAGGAGACCGTGCGGACGCTGGTGGACGCGCAGTTTCCTGAGTGGCGGGATCTGCCGATACGTGAGGTGTCGGGTGTGGGGACCGTCAACGTCATCTTTCGGATCGGCGACCGGCTTGCGGCGCGATTCCCGCTGCAGGCGGGGGATGCCGAAGCGGCATGGCGGAGCTTGCGGGCCGAGGCGGCAGCTGCCCGGGAATTGTTCGGCCGCACTAGGTTTCCGACACCGGAGGTGATCGCGCTCGGCGAACCCGGTGCGGGTTACCCGCTCCCGTGGTCGGTGCAGACCTGGTTGACGGGGACGGTCGCCACCGAGGACGATCCCGGCGAATCCGTCGATTTCGCCAAGGATCTCGCCGAGTTCATCCGATCCGTGCGGGAAATCGACACCCGAGGACGGACTTTCGCCGGACAGGGCCGAGGGGGTGAATTGCGAACCCACGACGAATGGATGCGGACCTGCTTTCAGCGCAGTAAAGGACTACTGGATGTTGCAGCGCTACAACAGATGTGGGACACCATGCGAGAACTGCCGCGAGGAACTGCCTGCGATGTGATGGCGCACGGCGACCTGATCCCGGGGAACGTGCTGGTGTCCGACGGGCGTCTGGCGGGAGTGATCGATGTCGGCGGGTTCGGGCCAGCCGACCCCGCACTGGATCTGGTCAGCGCCTGGCATCTGCTCGACGCAGGTCCGCGGCGTGCACTGCGCGACGACCTCGAGTGCAATGACCTGGAATGGGATCGCGGCAGAGCCTGGGCTTTTCAACAAGCGATGGGTCTGGTCTGGTACTACGTCGACAGCAACCCCGGCATGAGTGCGCTGGGCCGCCGTACCCTCGCCCGGATCACGGCGGACCTGAACTGAGAGTGCTGTTTTCGTCGTCGACACGAACGCGATGGCCCTGAGTGTGCAAATATCTGACGGATGAATTGACGTGCTGTATGCGGTAATTCGTTTCAGTGGCGGCCGCTCGAGGAGGACGCACAGCACTATTGTTGCTCCCCAGTTGAACCCATTCACGGGAGCAATTCTCTGTGATTCCATCGGCAAGTGTGAATCACTTACGCAGAGCTACGGCTCGCCACCTCGTCACGGTCGTAATCGCGGTATTAGCAACAGGTTTCGTTGCTCTACCTAATTCATTCGCGGAGCCGCCGACGGATCCGTCTCCACCACCGTCGGCCGCACCGAGAACGCAACCGATACCACTCGGGCCGGATCCACAGTCGCGAGTGTATTTCAAGATTCCGGCCGCCAACGAGATGGTCCGGCTACAAACACGTTTCACGGTGCCACCAAAGCCGCCCAGGGTGGGAACCATGTTCTTGTGGCCAGGCCTCGAGCCTCGCGAAGGCGGCAGAAACTACTACCCGATCGGCCTCGGCGTCCTGCAACCGGTGCTCACCTGGGGTGACGCTTGCGCTCCTGTCCAGCAGCCCCCGACGTACTCGACCTGGTGGATCTCCGGCCAGTACGTCAACGTCTACTCCAGGGACCCGCGCTACGCCGACTGTCACTCCGGACCGGCGATGTCGGTGAAGGTGGGTGAGGTGCTCGACATGGACATCGCCCTCGATCAGGCCACCGGCGTGTGGACGCAAACCGTCAAGGGCCAGTCGGGTTCGGTGCGTTACTCGATCAACATGCGCAAACAAGCCCAGAACATGGCCCTGTTCGCGATCGAGCCGTGGGACAACGCGCGGCTCGCCAGCCGACTCGTCTTCTCCGACACCACCATCACCTTCCGCGACGAAGCCGCGCAAAGTTGTCTCACCCCCGAACTCACCTACACCGGAACAGGCGGAACCATCAGTAAACCGACAACCGTCGACGGCCGCCGCTGCCACATCGACACCGTCACCGTGAACACACCGCGGAGCGCCGAGCAGTCCGCCATCGGTCGCGACGCCCCGCGCTGAGTGGACTAAGCGAGGGCCTGGTGTAGCGCCTCGGTCCACGGCAGCCAGCGCGGATCGGGGCCGACGATGGTGTCCGCGCCCATGTTCGTGCACGTGTAGGCGACCGCGACACCGGACTCGGGGTGGGCGTAGGTGATTCGTCCTCCGGTGCCGACACTGCCGAACGATCCCGCGCCGAGCATGGGGTTGGTCGGTTGCGGGAGACCGTAGCCGTGCGCGAACCGGTGCGTCACCGGTAAGACGTCCATCGGTGCCGGGTGGCGCAGTCCGTCGGTCTGCGGTTGTCGTGCCCGGTCGATGGACTGTTGCGTCAACAGCCGGACGCCGTCGACCTCGCCGATCGTCGCCGCGAACAACCGCGCCAGGGAGCGGGCGTTGCCGATCCCATTGCCCGAGGGCACCTCGGCCGCGTGCCCTTCTTTGGTGTTCAGCAGCGCGATCCCGTCCTCCCTGGTCGCGAGAGTCGCCAATGTCGCGCGCACCAGACGCGCCCCGACATCGATCCCCAGCCCGACAAGCAGCTTCTCCACCTCCGCCGGTCCGGCCCACTTCTCCCGAGTGAACTGCGGGACGACCCGGTGCTCTTCCTGCTCCGGAAGGCCGATCCACACACTCAGATCGAGTGGTCCGGCGATTTCGGCAGCAAGGAATTCACCGACGGTCTTCCCGGTGATCCGCCGGATCAACTCACCGGCGAGGTACCCCAACGTGAGGGAGTGATAATAGAGCGCGGTGCCGGGCTCCCACAGCGGAGCCATCGTCTCCAGCGCGCCAACACACGCCGCCCAGTTCGTCATATCCGTTGCCCCGATACCGGATTCGGGATCGAAGCTCGACAACCCGGCCCGATGCGACAGCACGTCGGCGACCGTGATGTCGGCCTTCCCGTTGCTCGCGAACTCCGGCCAGTATTCGCGCACCGGCGCCTCGAGATCGAGCTGCCCACGCTCGACGAGCATGTGCACGCACGTCGCCGTCAACCCCTTCGACACCGACATCAACACCACGAGCGACTCCGCGTCCCACCCTTTCCCCGACACCGGATCCTGTCCCGCCCACAAATCCACCACAACCCGGCCCTGCCGATAGACACACAGCTGCGCGCCGCCTTCGTCCCCGCTCTGCCCTCGCCCGAACGCATCCCTGACCGCATCGAACCCACGCTCGACAAACCCCTCGACAACCACCACGACCTCCTACCCCGGGCGAAACCCCTTCGCCACCAAGGCATTATCCAACCACCAAGGCTGCGAGCACGGTATCGGAGGTCGGCGAATGGTCAGCGGAAGTTCAGAATGAAGTCGAAAGTTCCTTCCTTGCCCTTGGGCACGGTGCGCACCGTCATCAGTAACCGTCGGTCGAAGATCGAATCGGTGTTGTTTCGTGGTTCATTGGGGAAATACAGCTGGGTGGTCAGCACCCGCTGGTTGGGCGCCTGCACCTTGACGTGGATATGCCGGGTACGGCCCGGGTACAGACCTGGCACGATCGTCGACAGGCTGAATCGGCCGTTCGCGTCGGTGAACTGGTGCCCCCGCCACTTGTAGCCCGAATTGTCGTAGGCGCCCGCGTCGTCGGCCTGCCAGAAATCCAGCAAAGCCTTGTCCACCGGGCGGCAGGACCGGCTGAACACATAACCGCTGACCGTCAACAGCGTGCCAGGCGCGCCGGGTATCACCAGATCGCTCCGCCGAGGCGAATTCGGCTTGAAATAGGGGCCTTCGGTCTGCGCAATCGTGGGTGCGTCCCCGTCATGGCAGGCCGGGGTCGGCTCGAGGTCGTCCGGCACGGGCTGCGGACCCGCACTTGCGCTACCGCTGTTCGACGCGGCACCGGCGGTCAGTGCCGCCGCGGCCGGAACAGTCAATAGACCTAGTTGCAGAAGGCGTTTACGCGTAATCGCCTGGGGGAGTTCGGCGTCGTCGTCCGTGGGCTGATTAGACATGATTTTGCCATCCTCAAAGGAACTGGAGTTGGGAGTGTGCCCGGGGTTCCATCCGGCGTTCGCGAAGCATGCCTGTAGGCAGCAACGAACACCTTCACAGGTGACTTCACTGTCGACCTGCTGCTGCCGCCGACCACCATTCCTCGGCGCCGAGCGGCATTCATGATCACCGAACCGGAGCAATATCACCGGGCCCACCGGTCAGCAACCAAACATCCTGCCAGCAAATATATTTCGAATTTGAACTGACAATTCACGATAAGACGATCCCCCCAACCGAGCAATCGCCCCAACAGCTCCCAGTTGAACGGGAATCACCGCGACACTAGAATTCTGCCGACCGTTCTGTACGGCGTTGGCCATCAGGGGGTCCGGGGATGAGCGATCGAGTGCGAGTGTGGTGCCTGCGGCACGGTGAATCGGAGAACGTCACCGCAGGTGTCGCCGGTGCGGTGCCCGAGTCGCCACTGACCGAGCGCGGCGTGCGTCAAGCCGCCGAAGCAGCTCGGGGTTTGGCGAAAGAGCCAGTCGCCCATGTCTACTCCAGTACCGCGCTGCGGGCACGTGACACGGCGAGGGCTATCGCGTCGAGCAGATACCTGGACGTGGATGCGCTGGCCGATCTGAGTGAAGTCAGTATCGGAATGGAAGAGGGCACCAGTGATCCGGTGGTGCGCCGGCGCACCGCCGAGGTGCTGCGCGCTTGGATCGTGGATCGCGATCTGCGACAACAGGTCGCGGACGGCGAGTCCGGGCTCCAGGTGGTTGCCCGCATGACATCGGCCTTCCAGCGGATCGCCGCCACCCATCCCGGCGAGACCGTGATTGTCGTCGGCCACGTGGCCAGCCTCAGCGTTGCCGTCGCGCGACTATGCCCCTCCGGACCCCAGATCTGGGGAGCGCCGCTACCCCACGCCAAGCCGTTTCTCCTGGAACTGGATCACGAAACCTGGCACTGCCGCTCGTGGCCGAGCAGATGAGCCTGGTGGGGTTGAGGGACGGGTCCTCTTGGTCGGTTGATCACTGGGAACTGGTGGCGGCATCGGCCGAGAGGGCTACGCCACCAGTTCCCAGTGATCACTTGTCCAGCAACAGATGTGGCTCAAAGGGGGTAGGTCGGGGGTGCCAAGGGGCGCGGTTGAGGCTTTCGGTGGTTCGCCAGAGGAGGCCGAGGACTTGTTGTTCGGGTGGGTGGCCGCAGCCGAGGAGGCGGTTGCAGTGCATGTGGACGTAGCTGCGGGTGAGATCGAGGGGGGAGCGGGTCAGCTCGTTGGTTAGGTCGGTGAGGCGAGATGCGGTGGTGCGCAGGTGGGTTCGGCGTTGGGCGAGGATGGCGGCAATTGCGTCGCCGCCTGGTTGGTCGGCCAACCATCGGGGGTTTGCGAGCATTGCGCGGAGGGCGGGTTTTTGACGGCGGAACTCGTCGGAGGTTGCGCGCCGGTCGAGGACACCGTGGCGGTAAAAGTCTTCTTGTGCTGCGGGATTCAGGCCGAGGGTGGTGACCAGATCGTGGACCGTGTAAATCCCGAGCATTGTCCGGTCCAGCTCGACTGTTCGCTGGTCGATGAGGTGCAACAGATCCAGGACGGCCGCGCTGTCGGCGGCGAACAGATCTTCGGCCACCGAGGTGCCCGCGGTGCCGCCGTAGCGTTCGACTTCCTGGTCGTAGGTGTCGATGCACAGTCGGCGGCAGAAACCGTCCGACACCAGGGTCGCTCCCCATCGCAGCAGGGCAGGAGCCAGGTTGTCGGCCAGTTGGTCGGGGGTGCCGTGCCAGCGGATGCGCAGGTGCGGGTCCGGATCGGCGTAGCGCAGAAAGAACCAGCTGTCGGCCGAGCCGTCGGCGACGGTGTGCGCGCAGAACGCGCGGATTCGATCGGCGAGCAGATCTTCCTCGAAGGTGGGGACGTGGTAGAGCTTGGCGAACAGCCAGTCGCTGCCCGGCGGGCGGAGTCGGTCGATGGATGGTGTTCGGGCGGTGCGGGTTTGCGGTTGGGCCGGTGCGGGCTCGACGGTGTCGCGCACGACCGGCACCACGATCTCGCTGAAATAGTTGCCGTCCGGTCCCGGCAGCCACGCCTGGTCTGGCGCAGGCAATGCCTCCTCCAGATACAGTCTCCCGCCGGGCATTCGACGCGCCTCGGCCCGGATCTGTGCGATCTGCTCGGGTGCGTCGAGGTCGAGCAGCAGACGGTGATCGGCCATCGCGAGGTAGACATGGCGCGGGGCTTGCCAGCGCTCGCGCCATCCGGCGAAAGCCGCACTGAACGAGGACGGTGACGCGGCGGCCAGATCGTCGGCGTTCACCCGCCAGCGCGCCGGGGCGAGCACGATCCGGCCGACCTGAACCCGTGGGACGAAGGGGAATCCGGCGGCCGGACCCCAGTCGAACGTGGTCGGCATCGCGCGCCCGTACCGGTTGATCTCGTCGAGGAAACGCAGCACATCCGGGGCCGACTGCGGGTTGAGCATGTGCCCGGCGCAGGCGACGACTTCCTGTCCGGTGCGCGGCCAGCGCACCACGAACCGGCCGTCGTGGACGCCGACCACCAACTCGGACAACGGGATGACGCGTTCCGGCGGTGCGCCGGGCGTGGTGTCGAATGCCAACTCCCAGTCCCTGGCCAGCGGACGGATGGCGACGTTGGCCAGCCGTCCCGGTCGCGGGACGTAGGTGACCTCGGCCCACAATCGGCCCGGTCGCCCTTCGGCTTCCGCATCGGCGGCGGCGCGCAGCGCGGTCTCCGCGTCCGGTCCGAGCAGATCGGCGAATCGGCCGAGGACCCGGCCTGCCACCGACGCGCCCATGTTCGGGCCGACGACGATCTGGAACTCGCCCGCATCAACCGCTTTCGGCGATTCCGCGACGACGAACAGCGAAATATCCAGTGATGAAGGCGCTTTCGTTGCATCGACCGACTGGACTTCCAACTTCCCGAGCGTCGCCGCGTTGAGTTCGATCACCCGGCTGCGGTCTCGGACCGCGGTGAGCGCAAGGTCGACGAGCGTGCGATGCCGCAGCTGTTGACGGCTGCTGTCCTGGGTGCCGCTGTCGAAATGTCCTGGCGCACCGAGCCCGATCTCCGGGTCGAGCAGTTCCAGCAGCCGCACCTCGCGGTCGGCGCCGTAGCGATCGAGGAAGGAGTCCCGATAGCTGTCGAGGTGGACGACACCGGTAGGCCACGACGTCAGCCGCACCATGAGTTCGGCGGCGCGCGCCGCCTCGTCGGCGACGGCGCGGCTGACCTGCTGCCCGGCGAGCGGCAGCCCCATATCGGTTTGAAACGGCCCCTTCGGAGTCGGGGCCGAGTGCACCGACTGTGCCTGGACCATCAGCTTCGGATACCCGGCCGCCGCCTGATCGTGGTCGAGCCGGTCCCAGGCGCCCAGCTGGTCGAGTAGTTCATTGAGCGCCGCCGCGTCGTCGGCGGCTGCGGGCACGGCGGCGAGACGTTGTGCCACATAGCGTGCCGGGTCGGCTGCGGTGAGCGGCGGGCGCAGATCGGTGAGCAGCAGGGTCTGTTCGCACAGCTGGTCGAGTAGCCGTTCCGCCTGCGCGGCGGTCGCGCCGAGCGATCTCGTCAACTCGTCGACGAGATCGCGGTAAGGCACCGGGGTGCGCGCGGATTCCAGGGCCCGCCGCACCGGGTTGGTGGCTCGCAGCGAGACCGCGCGGCCCGGCTCGGCATCGCCGCCGATCGGCGTGCGCTCACTCAGGAAGACCCGGTCGGCCTGGATGAACGCCGCCGGATTCGTGCACAGGCGCAGCTGTGCGCGCACGTCGTCGCGTTCCTCCATGGTGTGCACGAAGTCGAGCAGCCAACCCATGTCTGGCCTGGTGCGCATGGTCGGCGGCGCGTCGGCGAGCGCGAGGTCGGTGTGCGTACCCCAGCCCGCGAGGCCGACTCCGGCGAACATCCCGAACGGTGTCGGCCTGCTCGACATCCTGATCAGATACCGCTGTAGCTTCCCGGCGAGCCGCCGCCGGGCGCCGGCATCGGTGGTCGGTCGTTCCAGTGCCCGTAGCAACTCGCCGCCGCCGACCGCGAGCGCCCGCTGCACCCGAGGGTCGGCGGGGACCAGCGTGCCCGGCGCTACCTCGGTGGGCCAGTCCGACGCGACGCCGAGTGCAAGATACTCCTCGATCGGCAGCAGCGGGGCGCGCACCACCAACCAATCCAGTGCGCGGTACAGGTTCGTCGCCATCTCATCTCCTCAGGCCAGCAACAACATTCGGTCCCACTGCGGCGGCACGTCGGTGGCGGCGGCGAGCAGGGCAAGCGCGGGTCCTGCGGCGCCGTCGAGCAGGCCGGGGGTGTCCTTCGGCACCGTGTCGGCGCAGCGGAAGCCGAATCGGTATCCGGGGTGGTAGAGGTCGAGCAGTCGGTGGGTCAGGTCGGCCGCCACCGCGACGAACTGCGGGTCCTTCGTGTCCTGCGCGAACCGCACGGTGATCTGCAGCAGGCCTGCGACGCCGTGACACAGGTCGGGGGAGACCTCGGTGTCGGACAGGCGGCGCAACGCGGCGGACATCGCGTCGAGCGCGAGGTCGCGCAACGCCGCATCGTCGATCGCTGTTCCGGCGAGCCACAGCGTCCTTGCGACGCCGGGACCGCCATAGCACCAAGCGTTTCGCGAGCCCGAGGCCGCGCCGGAAAGGTCGACTGCCTTGGGCCAGTTCGGTCCGTGCTCGTCGTCGACGCGTTGCCGCACGAGCCACCGCGCGACCGTTTCGATCGATTCCCGTTGTCCGGCAACGGAAATGCCAGCGAGTTCGGCGAGCGCGAGCAGCGCCAACGGTCCAGGTATGCCGTGGGCGAGACCGCAGTTGAGCAGACCGTCGGGAAGCGATTGTGCCAGAGGCGATCCCGGCTCGAGGCGCGACGACGGGGTGTACCAGTTGGGTGCGTCGCCATCCCAACCGCACAGTGCAACCAAACCGGTCAGCACTGCGCGAAGAGCCGTGGGATTCGTATTGCGCCGCAACAGATAAGCCCCCATACCAGTGAGCCCGGAGACGATGTCGAACGTCTCGAAGGGCAGCCCGTGCGGCCGTTCTGTCATCGCTTGGGCGCGGGCAACCGCTTCCCGATTGACGAGATGGTCGAGGTGGGCGAGGAGACGTTGGTAGCGGACGCCGCCGCGGGACAATGTCCACGTAGCGAAGGCCAGGCCTGCCAGCCCGTCGAACAGCCCGGATTGGGGCGCCTCGTCCTGCTCGACATCGTGCACTGCCGCCGCCAGGCACCGCTTCGCGGCCAATTCCCAAGTATCACCGGGAAATTGGCCGAGGAGCACGGCACAGCCCACCGCGCCCGACGCCCCGTCGCGCAGCCGAGTCGGCCGGTTGGGCATCGGCGGAAGGCTGTCGGGTGCGGCGAGGCGACCGCCAACGGCCCGCGCGACCTCGACGGCTTGTGCCGCAGTGGCGGCGGGTAACACGCGCGTCCACGTCATCCGCAACCCCTTTCAGGCCAAGAGCAGCGTGCGGTCCCAGGACGGTAGGACGTCGGTGGCGGCGGCGAGCAGTGCGAGCGCCACCCCTGCCGCGCCGTCCAGCAGGCCCGGATCGTCGGTAGCCGGGCCTGTTTCGGCTATGGCGGCGTATCCATAGCGCCGCTGCGTTTGGAACATCTGCACCAGCTGAGTGGTCAGTGCGGTCGCCGCGTCGGTGAACACTGCGGCACCGGTGTCGTGCGCGAACCGCAGCGTGATCTGCAGCAGCCCGGCCACCCCGTGGCACAGCCCCGGCGAGGCATCGATGCGCCGCTCGTCGGCCGGACGGCGATATACCGCGGTCATGGTGTCCACCGCGATATCGCATAGCTGCTTGTCCGACAACACAGTTCCGGCCAACCACAGTGCCCGCGCGACCCCGGGACTGCCGTAGCACCAGGCGTTGTGAGTCGGTCCGTAGGCAGCGGTGGCGCCGGTCGCGTCCGGCATCCCCACTCCGGTCGGCCAATTCGGTCCCCACTCGTCGTCGGCCCGATGGTCGACCAACCAGCGCGCCACCCGTTCGACGGCCTCCAGCTGCCCCGCGACGGAGACACCGGTGCTCTCGGCAAGCGACAGCACCGCGAGCGGACCCGGTATGCCATGTGCCAAACCGCAATTGAGCACGCCGTTGGGATAGGAACGCGACATCGGGGTGTTCGGAACCATCGCGGTGAACGGGGTGTGCCAGTTGGGCAATCCGTCCTTCTCGCCGCACAGCGCCACCAAACCGGTCAGCACGGCACGCAGCGCGGGGTCCACCCGCGGTTCGTCCCTGCGGCCCAACAGATATGCGCCCATGCCCGCCATGCCGGAGATCACGTCGAACGCGGCGAACGGCAATCCGGCCGGCGTGCGGGTGACCGCGTCGCCGAGTCCGGCCGCCGACGCGCAGATGGGTCCGTCCACACTGTCGAGCAGCCGCCGGTACCGAGTCCCGTTCCTGGACAACGCGTCCGCCGCAAACGCCACCTCACACAGCCCGCCGAACAGACCGAAGAACCCGCGCTCGGCCTGCTCGATCGCCTGCGCGGCGGCCGTCAGGCTGTCATGCGAACGCGCGGCCCACTCCTGGCCTGGCTGGTATCGGTCGAGTTGGCCGAAGAGCACCGCACGTCCCGACGCGTCTTTCCCCGCGGATCCGGTATCGCACAGCCGCTCGCCGACCTCGACGGAGACGCCGACCGCTGTCGCGGCCAGACCCGCGGGAAGCGCGCTCCGCCAAGGCCGTTCGGCTGCTGTCAGCAGTACTTCGTGCATCGCGGCGGATGCTCGGTGTTGCAAGCCGACCCGCAGGTCGCACAGTGCGAGTCGCTACATGTCTCGAAGTCGGAGGTCCTCATGGCCATCGCCGGATCGAGAATCCTGGTTGCGTCGCCGATCCGGATATCGAGATCGAAATCATCAACTGGTGCGGACATCATTCAGCCCTTTCTGGGAATTTCAGCAAGTCCGTTCGGTGGTCTTGCACATCGGGTAGCTACTGCAGTCGTCGGTGGGGCAGACGGATTCGTTGGTCCGCATGACCGGTGTGGTGAACCGGTCCTGTTCCGGTTTGTCGCCGAGGCGGATATCCAGATCGAATTCGTCTACAGGAGCAGACATGTGATTTCCTTTCCCTTCGCGGCACGGTCGCCGCAGCGCGGATTACGCGACTTCCACCGTGCGGCACGGTCATTCCTCATCGACAGGGAACGGGGCCCGGTATGCCAGGGACGTTCTCCCGAATCTTCCCGGCCCGTGCCTCTGCCGATCGGGAGCGCCGCCGCGCGAGCCTGTAGGACAGGCACAGGACGGAGACCTGCATGACGACAGCCGATTCCGCCGATGCGCCCCTCGTCGGTGTGGACGAGATGAGTACGCCGTCCTGGATGGCGGTGGACCAGCAGGTCGCCGACGCCGGGCTGTGGCGGACGCTGCGTGCGTTGCCCGCGGGCGCCAAGGTGGTCGTCGCGCTGGCGTGGCAGGCCTCTCGGCGGTTGACCCTGCTGACCGCCGTGCTCGCGGTGGCGGGTGGCGCCGCCACCGCGTTCGGCCTGCTGGCCACCGCCGACGTGCTGACCGTGTTGCTCGCGCATGGCCCGACACCGGAGCGCGTGGTCTCCGCGCTGCCGTCGGTGGGGTTGGTGGTGGCCGCGTTGGCGACCCGGGCGCTGATCGAAAGTGCCACCGCCACTGCGGAAGCCGTGCTGAAGCCCCGGGTCGAGCGGATGGCGCGGGACAAGGCGCACACCGCGATCGCGGGGGTCGACCTGGTCGCCTTCGAGGACAGCGAGTACGCGGACCTGATCCGGCAAGGGCTGCAACGGGGCATGGGCAGCATCGCGCGCTGCGTCGAGGCGATCACCAGCGTGTCCGGCGCCGTCATCCACGTCGTCGCTGCGGTGGGCACGGCGGCAGTGCTGCACCCGGCGCTTGCGCCGCTGGTGCTGCTGGCGGTCATCCCCGATATGTGGGCGTCCGCGCGGGCGGCGCGGCTGGCCTATCAGTCCTATGTCCGGATGGTGACCCGCCATCTGCGCACCGCCATCGCCAGCGAACTGCTCTCCGACCGGGAGACCGCCGCCGAGTTGCGCGCCTGCACGGCGGGCGCGGCCTTGCTCACCGAGTATCGGCGGATCAGCGAGCAGCTCACCGCCGAGGCGACCAGGGTCGAATTGGCAAGGGCGCGGGTGCGCTTGCTCGGTCGCACCATCGCAGGGGTCGGCACCGGGATCGCGTTCGGTGTGCTCGGCCTGCTGCTCTACCTCGGTGCGCTGCCCCTGGCCATGGCGGGCGCCGCCGTGGTGGCGATGCGCATGGCGACGGCCGCGCTGTCGCAAACCATGGCCGGTGTCAACAACCTCTACGAGAACCTGCTCTATCTCGAGTTCTACGCCAACCTGCTCGAGCAGACCGAGCGACGCACCCGGCCGCCCGCAGTCACGCTGGCACCCGCTGATCCGCGCGAGATCACGCTACATTCGGCCTCGTTCACCTACCCGGGGCAGGACGAACCCGCGGTCCGCGGTGTCGATCTCACGCTACGCCGCGGCGAAGTGGTGGCGCTGGTCGGTGAGAACGGCTCGGGCAAGAGCACATTGGCCAAACTGATCACCGGCCTCTACCTGCCGACGCAGGGCGCGGTGTGCTGGGACGGCGTCGATCTCGCCACGGTCGACGAGCAGTCGATCTATCAGCACATCGCGATGGTCATGCAGGATCCGGCGCGCTGGCCGATGACCGCGCGGGACAACATCCGCATCGGCCGGTTCGAGCGTCCCGATCAGGACGGCAGGCTGATCGCCACGGCGGCAAGGGAATCCGGGGCCGATGCGGTCCTCGACGGGCTGCCCCATGGTGACCGGACCGTGCTGTCCCGCCGTTTCGCCAAGGGCCGGGATCTCTCCGGTGGGCAGTGGCAGCGCATCAGCGTGGCCCGCGGGCTCTATCGTGACGCGCCGATTCTGGTGGCCGACGAGCCGACCGCCGCGATGGACGCGCGCGCCGAGCACGCGGTGTTCCGCTCGCTGCAGCACCTCAGCCGCCACCACGGTCGTGGCACGGGCAATCGCACCACGATCCTGATCACGCACCGGCTGGCCAACATTCGGCACGCGGACAAGATCGTGGTGCTCGAGCACGGTCGGATCGTGGAGATCGGCACGCACGCCGAACTGATGGCGCTGGCGGGGAGCTACGCCCAGCTGTTCGACCTCCAAGCTGCCGCGTATCAGTTCGAGCCGAGCATCTGAGATCCGCTTTCCGCGAACGGTATTAATTTGCAATTCGAGCACGGTGTGCGAAACATACTTTGGTGGAACAGAACTCGTTATCAAAAGCGTCTTGCTCCGTTACGATAACGACGTATTTGATCTGTAACCACTTGTCCGACAATGCAATTCGTTGACACCGACCCCTCCTGAATTGTCATTAATTGACATACGTCGATTCCGGAGTTGCCGCGTCGTCGAATGGATCGGACGAGCTCGGCAATTGCGTGGAATTGGAGCTTCGCCATGCCCTTGTTACGTAGCCTGTCGATCATCGCGGCAGGCACCTTGATTTTCGCCGGATTGTCTTCGGCCACCGGGTCGGCCGCGCCGACCGAGGAGCGGGAAGTGTTCGCGCCGGACGGCACCATCAGCCGCGTTGTCGTGCCCGTCCCGCAGCAGCCGCCGGCCCAGCGGTCGGCCGTGCAGGCCGACGTCGTGACCATCCAGCAGACCGGGCCGTCCAGTGAGCGGTTCGATCTCGTCTTCGTCGGTGACGGGTACACCTCGAGTGAGCTCGGCACCTACAAGCAGCACGCGATCAACCGGTGGAACGAGATCGCCCAGCTCGAGCCGTTCAAGTCGCACAAGAACTCGTTCAACGTGTGGGCGGTCAACGTCGTGTCGCAGCAGTCCGGCGTGGACAACGATCCGCGCGGAACAATGCGAAACACCGCCTTGGACATGACTTTCTGGTGTGGCGGCACCGAGCGGCTGCTGTGCGTCAACGAGACGAAGGCGCAGCAGTACGCGCGCCTGGCGCCGCAGGTCGACCAGGTGATCGCGCTGGGCAACACCACGAAGTACGGCGGTGCGGGCGGCAAGGTCGCGACGTCGTCCGGCGGTAACGCGCAGGCGGGACAGATCGTGATGCACGAACTCGGGCACTCGATGGCCGGGCTGGCCGACGAATACGACTACCCCAACGACCGCTACACCGGCAGCGAGCCGCGCGAGGTCAACGCGTCGAAGTACACCGAGGCGCAGATGCGGGCCAACCGCACCAAGTGGTACCAGTACCTGGGCAAACAGTCTCCCGACGGTGGCGTCGTCGGCACCTACGAAGGCGCGGTCTACCACAAGCGCGGCGTCTACCGGCCGACGGAGAACTCGCTGATGCGTGCGCTCGGCCGGGAATTCAACTTGATCGGCCTCGACGCGATGAAGGCAGCGATCAAGCGCAAGAGCCCGGGGGTCGACGCCGCGGCTTCGGATCAGAGCACTGGGGCAGCACGATGAGAACCTTCCGACATGTCCAGCGCGCTGCCCTCGCGGCCGCTGCCACCGCACTACTGCTGACCGGCGTGCCCGCCGCGATGGCGGAACCGACTGCGGGGCAAGTTGTTTCCGGTGGCGAGGCCCAGCCTACGTTCAGCGCCGCCGCACCGGTCCGGCAGGATCTGTGGGTGCGCGCGCCGATCGACAGCGACGCTGACGGCAAGGATGACGAGGTCCACGTTCAGGTGGTCCGCCCGGCAGGCGCCACCGGCAAGCTTCCGGTGGTGTACCAGGCGAGCCCGTACTTCTCCGGCGGCAACGACGTCACCAATCATGGTGTGGACGTTGAGCTTTACGTGCCTGGCGGCGCCGATACGCGAATGGCCAAGCCGCTCGGTGTCACTCGCGGACGCGCGGCCGAGGAACTCGCCGCGGCGGGCATCACCCTGAACGCGGGCCAGATCAGTTGGGCCTACGAGGAGTATTTCCTGGCTCGCGGCTACGCCGTGATGTACGGGGAGTCGCTCGGCACCGGCACCTCGACCGGCTGCCCGACCTCGGGTGCGCGCAACGAGACGATCGGCGCGCGCGCCCCGATCGACTGGCTCAACGGCCGCACCAAGGCCAGGGACGCACAGGGCAAAGACGTTGCGGCGCAGTGGGCCAGCGGCAAGGTCGGCATGATGGGCGTGTCCTACAACGGAACGCTGCCCACCGCCGTCGCCAGCACCGGCGTGCCCGGTCTGGAAGCCATCGTGCCGATTGCCGCGATCAGCAGCTGGTACGACTACTACCGCGCGGCGGGCGCGGTGGTCGCGCCGGGCACCTACCAGGGTGAAGACACCGACGTGCTCGCCAAGTACGTCTACACCCGCTCCGATCGGGCGATCTGCAAGAAGGTCATCGACAAGCTCGAGCAGGACCAGGACCGGGTCACCGGCGAGTTCAGCCAGTTCTGGAACGAGCGCAACTACCTCAACGACGCGGGCAAGATCAAGGCCGCGGTGCTGGCCGTGCACGGGCTCAACGACTTCAACGTCAAGACCAAGCACGTCGACCAGTTGTACAGCGCACTCAAGAAGTCCGGTGTGCCGCACAAGATCTGGCTGCACCAGTCGGGTCACACCGATCCGATCGGGCTGCGTAAGGACGAGTGGCTGCGCACGGTGAACCGGTGGTTCAGCAAGTACCTGCTCGGCCAGAACAACGGGATCGACCGGGAGCCGAAGCTCACCATTCAGCGCGAGGACAAGTCGTGGGTGAATGAGCCGGACTGGCCGACTCCCGCCGCATCGAACGCGACCGCGGTGTTCCAAGCGGGCGGCAACAAGATCGGTGGCTTCGTCCCCGGCGGTAACCGTCCCGGTCCGGCGGTCACCGAGTCCTTGCAGGACGACGCGACCAAACTGGCCGCCGACTTGGTCGCCGCGCCCAGTTCACCGAACCGGCTTGCCTACCTCTCCAAGCCTGCCGCGACCTCACTCCGCGTGAGCGGCACCGTCGATGTCGACTTCCGCATGTCCTTCCAGCGCCCCGCCGCCAACGTCACCGCGTTGCTCGTTTCGGTGGGTCCTGACGGCAAGTCCCGCATCGTCACCAGGGGCTGGGTGGATCCGCAGAACCGCGATTCGCTGAACAAGCCGACCCCGATCACCCCGGGTAAGGAGTACGCGATCAAGGTGTCCATGCAGCCGCACGATTATGTGGTGCCGCGCGGACATCGCCTCGGTGTGGTCGTGCTGTCCAGCGACAACGAGTACACCCTTCGGCCCAAGCCGGGCCCGGGCTTCGCGGTGAACCTGAGCAGCACCCGCGTCACCCTCCCGGTGGTCGGCGGCCAAGCGGCGCTGAACGCCGCGATCTCGCCCAACCCGCGCTAGTTCCACGGGTAGCACTCGGCACCTGATCACCTCGGTGGTCAGGTGCCGAGCTGCGTCAGCCAGGCGCGAACGGCGTCGGCCAAGGCGACGGGCGCGTCGTATTGCATGAGATGGCCGGCGTTCTCGATCAGCGAAAGGGTGGAGTCCGGGATGAGCTCGTGCAGTCGGCGGCCGATGTCCGCCGGGATCCACGCGTCGTCGGCGCCCCAGAGGATCCGGACCGGGATCTCGATCGTGCCGAGGCGCTTCTCGTTGTCCACCAGATAGGTCTCGTCGTAGTCGGCGATCTGCCGGTAGAACGCAGGCCTGCCCTCGTCGCCGAGCCATGGTGCGACGAGTTCGTCCAGGTCGTCCGCGCGCAGGCCGCGGTGACTCGCGCCCTGAATATAGGTCCGCACGAGGGCGGCGTGGATGTACTCGGGAAGCTCGGCGAGCACATCGGGATGTGCCTGCACGAACTTGAAGAAGAGCGAGCCGCTCGGCGGAATCGCCACCACGTCGACCAGCAGCAGCGACGCGTAATCGACCTCGCCGAACAACAGTGCGTGCAGGCTGACCGCCCCGCCGAAATCATGGGCGACGACGTGCGGGCGCTCCAGCCCCCAGTGCGTGAGCAGCGCCTCGAAGGTGCGGGCCTGCGTGCCGAAATCGGTTGTCTGCCCTGGATTCTTGCTGGACCGGCCGTACCCGGGCATGTCCCACAGATACACGGTGAAGTCCGCTGCCAGCGCCTCGGCGAACGGTCGCCATACCGCCGACGAGAACGGTGTCCCATGACAGAACACCACCGCAGGCCCCGTCCCAGCCTTCCCCCAGGAAATCCGCCGCCCTTGCCACTCGAAAGTCTCAGTCAGCTCCATGATTTCGACGGTAGTCGCAACCACGAAGTGTCGGACGGTGGTTACGGTCGCGGTCTAACCCATAGGAACGTAAGCGGTTTGGATGGTTTCCTCGCTGATTCGATTCACCAGAATCCCGCGGCCGGGTGGCATCGGCTGCGGGCGCACCGCACCCCACAGCATGCCCTCGTCACGACTGCCACTCATGATCAGCGCGGCGGACCCGAGCTCGCGCATCCGTCCGATGATCGGATCGTAGAGTGCCCGGCTGGCGCCGCCCGAGCGACGGGTGAGGATGACATGGAAGCCGAGATCGCGGGCGTGCGACAGGTGTTCCAACAGTGGATGCATCGGACTACCACTGGATGTCGCCACCAAGTCGTAGTCATCGACGATGAGGAACATCTCGGGGCCGTGCCACCAGGACCGGTCTCGCAGTTGCTGAGGTGTGACGTCGGTACCCGGCTGCCGTTGCTCGAGCCACTTCGCCAACTCCGCGGCGGACTGGGTGAATGTTATTGCGGAACTGGCATATCCGGCGATGTATTCGTCCGGGAGATGGTCGAGCAAGGTGCGACGATAGTCCGCGACAAGGATCCTTGCTTGGTCCCGAGTATTCGACGCACAGATACTCTCGATCACCGATCGCAGCAGGGTTGTCTTGCCCGACTCGATGTCGCCGAAGGCGATGAGATGCGGGCTCGCCGTGAAATCGAGATAGACCGGCGCCAGCTCGGATTCGTTGATGCCGATCGGGAACCGCAGACAAGGCCGGTCGGAGTCCGGCGCAGGCGGCCAGTCTTCGACATCTTGCAACAGCGCTGCGCGGTGCAACCGCTCGGGCAACATGCGCACCGCCGGCGCACGGTGTCCTGCGGCAAACCGTTGCACGAGCGAAACAGCGTCGGCCACACCGTCGCGGAGTGTTGCCGGGTCGGACCGGCCGTCGATCCGCGGTAGCGCTGTCAGCATGTGCAGTCGGTCCGACGTCATGCCGCGCCCTGGGCGGCCTCGCGGCACCTGTGCTGCCACCTTTCGGTCCAGGTCCGAGTCCAGCGGGTCCGCCAACCGCAGTTCCACGCGGGAAGTGAAAGAGTCCTTCATGGCCGGGCGCAGCTCAGCCCACCGATTCACCGCGACGACAATGTGGATGCCGTAGGAAAGGCCTTGCGCTGCAAGGTTCATGATGTCTTGCTCGAGCGTCTCGAAGTCCTGCCGGATGGATCCGAAACCATCCACCACGAGGAAGACGTCGCCATACGGGTCCTGCTGCACACTCTCGGCGACCGTGTCGGCGGCAGGATCCGTCGCGCGCAAAACCCGGAACTGAGCCATGGATTCGATGCCGAGCTCAGCGAACTGGGTTTCGCGTCGACGCAGCAGCGCGGTCATCTCGGCGACTGTCCGCCGCACTCGATCGGTGTCCAACCGCCCGGCTATCGAGCCGGTGTGTGGCAGTTCGCCGAGTCGGCTCAACGAGCCGCCCCCGAAATCAAGGCAATAGAACTGCACTTGTTCGACGGTGTGGGTCAACGACATTGCCAGGATCAGTGTGCAGAGGAGTGTCGACTTGCCGGACTGGGGGCCGCCGACCACGGCCACATGTCCGGACGCACCGGCAAGGTTGAGTATGAGCGTGTCGAGCCGATGCTCATACGGCCGGTCGACGATGCCGACAGCTGCCAACAAGGGGGCGACAGTGCCGTAGCCGCCGGTCAGGATCGACGTCGACGGTTGGAAGAGCCGGTCCAAGGTCGGTGCGGCATCCAACGGCGGCAGCCAGATCGCGCGCGCTCGGCGACCGTGCTTACGCAGTTGTGCGACAACAGTTTCGAGCAGTGTGCGATCGACTGCGTCGGCCTCGGAACGCACGGTCCTGGATGGATCGGCCCGGGACGGATGGACTGCCTGGAATCGAATTATCTCGGAGCCGGTCCGCAGATATCCGGCACCGGGCGTGCTCGGAAGCAGGTAGGCATCCTTTGTGCCTAGTGCGGCCCGTGATTCCTCCGCCGAATGCACCCGAAGGGCGAGCTGGTACGACATGTGGGATTCGAGCGCACGCAACTTGCCGGTGTCGAGCCGCTGCGTGCTGAGCAACAGGTGCATCGCGAGCGATCGGCCCAACCGACCGATCATGACGAGCAGTTCCTCGAAGCGGGAACTTTCCGCCGCGAGGCTGGTGAATTCGTCGACAACGATCAGCAGGGTCGGCATGGGCGGCAGGGCAGCCCCGGTGGCTCGGGCCCGCTCGTAATCCGTCACATTCGCGAAATTGCCTGCTTCCCTGAGTACTTCCTGCCGACGATTGGCCTCACCGCTGAGTGCCTCGACGATGCGTTCGACGAGGGGAAGGTCTTGGGTGACGTCGGCAATGTTCGAGGACACGTGCGGCAGCGGACTCAGCTCCCGAAAGGTTCCGTGCCCGTTGACGTCGACCAGGAAGAAATTCAGCATCTCCGGCGAATGCGTGAGCGAAAGCCCGACCACGATTGCCTTGAGCAGCTCCGACTTTCCGGACCCGGTCGCGCCGACCAGCAGGCCGTGCGGTCCCATGCCGTTCGCAGCGGATTCCTTGAAATCCAGTTCCACCCGTTCACCGGTGGTAGGGACAGTCCCGATCGGAATACGCAGATGGTCGCGGCCATTTCGCGGCTGCCACAACGAGTCTGTGTCGAGCCGCACCGGCACATCGAGGCCGTACAACGCGGCGAAGTCGGGCGTGGTGTTCAGTGCCGCTCGACCAGCCGAATACCCTCCCGACGGCTTCGACCAGCCCTCGGCCACCTGTGCCACCAGATCAGCGGCGCCATCGGCCATATCCGACACCATCATCGACTCGTCGATGAATTCTCGAATGTCCGGCAGCGCAATGCGAAACGCCCGCTGATTGAGCAGCGCCCAACCAGGGCTGTCCGGCAGGCGCGCGGCCCGTTCCGGGTTGACTCGCGATTCGGCAGGACGGTGCAGCCGCAACTCGATATGGGCAGGGAGCAGGTCGGCCAGCCAGTCGGGCGCCTCACTCCAGTCGCGCGCCGTCGTCACCACGTGGACCGCGTATTCCGGGCCAGCGCTGGCGATGTGCCGGATCGTGTTCTCGAATTCCGGGAGCTGATTCGAGAAATCGGACCACCGATCGAGAATCAAGAACACATCCGGAAACGGGCCCTCGGCCAGCACCGAACGGACCGCGCGCAGGCTGGTCGGCGAATCGATGTTGTGTTCGCGATACAGCTTCTTCCTGCTGCGTATCTCGTCGACGATCGTCTGCAAGGTCAGCTCGACCTGCTCGAGTTCATCGTCTCCGACGACACCGACCAGATGGGGAAGACCACGCATCGAGCCGAGCCGGTTGCTCGACTCGAGTACATAGGCTCGCGCCTCTTCCGGCGTGTGGGTGAGGGCCATCGCGCCGACGAACGTGCGCAACAAGGTGCTCTTCCCCGACCCGGCCCGGCCGACAATCAGCAGGTTGCCGTCGGCACGCGCCAGATCGAGCCACATCACCTCGCCGGGGGTGCCGTCCGAGCGCCGTTCCTGGCCGATCGGTATCCGCAATTTGCCGGTGCCCCACCAGCTTTCCGCACGGAGGCCGGTGGCTGGATCGAGCTCGAGTCGCCCGAGCAGGTCGCCGAGTTGCACGCGGTCGCCGATCTCGACCAGGGCCGGGGTGGCGCGGCGGGCCCGCGCGACATACACCTCGTCGCGCAGCACACCGTAGTGACTCGGTGTTTGTCGAACGGTACGGCTGCGCACCTCGGTGCTCACGTACGTCCACAGGTCGTGGGTGCTGATTCGTCCGCTGCCGTTGTCGGCGAGCCCGGTGCCGATGCCCTTCACCATGGCTGCCGTGAATACCGACAGCGGCGCTGATCGGTCCGCGTTGCCGTCCTCGGCGATTTCGATCGCGGTCGACGCGGTCAGTACACAGATCCCGTCCCCGGTGGCGAGATCATGGCCGACATCGTCGAAGTTGGGCATCGCCTTGATGGCGTCGTTGCCGAGAAATGCCCCGCTGTAGCAGCAGTCGAGCAGGATGATCTTCGCTGCGGCGTCCGACTCCCGAATCAACTCCTTGATGAACGCGGACGACACAGCGGAGCTGCTGATCAGCGGCAGCTCGGTGTTGCTCGTTGCCAGATACAGGTTCTGTCGAGTCCGGATGCCGTGGCCGGAAAAGTAGAACAGCACAACATCTTCGGGTCCTGCGCCGCGGAACAACCGCTCGATGTTGCGTTCTATCTCCGCCTTTGACTCGTTGACCAGCAGCTCGGTCGGCTGGAACGCGCCGATTTCCGGATCGCGCAACAACTCTCGCAACTGGTGTGCGTCGGAAACCGGTGCGTGCAGGCGCGCGATTCCGGGCGAGTGGTACGTGTCGTTGGCTACGAAGAGCGCGTGGCGTCGTCCGGCCGGGTCAGTCATCGTTCAGGACGTCGCGCAGGCGTTCTACGACATCTTCTACCTGCTTGTCGGCGGGCCGCACGATGGTGACCTCACGGTCCCCGTTCTTCACCGTGATGGAGGTGGCGCGGGTGCGGTCCAGGAACTTGTAGATGACGTCCCGGATCACCCAGGCGGCCGTGCCGAGCGCGCCGCCCGAGGCGAGGAGCTGGCCGATCTCCACCGCCGCAGTCGATTTCGCGTCGCCTGCTGCGCTGGCCGGCTTGGTGATCACGAGGCCGTTGATCTCGCGTAGGTCGTCCGCCAGCTCGTCGGTGATCCGGTCCAGCCGCTCGGGGTCAACGCGGATGTCGCCTTCGATGGCCAGTAGTACCTCGGACATGCTGGTTGCCCCCTCCTCGATCGACCGCGCTCGCACCGTAGCAACACTGTAGTCGCGGCTCCGGCGCGCAGGCACGGAGTTGCGGCATCCCGCGGCGACCCGGAGTCTCGGTCAACTCCATGAATTCGACGGTAGTGGGGTGTGGTCGGGCATGTCGTGATCTTGTTCGTACTGGTCGGTCTTAGGATTGGGACGGACGTCTGGGTTTGATACGCGCGGAGCTGATCGACCCGTGCCGGGTGGTCTGCCGCGGTGGAGATCAGGAGACCGCTCATGACCTTGCGTGTGCAGTTCGGCCGACGGTTGCGTCGGGTGGGGATGCGGATCGGCGCGGTGGGGGCGGTGGCGGTGCTTGCGGTGGGGCCGATGGCGGCTTCCGCGGCGCCGGGGGAGGTGACGCTCGGACTGAAGACGCTCGGGTTGGGGAAGTCGTTGACCTTTCCGGGAGCGGCGCATGAGGTGTCGCTGACATTGCCGCTGTTGCCGGGGCTGGTGCCGACAGCGATCGTGGGGACGGTGCAACTACCGCCGCACGTGGGGCGCGGGGCAATGGAGGTGCATTCCGGGGAACGGCTGCTCGATCGGGTGGAGATTCCGGTGGCGCCGCGGGCGCCGATTCGGCTCGGGTTGGCCGGGGCGGAGGTCGTCGACAACGCGATTTCGGTGACGTTGGCGTCGTCGCTGATCTCGGATGCCGGGTTCTGTGTCACCGACTGGCTGGGGCGGCCGTTGGCGCTGACCGAGGTCGGCGTCGTGTACAGCGGCGAGGAGGTGCAGCCGACGACGGTGGCCGATTTTCTGCCGCCGGTATTGCAGCGGTTGACGATCTATCTTCCCGCCGATCCAGCGGAGGTCGAGAGCGCTGCGGCGATGACGTTGAGCGCCGCGGTGATCGCGCGGTACGGCAGTCAGCCGGTGACAGTGGCTGTTCGGCCGATCCCCGCGTCAGGGGAGATCCCCGACGACCCCCTGGATCTGCTGGAACGGCAGGTCGTGATCGGCGAATCACCCAATCCTGGACTGAGATTGAGCCCCGGTCCGAAGCCGAGGTTGACGATCAACGGTGAGAAGAAGAGCTTGCCGGACCAAATGCGGTTGCTCGTCAGTGATTTGACGAAGGTGGCGATCTCCTCGGCGGCGACGGCGGTCGCGCTACCGCAGGCACCGATCATCGCGCCGGAGCGCACTACGCTCGGCGAGCTCGGCCAGACGCAGCTCACCTCGACTGCGCTCGGCGCGGTCCGCGTCGATGTCGGCATCGATCAGTCCCGGCTGGGCAGGCCGTCCAAGGATGTGCGAGTTCGCCTGCACGGCAGCTACACCCCGCTGCCGAACACCTTGAACGGGCAGCTCACGGTGACCGCGGGTGACATCCACATCGACAGCTGGCCGGTGGATGCCAGCGGGCGCTTCGATCGGTGGATCTCCGTCCCGAACTCCGTACTCGGCCGGTTCACCACGCTGTCGGTGACCTTTCATCAGGCGGGTCTCACCCACGGCTGCGGACTCGAGCAGCCACTGACCTTGACCATCGACCCGAGCAGCGAAGTCACCAGCAACGCCGCGAATCCGCCCATCCCCTCGGGTTTCGGCGCACTACCGCAGGCGCTGCTGCCGGACGTCCAAGTCGGTTTGCGCACCCCAGGATTCGCTGACACGGCCCGGGCCGTCACGGTACTCACCGGGTTGCAGCGCTTGACCGCCATCCCGATGCGGCCGGAGCTGGTGCCGTTCGATCAGGCGGTGCAGAGCAAGACCCCTGCGGTCCTCATCGCGGCGAACGGTGATGTGCCCGAGTCGATCCGGTTGCCGCTGACCCAAACCGACGCCGGGCTGGCGCTGACCGATACCGAAGGGAAGCCGATCACCAGGATCACCATCGACCCGACCACCCCGTTCGCGTCGCTGCAGAGCACGTGGTCCGGTGGCCGCACGGTGGTGGTCGGCACGTCGAGCAACGCACCGGAGCACTTCAACCGCATCCTCGAATGGCTCGACGCCGACCTGGACCGGTGGTCACGGCTGCACGGATCGGTGCTGTTCCAGGCCGACAACCGCGCGCCGGAGTTCGTCGACACCGACACCATGGCGACGCCAGCGCCGTCGACCGCCGAAATGGACACCGTCGCACGGATTCTCACGGCGGCGGGCGCTGCCGTCGTCCTGGTCGGCGTGCTGGTCGGGATCGGCATCCTCGTTCGGCGCGGCAGGCGGTAGATGACCACCGAGCGGGAGCGGCTGCGCTGCATCGTCACCAGAATCGTGGCGCGGGCGGCGCTGGTTCTCCTCGCCACGGCGGCCGCGTTCTGGACGACATGGGTCCGGCTCGCGCACGACGCGTCGACCGGTTCCAGCATCGGATACGTCTACGTGCTCCCGATTTTGGCAATCTTCGCCGCGATCGGCATCACGGTGCGGCGCGGCACCGAGCTGCCCATCCACGACCGGCAGACCGATCTCATCGTCGGGTTGATCGGGCTCGGTCTGTCTGCATGCACCTTGGGCCTGCTGACCCCGCGCTATCGGTATCTCTACGAGATGCTGCACCTGGACATCTTGGCGGCGTGGCTGTTTCTGGTGTCGGCGTGCATCCTGATGTTCGGCTTGCGGCCGGTCTCGCGGTACTGGCCGTGCTGGCTGCTGCTGCTTGCCGCGTTCCCGCCCCCGTATCGAGCGCTGCGCGTGGCGCTTGGCGGCGACGCTGTCGCCGCGGGCGTGACGATGCTGGTGCTGGCGGCGTTCGCCGCGGCCATCGCGGCGGGGCGCACCCGGACTCGCGGCTTGGTCGGCGCCGCACTGGCATTCGTGATCGGTGCAGCCATCCTCGCGGTCATGCGGATCCGGTTTCCGGACGCCTCCGTCACCGCCTATCAGGCGATTCCGTCGATCGCCGCCGTCTGGGTCGTCGCGGCGGTGATGTACGTGGACTGGCGGCGCAGGCGCGGCCTCTCACTGAAACCGTTGGACCGCGCGGTCGATCCGCTCACCGCGGCCCAGTCCTGGAGTGCGGCGGCCACGGTGGCCCTCGCGGGCATTCTGATCGCGATCATCCCGATCCCACCCGACTACAACCGCACCTTTCCTGTCGTGCCGGGACTCGTTGTCACCCAACCGCATACCGTGCCACTCGGCTGGACGGAGCTGAGCGAGCATCGATACCCCTGGGTGCAACACTATTTCGGGCCTGGCACCTCGATGACCAGGCAGCTGCTTCGGGCCGATCAGCATGTCCCGGAGTGGGACAACGAATCCCGCCGTCGGCGCATCGTCGTCGACACCGTGGAATCCGACGACCAGTACTCGATCGACCGCTACCCGGAGTTCGTGCTCTACAACATGGCCCAGCCCCGCATCAGCCCGCCGACCCGAATAGACCTGGGCCACGGCATCTTCGCCCGCCTCAACACCGTCCTCGACGACCGCAGGCTGCTCAGCTGGACCTGGCTGACCTGGAACTGGAGCGGCGCAACGGGCGCCGAACGGATCAGCCTGATCGCCGCGGACAACCACGAATGGAACGCGGCCTTCCCGGAGCCACAACCCTCGATGCTCGGGATCTTCGAGAACGTCATGCATCAATTCCTGCGCGGCAGGGCGGTGGTCCTCGACTCCGAATCCACCGACGTCGACTCCGATTCCGAGCACAAGGATCGCGACATGCTGATCAAGGTCGCGCAGGCGATCGTGGCCGGGGTCGAGTCGTGACCGGCGGACCGTCCGGCCCGGCACCGGGATCGGCCAGCGCCGAGGCGCTGCACATCGCGGTGCACGGGCTGCGCGAGGCCGACCCGATGGCCTCGGCCTCGGTGGCATTCCTCCCGTGGCAACGCAATACGGCATTGGCCTGCCTCGCCATCGTGGTGGCCTGCGCGGTGTTCTTCCCGGTGCTCACCTGCACGGTGCTGGTCGCCCTCTGCACCGCAGGCTATCTCGCCGCGATGGCCGATCGGGTCTTGATCTTTCAGCGCGGCATGGCAAGGGACGCGATCATGACCGTCGCGGACGAGCGGGCGCTTGCGCTCACCGACGCGGAGTTGCCGCCCTACACGATTCTGGTTCCGGCCTACGGGGAACCGGAGGTGGTCGGCGACCTGATCGGCGCGATGACCGCGCTCGACTATCCGAAGGACCGGCTCCAGGTGTTGCTCCTGCTGGAGGAGGACGACACGCCGACCATCGAGGCGGCCAGGAGCGCGGGCATCGGGTCGAACCCCACCGTCGATCACGTCACCATCGTGCTGGTCCCCGAGGCGCAACCGCGCACCAAGCCGAAGGCCTGCAACTACGGACTGCGTCAGGCGACCGGCGGCATCGTCACGATCTACGACGCCGAAGACATTCCAGATCCGCTCCAATTGCGCAGGGTGGTGGCGGCTTTCGCCGAGTTGCCGCCGTCGGTGGTGTGCATCCAGGCCAAGCTCGCCTTCCACAACGGCCGCCAGAATCTGCTCACCGCCTGGTTCACCGCGGACTACGGCCTGTGGTTCGGGTTCCTGCTGCCCGGTCTGATGCGCAGCAAGGCGCCGATTCCGTTGGGCGGCACCTCGAATCATTTCAAGCGCGACATCGTGACCGATATCGGCGCGTGGGATCCCTACAACGTCACCGAGGACGCCGACCTCGGCGTGCGCATCGCGGTGTCCGGCTACTCGACCGCGGTGATCGACTCGACCACTCTGGAAGAGGCGAACCCCGACCCGATCAACTGGATTCGCCAGCGCTCCCGCTGGTACAAGGGCTACCTGCAGACCTGGCTGGTGCACACCCGCCGCCCGATTCAGTTGTGGCGCAGCATCGGCACCGTCAGCTTCATCCGCTTCACGCTGATTCTGGCGGGCACCCCGATCATCGCCTGCCTGAACCTGGTGTTCTGGTTCATCACGCTGTCCTGGATTCTCGGGCAGCCCGCCGCGATCGGGCAGCTGTTCCCCGCGTTCGTCTACTTCCCCTCGCTGATCGCGATGATCCTCGGCAACGGTGCGACCATCTACATGAATCTGCTTGCCTGCCGGGAGAACAACCGGTCCGACCTGTTGGTCGCGTGCCTGACGGTGCCGCTGTACTGGCTGCTGATGAGCATCGCCGCCGCCAAGGGCTGCTATCAGCTGGTGCGCAATCCGTCGTACTGGGAGAAGACCTTTCACGGCCTCGGCACCAAGGAGGCCGGCAATTGACCGCGCCGACAATGGACCGCCACCGCACCGAGCGCCTCCGCGCTGTCCGCCCTGCCGCCGGCCGACCACGGCCGGCCCGCTGGATCTTCGTTGCCGCGACCGTGCTGTACCTCGCCGTCGGCGCGTGGCTCGGTGCGGGACAGGGGTTTCTGATGGGCGATGCGCTCAGCCGCGTTGCCGCCACCCAAGCGACCCTGTTCAGCCGCGACCCGCATTTGTCCGCAATCGGCTTCGTCTTCACCCCGCTGACCTCGCTGGCCCAGTTGCCGATGGTCGCGCTCGCGCACTGGTTTCCGGCGATCACCACCTGGAGCCTGTCCGGCGCGCTGATGTCGGCGCTGTTCATGGGCGGCGCGGTCGTGATGGTCTTCGGGATCGGCACCGACCGTGGTGCGCCGCTGTGGCTCAGCGGGGGAGTGGCCGCGGTGTTCGCGCTCAACCCGATGGTGGTGTTCTACGGCGCCAACGGGATGAGCGAGGCGCCGTTCCTGTTCTGCCTGTGCTTGGCGTTGCGCAGGCTGATCCGCTGGGTACGCACCGACGACGCGAACGACCTGACGGCGTGCGGGATCGCGCTCGGGCTGGCCTACCTCACCCGCTACGACGCCTTGGCGCCCGCCGCGGCCGCGGCGGTCATCGTCGCCGTGCTCACCTATCGGCGCAGCCGCGGTGAGAGCCACCGGTGGCATTGCGCCATCATGGATTTCGTTCTCATCGTGCTTCCGGTCGCTGCGGCGTTTCTGGTGTGGGCCGCGACCAGCTGGCTGATCACCGGGCAGGCGTTCCAGCAATTCAGTTCGCAGTACGGCAACTCGTCGATCCTCCAGCAGTCCGGCGCTACCGGCACGACCGATGTCACTGCGGCGCTGGAGTATTCGACTGCAGCGACGCTGATCCTCGGCCCTGCGCTGCCGCTGCTCATCCCGATCGTCGGCGCGCTCGCGATCCGCAGGCGCGATGTGCAGGTGGCCGTGCCGATCCTGCTCTGCGGCGCGGTGCTCGCGTTCCAGGCGTTCAGTTATCTGAGCGGTTCGACCTTCGCGTTCCTGCGCTTCTATGTTGCGGCGATCCCGCTGGCCGCGGTGTTGGCGATACAGGTCGCGCCGGTGCGCGGGTTTCCACCGAGCAGGCGGCCCGGCAGGCATGCCGAGGCAACGCCGCCGGATCCGGTGCGCATCATCGGCAAGCACCGCGCGTCCGCGCCACGCGGCGGTCGGGCCGTCGGGATGGCGCTTGCCCTGGTCCTGCTGGCGGCATCGGTGCCGCTCACCGCGCTCGGCATGTCGAGCCAGGCCATCTCGGTGCAGGAATACTCGCTCGGTGCCGTGGTTTTCCCGGATCCCGACGACGCGTCGGACCGCAGTGCCGACCAGCGTCGCATCGCGGCCACCTTCTCGACCGAGCGCCGCTTGGCGAACTATCTCGACGCCCTACAACTGCCCCGTGGTGCGGTGCTGATGGACACGGTGTACGGCTTCGCCGTGGTCGTCGCCTCGCATCGGCCCGATCAGTTCGTGGTGCCCTCGGATCGCGACTTCGTGCGGGTGCTCAACCGTCCCGCCGAGCGCGGCGTGAAATACATTCTGGCGGTGCCGAATACCGGTCGCGGCACCTCGGACGCGGTCAACCGGCGCTATCCGACGATGTACGAGAACGGCAGCGGGATCGCGACGCTCGCCGTGGAGGCGCCGAACGACGGTGCAGGCCAGCCGCGGTGGCGGCTGTACCGGGTGCTCGGCGCGGGCTGAGGCGGTCAGCCGACGGTGGTGCGCTCCGCGACGAGCGCCCACAGGGGATCGTCCGGCCCGATGTCGAAGGTGCATTGGTCGGGCCGCGGATCGGGGACAAAGGCCCAGAACAGCGCGCCCGCTGACCCTGCGTTGCGCTGGGCGACCAGCTCCGCGTCGAGATGCGCACGCCTGGTCGCCACGCTGCCGCACGACCCGGCCTTCTCGCCGATCTCGGCCACCAGCAACGGCTTTCGCAGGGCGGCGGCTTGCTGCAAGCGCACCGCCAAACCGTTCCACTGATCGCCCGGCAACGAGGAATCGGTGGTCGAATAGTCGTGGTACTCGACCACATCGACCTGTGGCGATTCGCTGACGTACCGGAATTCGTCGCCCTGCGTACCGCATTGACCGCCGCCCGCGTATCCCGCGAAGATCAACCGTTTCGGGTCGAGTGCCCGCACGATCGCCCCCGCGTCGTCCATGAATGTGCGCAGCACCTGCGCGGCGTCCGCGGGGCAGGTGCGGGCAGGCAGATCGCAATGCCCGCCCGTGCAATTGCTCGGCTCCGGTTCACCGACCAATTCCCACCCCGCGAGCACCGGCACGTGCCGCCACCGGCCGACGGCGGTCCGCACCCACTCCTGGAAGCTCATTACCGCACGCCCGTGGATCGGCGTGACGATCTTCCAGCCGTCCACGTACCACTGCCGCTGCTTGAATTGCTCGTCCGCGCAACCACCATCCTGTGGGGACAGCACCGGAAGCACGAGCTGGTCGTGCTTCGCGGCGGCGGCGAACACCGCGTCGGCGGGCGAATAGTCCATTGCGCCGGTCTCTTTGTTCACCGCGAGCGCCTGGAAGAGATTGAATCGGGTGAGCGAATTGCGCGGCAGCGCACCGAAGTAACGGTCGAGATCGGTCTGCGCGCCACAGCCGAAATTCACCGACCAATTCGTGGCGAGCTGTGGTGCGTTGAATCCGACCGGCCACCATGGCTTGTCGCGCAGTCGCAGGCCGGTCGGCGAGGCGCTCACCACCGCGTCGGCCGATGGCGTCGATGGTGGCGCCTTCGAGTCGTCCGCGCACGCGCACAGCCCTGTCACCAGCAAGGCGGCCGTCCACACTGCGGCGAATCGCACCTGCGCCACGTTACGCGGCTTTCGCCTGTCACCGATGGCGACACGAACCGGAACTTCGAGTTGTGGTATTTGTCCCTTTCGGGTCGTAATCCACGTCACTGTTCTTGTCCGCCGAGTGTTGCGAAGCACGTGTGGAGGTGCGGGGCTACTGGTGGCAACCGGTTATAGTTGGGCGGCTGATTGGTTTTACTGACCTTGGATTCGGTCGAGGTTGCGGGTGACGGTTTGTCACCGATTGCGCGTTGTGCTGTCAATTAAGGGCGGTAACTCGATGACCGACAATCGATCGATGTTTCGAACCTGGTGGCGAGACCGGGTCGATTACCGCCACCTGGTCGAAACCTTCGAAGCGCACGGCGCACTCGGTCGATTCAAGTTCATGCTCGGCACCGGCGGGCTGGTCATGCTGCTGATCGCGGTGCTCGCCTCGATCGCGCAGGGTGACGTGGCCGGACCGGTCGGCGAGATACAGGGCATCGTCGAGGCCCTCGTCGCAGGCGCGTGGACCCTGCGCTGGTGGTTCCTGCCGTGGCCGCGTGAGCGCGAGTCGCTGCTCTGGATCGTGCTCTTCGACATCGACACCACCGCCAACGATCTGCTGGTTCACGACCGCATCATCGGGGTGCTCGGTGTCGTCCTGCTTGCCGCGATGGGCGGGTACGTCGCGGTGTTCCACGGCCCGCGGATCCTGGCGCTGCACATCGGGTGGACCGTGCTGTCCAGCGTGCTGCTCGCGGCGCTGATGGTCAGCGGCTCGCTGCCTGCCGGGCAGTCGACCGCCGGGAACACCGGCGAGGATCTCGCACTCGGCCTCGCGTTCATCCTGGTGATGGTCGTCGTTGTCGGCGTAATCCTGCCTTTTGTGCAGTTCAGCCACTGGCTGCTGCGCAGGGATGCGCTGTCGGACCCGCTGACCGGACTGTTGAACCGGCGTGGTCTCGACTCCTATCTGCCTTCGCATATGCGCCGTGCGCAGCACCGCGCGGCCTACGTGACGACGCTGGATCTGGACCGGTTCAAGGTCGTCAACGACACCTTCGGGCACCCGTTCGGCGACGAGGTGCTGGTTCGAACGGCGCAGCGCCTGCGCGCCGCGGCCGATCCCGACGCTTTGATCGCGCGCACCGGCGGGGAGGAATTCGTGGTCGTCGGTTTCCTGCGCGAGGATGCCGCCGCGGTGGGGGACGGTCTGCGCGGGGCGGTCGAGACGATGCCCGACCTTCCGGTGCTGATCACCGCGAGTGTCGGGGTGGCCGTGCTCGAGGCGGCGGAGTCGTACAGTGACGTGACCTACCGGCATCTGCTGCGCAGTTCCGATTCGGCGATGTATCGCGCGAAGCGCCGCGGTGGCAACGCCGTCGTTGTCGCCGAGCAGGACGAGCCGGTGCACCGCAGGCCGAGGCGCAGGCATGTCATCCGGCGCGGTAAGAACGCCGCCGCGACGCTGCCCGATGTGTGAAATTATTGCAGTTGTGCGGACCTGAATGAATCGAAATTCTGGACATGCCAATGGCGTTCACGATAATCGATTCGAATCAAGCAGTCACGGAATGGATTACTTGAACAAGACCGCCAATTATCTTCTCTGAGTTGGTATTTCGCGCCTTCGCAATGACATTTACAGTGGGTTGTCTCTTCTCTCTGTACCGGAGTATTGCGAGGAATCCCATGTACAAGAAATTCGCCGCCGTTGGCGCTGCCGTTTTCGCGCTGGCGTTGCCGTTAGCCGGCGCACAGGTTTCGGCGGCACCGGGCGGGTTCGAGCCCGTTCCGCCCGGCAAGATCACCATCGAGGTGGTGACGGTCAACGGATCCGGTTGCCCGAAGGACACAGCAGCCGTGGCGGTCGCGCCTGACAACACCGCGTTCACCGTGACCTACAGTCAGTACACGGCCGCGGTCGGACCGGGCTCGGGCCCGATGGACTTCCGTAAGAACTGCCAACTCAACCTGAAAGTGAATGTCCCGCAAGGCTTCACCTACGGAATCGCACAGGCCGACTATCGCGGCTTCGCGAGCTTGGCGAAGGGCGCGACCGCGCTGGAGCGGGCCAGGTACTACTTCCAGGGCAACTCGCCGACCGACTTCGTCGACCACACCTTCAAGGGTCCCTTCGCCGATGACTGGCAGGAGACCGACAAGACCGAGGTCAGTGCGATCGTCTACGCACCGTGCGGCGAGCGCCGCAACTTCAACATCAACACCCAGCTGCGGGTCGACGCGGGCAAATCGGACCCGAAGAAGGACACCAGCTTCATCACGATGGACTCCACCGACGGCAGCATCAACACCACCTACCACTTCGCGTGGAAGGAATGCCCCACGAAGCCCTGATGCTCTCGGCCCGACGATGAGGGGCTGAGCGGCACAGGCGCAGGGACTCTCGGCGACGACGGGGTGGTTGAACCCCGTTGCACCGGGAGTCCCTGTTTCGTGCCGGTTTGTTTTCTCCGTGTTCAGGTGGGGAAATCCCCACTGGTCGCCGGACCACCGGCGATAGGCAGCGCCTTTGCTACTCACGAGTTCGGCGTTTTCGCGCTGCGTTCGCAACAAGTGCTGGGCTACAGTGCGTTACGCACCGGACTGACGCCGCTGCCGACGACGAAAAATCATCGGCACGCTGCGTGTCCGTGGCACCGACCCTGATACCCGACTCGGCGTTCGGCCGCTGCGCACGTAGGCAGCCCGCGACCGCCGACCTACCGATGGATGGCTACTCTGCTGTGGATCCAGCTATGCGGCCCGCGTACTCGGCCTCCCACCGCCGGGAGCCGATCGCGCGGAAGACCGACGGCGCGCAGTGGTAGACAGGGTGTACGCGACCGTTCAACCCGACTATCGATGCGGTAATCGGTTCAGGACACCGATGCGGTGTCGTCCACAGCGACGTAACGGTCTGCACCGCAATCGGATACAGAGTTTCAGTATGCGCTCATCCGCGACGATGGGTACCGGTTACGGCTTCGGTTCCGTTGGGGGGACCCGCAGTCGCACGGTACGTGAAATGCAAAGCCGCCAAGCTCGCCTGTCGACCGGGCTACTGTTTTTGGAGAGGAAAGGTCTGTCGAGTGTTCAGCCGTATCGCAATCGTCAACCGTGGTGAGGCCGCGATGCGGCTCATACACGCCGTTCGGGACTTGGCCGCGGAAACCGGGCAAGCTATCGAAACCGTCGCCCTGCACACCGATGTCGACCGCACCGCCACGTTCGTGCGCGAAGCCGACATCGCCTACGACCTCGGTCCCGCGGCGTCGCGCCCGTACCTCGATCTGAAGGTGCTCGAGCGCGCGCTGGTGGCGACCAAGGCCGACGCGGCCTGGGTCGGCTGGGGCTTCGTCGCGGAGGACCCGGCGTTCGCGGAACTGTGTTCGGAGATCGGCGTCGCCTTCGTCGGACCGAGCGCGGACGCCATGCGCAAGCTCGGCGACAAGATCGGCGCGAAGCTGATCGCCGAGGAGGTCGGCGTTCCGGTGGCGCCGTGGAGCCGCGGTCCGGTCGAGACCCTCGACGCCGCCTTGGCCGCGGCCGAGAACATCGGCTACCCGCTGATGCTGAAGGCGACCGCGGGCGGCGGCGGGCGCGGCATCCGCGTCGTCACCAACCCCGGCGACCTCGCCGACGCCTACGAGCGCACCAGCCAGGAGGCCGCGCGCGCCTTCGGCAGCGGCATCGTGTTCCTGGAGCGCCTGGTCACCGGCGCCAGGCACGTCGAGGTCCAGGTGATCGCGGACGGCCAGGGCACCGCATGGGCACTCGGTGTCCGCGACTGCTCGGTGCAGCGGCGCAACCAGAAGGTCATCGAGGAGTCGGCCTCGCCGGTCCTCAGCGCGGAGCAGACCGCAGAGCTCAAGACTTCGGCCGAGCGGCTGGCCCTCGCGGTCGGCTACTCCGGCGCGGCGACCGTCGAATTCCTCTACCACCCCGGTGAGAAGCTGTTCGCGTTCCTCGAGGTCAACACCCGCCTGCAGGTCGAGCACCCGATCACCGAGTCCACCACCGGCTTCGACCTGGTCAAGGCGCAGCTGCATGTGGCGTCGGGCGGCAAGCTCACCGGCGAGCCGCCGGTCGAGCGCGGGCACGCCATCGAGGCCAGGCTCAACGCCGAAGACCCCGACCGCGACTTCGCGCCGTCCCCCGGCCGCATCGCGCTGCTGAGCCTGCCCGCCGGGCCTGGCATCCGCGTCGACACCGGCGTCAGCACCGGCGACACCATCCCCGCCGACTTCGACTCGATGATCGCGAAGATCATCGCCTACGGCCGCGACCGCGACGAAGCGCTCGGCAGGCTGCGCAGGGCGATGGCGCAGACCACGGTCATCATCGAGGGCGGCGCGACGAACAAGAGCTTCGTGCTCGACCTGCTCGATCAGCCCGAGGTGATCGACGCCAGCGCGGACACCGGCTGGATCGACCGCGTCCGCGGCGAGGGCAGGCTGGTCTCGCACCGGCACTCCGCCGTCGCGCTGGCCGCCGCCGCCATCGAGGCATACGAGGAAGAAGAACGCGTCGAGCGCCAGCGGCTGCTGTCGACGGCGTTCGGCGGCCGCCCGCAGGTGCAGCACGAGAGCGGCAGGCCGCTGGATCTCAAGCTGCGCGGTGTCGGCTACCGGGTTCGGGTCGCCAGGGTCGGCGCGCA
Organism: Nocardia altamirensis NBRC 108246; assembly: GCF_001612685.1. GTDB lineage: Bacteria > Actinomycetota > Actinomycetes > Mycobacteriales > Mycobacteriaceae > Nocardia > Nocardia altamirensis. Next base: position 137,849 of record NZ_BDAY01000007.1, read on the forward strand.
CCGGTTCCGCGTCGGCATCGAAACGGGTGACGACGTGCGCACCGCGGACATCGAACTCGATCGATTCGACCAGCACACCGGGCACATCGTCGTCAACGGCATCCGGTACCGACTGGTCGCGGCCACGCACGGACCGATCCACCTGATCGAGGTCGACGGCATCACCCACCGGGTCAGCCGCGACGAGGGCGGCGTCGTCCGCTCGCCTGCGCCCGCGCTCGTGGTCGCCACGCCGCTGGAGATCGGCGCCGAGGTCGAAGCAGGCGCGCCGGTGCTGGTGCTGGAGAGCATGAAGATGGAGACGGTGCTGCGTGCGCCGTTCAAGGCGCGGCTGAAGGAATGCGCCGTCTCGGTCGGCACCCAGGTGGAGACCGGTGCACCGCTGCTGCGGCTCGAGCCGATCGCCGATGACGACGACGCCGCCGAGGACACCTCGAACGGTGCGACCGTCGAGTTGGAACTGCCCGCGTTGACCGACGACGTCCCGGCCCGGCTGCGCACCACGCGCGGTCGGGAAGATCTGCGCAGCCTGCTGCTCGGCTTCGACGTCGACCCGCACGACGAGCGCAGGGTCCTCGACGACTATCTCGTCGCGCGTCAGGCCGCCATCGCCGACGGCCACCGGCCGCTGGCAGGCGAGCTCGAACTCCTCGAGGTGTTCGCCGATCTCGCCGAGCTGAGCCGCAACCGGCCCGCCGCCGAGGACGGTACGGGCACGGGCCACGTGCACAGCGCCCGCGAGCACTTCCACACCTACCTGCAGAGTCTCGATGTCGGGCGGGCCGGGCTGCCGGAGACCTTCCAGGCCAAGCTGGCCAAGGCGCTCGGGCACTACGGCGTCACCGAGCTCGACCGCTCCGCCGACCTCGAAGCCGCGGTGTTCCGCATCTTCCTCGCCCAGCAGCGCGCGTCCGCGTCGGCGACGGTGATCGCGGCCTTGTTGCGCGGTTGGCTGCGGGAGCCACCGCCGGACGACACGCTGCGCGAGTCCGTCGGCGTCGCGCTGGAACGGTTGGTCGCCGCCACCCAGGTCCGCTTCCCCGTGGTCGCCGACCTCGCGCGCGGCATGGCGTTCTCCTGGTTCGGTCAGCCCCTGCTGCGCCGCAACCGCGCCCGCGTCTACGCCGACGTGCGTAACCACCTGCGGCACTTGGATGCCCACCCGGACGCGGCGGACCGTGCTGAGCGCGTCGCCGAAATGGTCCGCAGCACTGAGCCATTGGTGCGACTGCTGGGTCAGCGGTTGATCCGTGACGACCTGGACAACACCATCATGCTCGAGGTGCTGACCCGCCGGTACTACGGCAACAAGGGTCTCACCGACGTGCGCAGCAAGGTGTTCAGCGGCTGCACTTTCGTTGTCGCGCAACGCGCAGGCTCGTGCGTGGTCTCCGCCGCGGTGAGCTTCGACGCGCTCGGCACCGCACTCGACGGGCTCGCCGAGCTGGCATCGGGTGGCGAGGATGCCATCGACGCGGACATCTACGTCGCGTGGGAGAAGCAGCCGGAGGACTTCGGCGCGATGGCCGCGGCCCTGCACGAGATCGTCACCGCGCACCCGCTGCCGACCCAGGTGCACCGGATCACCGCCACCGTCGCGGGCAGCGGCGGCGCGGTGATGCACCACCACTTCACCTTCCGCCGCTTGTCAACGGGCATGACCGAGGAACGGCTGATCCGCGGCCTGCACCCGTACATCGCGCAGCGGATGCAGCTCGAGCGGCTGAGCAAGTTCGACCTCACCCGACTGCCGTCCTCCGACGAAGAGGTCTACCTCTTCCGCTCGGTGGCGCGGGAGAACCCGTCCGACGACCGGCTCGTCGCGTTCGCGCAGGTGCGTGACCTCACCGAGCTGCGTGATCACGAGGGCAGGCTGGTCGCGCTGCCGACGGCTGAGGACACCATCGCCATCTGCCTCGACTCGATCCGGCGCGCGCAGTCGCAGCGCCCGTCGAAGACCCGGTTCAACACCAACCGGATCGTGGTCTACGTGTGGCCGCCGAGCAACATCACCCGCGCGGAGCTGGCGACGATCGCCGAACGGGTGCTGCCGACCACGGCGGGCGCTGGGCTCGAGGAGATCCTTTTCATTGCGCGCCAGCGCAATCCGCGGACCGACGAGCTGGTCAAGATCGCTGTGCGCATCTCGTTCGACGCCACCGGCACCCCCGAGTTGAAGGTCGGTGCGCCGCCGACCGAGCCGGTCGAGCCGCTCGACGACTACCGGCTCAAGGTGCTGCGCGCGAGCAGCCGCAACACCGTGTACCCGTACGAATTGACCAGCCTGCTCGGCAAATTCGTCGAATACGACCTCGACGACGCGCACAAGCTGGTTCAGGTCGACCGGCCGAAGGGACGCAACTCCGCGGCGATCGTCGCCGGCGTCGTCACCACGAAGACGCGGCGGCATCCGGAGGGCGTCAGCCGGGTCATCCTGCTCGGCGATCCGACGAAATCGCTTGGCGCGCTGTCGGAGCCGGAGTGCCGTCGGATCATCGCCGCGCTGGATCTGGCCGAGCAGATGCGGGTGCCGCTGGAGTGGTACGCACTCTCCTCCGGCGCCAGGATCTCCATGACGTCGGGTACCGAGAACATGGACTGGGTGGCGGCCGCGCTCAAGCGGATCGTCGAGTTCACCCAGGACGGCGGCGAGATCAACATCGTCGTCGCAGGCATCAACGTTGGCGCGCAGCCGTATTGGAACGCCGAGGCGACGATGCTCATGCACACCAAGGGCATCCTGGTGATGACGCCGGACTCGGCGCTGGTGCTCACCGGTAAGCAGGCGCTCGACTTCTCCGGTGGTGTCTCGGCCGAGGACAACTTCGGCATCGGCGGCTACGACCGGGTGATGGGTCCCAACGGGCAGGCGCAGTACTGGGCGCCGGACCTGGCGGCGGCGCGCGACGTGCTGATGTCGTACTACGACCACACCTACGTCGTGCCCGGCGAGGACGCTCCGCGGCGGGCCAGCACGACCGACCCCATCGACCGCGACATCTCCGACTTCCCGCACATCATCGAGGGCAGCGACTTCACCACCGTCGGCGAGATCTTCTCCGCCGAGGCGAACCGGGATCGCAAGAAGCCCTTCGATATTCGGACCGTCATGCGGGCGCTGTCGGACCAGGACCACCCGGTGCTGGAACGCTGGGCAGGCATGGCCGACGCGGAAACCGCGGTGGTGCAGGACATGCACCTCGGCGGCATCCCGGTCTGCACGCTCGGCATCGAGTCGCAGTCGGTGCCGCGCCGCGGCTTCCCTCCCACCGACGGCCCGGACACCTACACCGCGGGCACGCTGTTCCCGCGGTCGTCGCAGAAGGCGGCGCGCGCCATCAACGCGGCGAGCGGCAACCGCCCGCTGGTGGTGCTGGCGAACCTGTCCGGATTCGACGGTTCGCCGGAGTCGCTGCGCAAGTTGCAGCTGGAGTACGGCGCCGAGATCGGCCGCGCGATCGTCAACTTCCGTGGGCCCATTGTGTTCTGCGTGATCTCGCGGTACCACGGCGGCGCGTTCGTGGTGTTCTCGAAGGCACTGAACCCGAACATGACGGTGCTTGCCATCGAGGGCTCATTCGCGTCGGTGCTCGGTGGTGCACCCGCGGCGGCGGTGGTGTTCGCCGGTGACGTGAATGCGCGCACCGCGTCCGACCCCCGCGTTCGTGAACTGGAGGCGCGCGCTGCCGCGGCCTCCTCCGGTGCCGAACGTGGCGCCCTGCGGGCAGAGCTCGATGAGCTCCGCTCGTCGGTCCGCACCGAGAAGCTCGGCCAGGTGGCGGCGGAATTCGACGGAGTGCACAACATTCAGCGTGCCGTCGAGGTCGGCTCGGTCGACGCCGAGATCCGCGCCGCCGAACTGCGGCCGCGCATCATCGAGGCGATCGAGACGCATCTGCAGTAGTCAACCGCGTTGTGGTGAACAAGGCCTGGCACTTTGGTGCCAGGCCTTGTTTGTTTGTGCCGAATCGATTGCGGTGCATCGGTGCGAGGGAATCAAGCGGGCGCAGAGGGTAGATATGGCGCTGCTTCGCCCCTACAATCCAGGCACGAGTGATCGGAGCTTCCCGTGTCGACAATTCTGTATGTCCTCCTCGAACCACTGCTCGGTGCTCTCGGGGCCTCCTATTGGGCAACCATATTCATGATTGGTCCGCCGAACTGAGTTTTCTGCACTGAGCCTGTCTGCGCGGTAGCGCGGCAGGCCACACCCGTGACGGCGGGGTTCGCCCACCCACCGCGCCGCCCCGGGCGGGCGGCGTGTGCTGCGCAGGCGAGTCTTGGTGTCTGATTTGCCCGAATTAGGCTGTGGTGGTGAATGTAGAAATTACACCGCTGCCAGGGATCGGCGTACGCAAGGATTTTCCCCTCGCCAAGGTGCGTCGGCGGATCGGGGTCATCCATCATCGCGACGGCGCTATCGATCTGATCATGACGAAGCTCGATGATCCGGAAAGCACCGTGCAGATTCCGCTGACCGAAGAGGAAGCGGGTGTGCTGGCGAATCTGCTCGGCGCGCCGCAAGTGGTCGCGCGGCTGCGTGAGGAACACCGCGACATGGCCGGATTGAACACCAGGCAGATGTCGATTCGGCGCGGGTCGCCATTCGCGGGCCGGACTCTCGGTGAGACGTGCATGCGGACGCGGACGAAAACATCGATCGTCGCGGTCTTGCGGGTGGGACAGGTAATCGCCTCGCCGGGACCGGAATTCGAGTTCGGTGCTGGCGATGTCGTTGTCCTGGTCGGCACCGACGAAGGTCTCGATGCCGCCGCTCACGTGCTGACCGACGGCTGAGGCGATGGGGGAGAGCGGAACCGCGCTGGCGTTGATCCAGCTGGGGGCAGTGCTTTTCGGGCTAGGCGTGCTCGGCCGGATCGCGGCCAAGATCGGCATGTCGCCGATCCCGTTGTATCTGATCGGTGGGCTGGTCTTCGGGACGGGTGGGTTGGTCGAGCTGCGGCATGCGGACGACTTTCTCCACCTGGCCAGCGAAATCGGGGTGGTGTTGCTGCTGCTGTTGCTCGGCTTGGAGTACAGCGCTGCGGAATTGGTGACCGGGATGCGAAGATCCTGGCCCGCCGGGCTGCTCGACATCGTGCTCAACGCGACACCGGGTGTGCTGGTTGCGGTCGCCCTCGGGTGGGGGACGACCGGTGCCATCGCGATGGCGGGAGTCACCTACATCTCCTCGTCGGGGATCGTCGCCAAAGTACTGAACGACCTCGGCCGCCTTGGCAACCGGGAGACGCCGGCGATCCTGTCGATCCTGGTGTTCGAGGACCTGGCGATGGCCGGGTATCTGCCGGTGCTGACCGCCGTGCTCGCCGGGGTCGGCTTGGTTGCGGGCTTGCAGACCTTGGGGATCGCGCTGGCCGCGGTCACCGGGGTGCTCGTCGTCGCGCTGCGCTTCGGCAGGCAGGTGTCGGCGGTGCTGGCCAGCAAGGACCGTGAGGTCTTCCTGTTGAAGGTGCTCGGCGCGGCGCTGCTGGTGGCCGGTGTCGCGTCGGCCGTGCAGGTTTCGGCGGCGGTCGGCGCATTCCTGCTCGGCATCGCCGTGTCGGACTCGACCGCGCGCGACGCGACCAAGATCCTGGAGCCGTTGCGAGACCTGTTCGCGGCGTTGTTCTTCGTGCTGTTCGGGCTCAGCACCGACCCGGCGAGCATTCCGCCGGTGTTGTTGTGGGCCGTCCTGCTCGCGGTCGTCACCACGGCCACCAAGGTTGCCACCGGATGGTGGGCCGCAAAGCGGGGTGGCGCCACCCCGCTCGGCCGCGTCCGTGCGGGGACAGCCTTGGTCGCGCGCGGTGAGTTCTCGATCGTGATCGCGGGTCTCGCGGTCAGTGCCGGGGCGGTCTCCGACGAATTCGCGGCCCTGGCAACGACGTACGTGCTGCTGATGGCGATGCTCGGTCCGATCGCGGCGCGCGTCGCCGAGCCGGTCGTCCGGATCGTCAAACGTCAACCGCCCGTTCCGAAGAGCGAGGTCGGCGAATGAAGGTTCGGTCAGTCGGCGGCCGCACCGGTGGTGATCCGGTTGTCCGGCAAGCCGATTCGGCTGGCGATATTGCCGCGCAGCGGCAGGAAGGTCCCGTCGCGCAAGGACTGTTCGATGTCCTCGAGCGAATGACCCTTGGTTTCGGGCACGGCGAAGTAGACGAAAACGAAAGAAAGCAGGTTGAATCCGGCATACATGACGAATGCCGGACCGAGTCCGAGTCCGTCGATGGTGGACAGCGCGGTCAGCGTCAGCACCAGATTCGAACCCCATAACGCCACGGCGTGCAGGCTGGTTGCGCGGTCCCTGATGCTCAGGGGGTAGAGCTCGGAGCCGAGCAACCAGCCGACCGCTTGCAGCCCTGCGGCATTGCAGGCCATGTAGGCCAGCATCAAGGCAAGGGTGAGGTATCGGTTGGGGTGATCGGTGAGCACGAACATCAACCCGAAACCGAACAGGAACACGGTCGAGCCGGGAATCAACGTGAGCATCAAGCGCCTGCGCCCGACCACGTCGACCAGCCGCTCGCCGACGGCGGTGAAGATCAGATACACGGCCGCGATGCCGAGGCCGGACCACACGACCAGGCCTGCGTCGAAGCCTGCGGCGGTGCCGAGGATGGTGTGCGAGTAGTAGATCATCATCTCCAGCCCGGACAGCTGGGTGAAGGCCGCGATGCCGAGTCCGGCGATCAGCGCAGGCCTGGCCCAACGCTGGGTGAGGTTCGCCCAGCCGCCACGCGACTCCTTGTCCTCCTGCTGCGAAATCGCCCAGATCTGCAGGGTTTCCTCGACGGCGGCCGTCCGGTTGGGCCGCATCCAGCGCAGCACCACCCTGGCCTTGCCGACGGTGCCGTTCTCGATGAGCCAGCGTGGTGTCTCCGGCAGCTGGAGCATCGCTGCGGCGAGCACGAGCGCGGGGAACACCGCGATCCCGATCATCCACCGCCAGTTGCTGCTCGCCTCGGGACTGTCGCCCGCGGCCGCGACCACGCTGACGAGGTTGGCGAGGAAGATGCCGACCCCGATCGCGATGTTGAAGAACGTGACCATCGCGCCTCGGCGCTGCGGCGGCGCCAACTCGGCGATGTAGGTCGGCACGATCTGTGAGCAGGCGCCGACCGCGAGGCCGAGGAAGAGCCTGCAGAACGTCATCATCCAGGCGTCCACCGCGAGCGCGCAGGCCACCACGCCCACCGCGAACACGCAGGCGATGATGAAGATGGTCTTGCGGCGCCCGAGCCTCTTCGACAGCGAGCCGCCGACCAGCGCGCCGATCACCGCACCGGCGAGGATCGCCGCGGTCACGATTTCTTGCCGGGTGTGGTCGATGCCCCACTGCGCCGACATCTTGGGGAGCGCGCCGGAGATGATGCCGGTGTCGTAGCCGTAGAGCATGCCGCCCAAAGCGGCGAACAACGCCACAATAGCGACATTTCGCCCGGCGCTCTGCTTTTCATCCCGTGTCGGCTTTTCCGGCGGTGAGATGACCATTTCGTATCCGTCGAGGTTACGACGGCGCAGCCGAGGAATAAAACTTCTCCGCCTGCTTATTGTCGTGTTCTCGAGAGACATGCGCTCCAGTCGACCAGTGTTCGAACGCGCTGCGCAAATCGAAGGCGGTTATTTGTGAGTTGGCTAACCTTTCTGTTTATTTTTTGTGCTTATTTTCCGTACACCATTTTCCGGACAATGGTTACGCAACGGGCCGCCGGTGCTGCCGTGGTCGGCCGGTGCACGACACACGCATGTTTGGCCGACGCCTGCGTGAGTTGGTAGAAAGTCTTGGTGCCCAACATCATCACGAGATTCACGTCGTCCCTTCGGTATTCGCGGGTGGTGACGCGGTCGGTCTGCCTCGACCCCGAGCTGGACGTGGCGTGCTCGCTGGTCCGTGCCGGTGATCTGGCGGCAGGGCGGCAGCTGTTGGCGCAGACTCGGGACGATGCGGAACTGCGCTGCCTGCGGGTCAGCGAGGTCAGCGACGCGGCGGTGGACCGCGTCGACGAATTGGCCAGCCTGTCCGAATCGTCGCCCGATGATCCGGATCTCGCGGTGTGGCTGGGAACAACGCGCATCCGGCAGGGGTGGCGGGTGCGTGGCGCCAGCCGCGCCCAATACGTCAGCCGCGAGCAGTTCGAGCAGTTCTGGCAGATCCTCGGCGACGCCCGCGAACCGCTGATGCGGGCCGCTGAGCTCCTGCCCGGCGACCCGGTGCCGTGGGATTCGTTGCAGTGGTTGGGACTCGGCCTCGAATCCGACCGCGCCGAGCTCGACGACGTGTGGGTGCAGCTTTGTCGCCGGACGCCGAATCTGTACGCGGGTAACTACTCTCGCGGCCAGGTGCTGTGTGAGAAGTGGCTGGGCAGCAACGGGGAAGTGCTGGAGTTCGCCGACAGTTTGGCCGACCGGGTGCCGGTGGGCGATCCGATGACGGCGTTGGTGGTCGCTGCGCATCTCGAGGCCGCCAGCGAGGCGGACTGGCCGTTGGCGAGTTACTTTCAGAGCCCGGCGATTCGCGATCACCTCGTCGCGTTGGCGGACCGCTGGGCCGCCGACGAAACTGCCCATATTCGGACGCCGGAGGCGCATCATCTATTCGGCGCAGGTCTTTTCCTCGCGGGCGAACACGACCGGGCGCGACGGCATCTCGCACAGGTCGACGGCAAGGTGATGCCCGAGCGGTTGCCATGGGTGTACCCGCTCAACTACTGCCCCGGCTACGACTACCTGAGCGTGCGCAAACAGCTCCGGCTGAGCTGACCCGTCAGCTCCCGCGCAGGCCGAGGCCGCGCAGCTCCAGCGCGGCCAGCTCGCGCACCGTGTCCTCGTCGCCGTTGCGCCAGGCCGTCACCACATCCGGGTCGATCCGGTGCAACCGGCGCAGCGGTTGATGGGTGAGCGCGCGCAGCGCGAGCAGATCCTGCCCGGCCGGATCGGCCCGGAGACCGACCGCCGCCCCGGCCCGGCGCATCCAGCGCACGCGAAGCGGCAGCCAGACGAACACGACCAACCCGATCGGGACGAGCACCGACCCGATCGCCAGGGCGAGGGCCAGCTGGTGCACGAGCTCCTGTTGGTCGTGCCCGGCCTCGGCCATCGATCGGGCCGCGGTGGCGGCCCGCTCGAACGGCGCGGTCAGATCGTCGCCGACCACCGGAACCCGCCCTACCTTGCCGCCGACGGTGCCGAGGTTGTCGGCCAACCCGCTGCCTGCGCCCTCCAATTTCTGTCCGGGCACGGCGAGCTTGCCCACCAGCTCGTGTAGCCATAGCGCGGTCCAGATCGTCGCGTACACCCATGCTGCGACCAGCAGATCGGTGACGACTTGACGAAGGGCGACAGGTGCGCGATCGGCATAAATCTTCACCAGCCCAGAATCCCCCCGGTCGTCGCGCGAAAACTCGAAAAGCGGCACTCGACCACAGAATTCGTCGCGCCCGTCGCCATTTCGGTCGGCTCAGGTACTGAACGGGCGTGACCCTCAGCGGGCGCGGTCGTAGATCGTGGCGATCTCGCCGAGCTCGCCGACTTCTTGATGTGTGAGCGTCCATGTCGAACCCGGCAGGCCGTCCTCGAACAGTCGCAGCCCGCCGCCGGCGATCTCGGGGGTGATCAGGAGGAACAGCCGGTCGACCAAGTCCGCGGCGAGCAGCGGTTTCAGGATGCTGGGGCTGGTGTTGACGAGGATGTTGCCGGTTCCGGTGGCCTTCAGTTCGGTAACGACATCGGCGGCGGGCGCGTTGACCACGCGGGTGCGCTCCCATGGCGCTTCGGTCAAAGTGGTTGAGAGAACGACCTTTTCGGTGTCGACCAACCATTTCGCGTAGCCGCGATCGCGGGGATCGGCGTTCTCGTCCGCGGCGACAGTCGGCCAGTAGCCCAGGAAGCCTTCGGCATTGGGCCGGGAGAGCAGTGCCGTCGTCGCGCCGTCCCAGATCTGGGTGAGATGGTTTCGGGCGACCTCGGTGGTCGCGTAGCGAACGATGGCGCCGAGGTCGCCGGGTCCGCCGGGTCCGTGGTAGCGCCCGTCGAGGGTGATGGCGATGTTCGCGGTGACCTTGCGGCCGGTGGTGTTGGTCATGACGTTTCCTTTTCGGTGCCGACGGCGTCGGCGAGGTTGTCGAGGACTTGGCCCCAACCGGTTTCGATTCCGGCGATGGCGGGGACTGCCTCGACGGTTGTCTCGGTGATGCTGAGGTCCAGGTGCAGTCGGGTGCCTTCCGGGACCGAGGTGAGGGTCAGGTCGTAGCGGCCGGTGAACGCGACCGCACCCGCGGGGTCGAGCACCGAGAGGTCGAATTCGAGATGCTCGGGTTCCTGCGCGGCGTTGACCCGTCCTTCGGAGCGATACCGTCGCTCGGCATCGCGGAACTCGAGGACGGCGCGTCCGCCCGGCGTCGGCTCGAGGACGCAGTCGGTGACCGTCATCGACGGCGGCGCCCACCAGGTGGCGAGCAGATCCGGGTCGACCCAGTACCGCCAGAGCACCTCCGGCGGCGTGCCCAGCACGCGTTCGAACGTGAAGGTCCGTCCGTCCGCCCAGCGATCCTGGTCCGCGAGTGCGGATTCCGTTTCGATGGCTGCGCGATACCTGGCGACGACATCGCGCTCGTCCGCATGCGCCTCGATGAGCTCGATCAGCCCGCGGACCCGATGTTCGAGGTCGTGCAAGGGTGCCGCCTCGACGGCATAGACGCGCCGTTGCCCGAGCGGGAAGACCGTGACAAGCCCTGCGCGAGCGAGGGTTTGGAGGTGCTTGGTGGTCTGCGGCTGACGCAGTCCGGTCAGCTCAGCGAGCTCACCGACGGAGCGCGGCCGCTCGGCGAGCAACTCGACGATGCGCCACCGGGCGCCGTCGCCGAGCGCTGATGCGATCTGTTCCATGTCGCAAAGTATTCACCGTTGAGAATATTCTTGTCAAGGAATATTTTAAGCGAGCGGTTCCGGCAGGTCAGCGGCGTGCACGATGTGCAGCGTGCTGACGGCTCGGGTCAACGCGACGTAGAGGCGTTGCAGGCCACGCTGTTCCGCCTCGGCGATGCGGGCGGGCTCAACGACCACCACGGTGTCGAACTCCAGGCCCTTGGCGAGGGTGACCGGCGCCAGCGTGAGGGGAGTGGTGTCGGGGCTCGCCGTCTCGGCGCCGAGGACGGTGTGCGGTAGGCCCGCCTCCATGAGTGCGTCCTGCAGCCAAGGGATGTCCGCGTCGGCGGCGATGAGGCCGATGGACCCTTCCTCGGAAAGAGCGGTGGCACAGGCGTTGACGACCGCGGCGGTCAGTTCCGCCGGTGCGGTTTCGGTGAGGCGGAGCGCGTCGTCGGACTGCCGAAACGAGGCGGGGCCGCGCAATTCCGGCGCGATGTGCGGCAGCAGTCGTGCGGCGAAGTCGATGATCTGAGCAGGCACGCGGTAGCCGCGCGTCAGCTCTTCGATCTTCCCGTCGGGCTTGTCGAGATGCGTGAGCAGGGTGGACCAGTCGCGGACCGCGGCGGGGCCGGTGGCCTGGGCCAGGTCGCCGAGGACGGTGCACGAGCCCGCGGCTCGACGGGCGATCGCGCGGATCTGCATCGCGCTGAGGTCCTGGGCTTCGTCGACGACGATATGGCCGAGCCTGGCGGGCCGCTCGACCAGCGCCGCGGCCTCATCGAGGAGGGCGAGGTCGGGGCTGCTCCACGTCATCGCTTTGACGCTGCGTGGACGCGGAATGCGCAGCATCGCTTGCTGTTCCGCCTCGGTCAGGATGCCGTCCGCCGCACGGCCGAGCTGGTCCTGGTCGGTGAGGAGTTCGAAGATCAGGCGAGCGGGATCGACCTTGGGCCACATCAGGCCGACGCTGTGTCGAATTGCCTTGGCGCGACCGAGTTGTCGGAGCGTATCGGCGCCGGTCGAGTGCCCGGCCCGCTCCATGTGGCGCAGCACCAGATAGGCCAGGCGCTGGGTCAGCAGCTCCAGGCCCGCGTGATAGCTGGTCCCGCGGCCGCGCACGGCATCGAGTTCGTCGGCGAGCTCCTCGGGATACAGCCGCCAGGTGCGATGCTGATGCTTGACCTCCAAGGTCTGCTCGCTCGGTTGGACACGCGACCACAGATGATTGCCGATGACCTCGGCCATTCGGGTATCGCCTTTGATCCGTGCCACATCCGGATCATCGATGCGGTCGACGATGCGCTCCGGATCGATCAGCTCGTCGATGGTGGTCTGGGAGACCTCCACCTCGCCGAGCGCGGGCAGCACGTTGCGGACGTAGGCGAGAAAGGAGCGGTTGGGGCCGATGACGGCGACCCCGCCGCTCGTTCGTAATCGCTCCCGCTCGCTGAACAGCAGATACGCCAAACGGTGCAGGCCGACAGCGGTTTTCCCGGTGCCTGGCGCGCCCTGGATGCACAGCGTGCGCTCCATCGGCGCACGGACCAGGCTCATCTGCTCCGGCTGGATGGTGGCGACGATATCGCGCATCGGGCCCTTGCGCGGCCGCTCGATCTCCGCGGCCAAGAGTCCACTGGCCGAGGCGATCTGGTGCGCGAGTGACTCGTCCTCGAACGCGCTCAGCATGCCGTCGCGGTCGAAGCCGTACCGGCGTCGAACCCGGACTCCTCGCGAATCCTGGTGGCTCGCTTCATAAAAGGCACTCGACAGCGGCGCCCGCCAATCGATGACCATGAGCTCGCCTGCCTCGTCGCTGACGCCGCGGCGGCCGATGTAGACCCGATCGCGGTCGGGATCGCTTGCCGGTGAACGACTGTCGCGCAGCTCGTCCGGCGGATAGTCCAGGCGGCCGAAAAACAAAGGAACGCCCTCGATATCGGACAGCTCCTCGACCTGGTTGGCCCGCCACCGGCGCATCGCGGTGTTGGTCACCTTGTCCTCGATGGCATCGCCGTCGGCTGCGCCCGTGCGCAGCATCCGCTCCACCTCCCCGCGCATCCGGGCGAGTGCGGCACGGCAGGCGACCATATAGTCACGCTCCGCACGTATTTCGGGCTCGACGAATTCACGGTCTGCTTGATTCATGATGAGGGTCCCCGATATCGAAGGGTGACGAGGTCGAGCGCTCGACCCTACGCGGGTATCAAGGTGCGTACCAACAGGTTTTCGGCGGTGCGGATGACCCCCGATCCTCCCTTCGGCCGATGCCTGGCACGGGCGATCGAGCCTACGGTTGGGTCATGGAATCGCTGCTGGATTTCGTCCGCGCCCGCATCGCCGAGGACGAGACGGGGGCTCATGCCGATCGGGGCAACGGTGGCTGGTCGGGGCGCCGGATCCTCGACGAGTGTGCCGCCAAGCGTGCGGTGCTTGCGGCGTTGGAACGCGACCGGAAGAAGAAGTCCGAGGAGGACGCCTGGGATTGGCTGGACGAAGACTCCGCGATGTCATGGCTTTTCGGCGACTCGAAGGAGGACCAGTCCAAGCGGCTCGCGCGCGAGATCCTGCTGGCGATGGCGCTGCCGTACGCCCGGCACGCGGACTATCGGCAGGAATGGTCCGCGCCGCCGCGGCGCAGCCGCAGGTTCTGGTAAGCCCGCCTGGCGAATCCGGTTCGGACGCAGCGGGCCCGGCCGCACGTGCGGCCGGGCCCATGTCGGTGTCTCTTAGTTGCTTACTTCGATCAGGCGCTTGCGCAGCCAGGTCAGCGCGGTGGCGCCACCACCGACCGAGTACCACGGGTAGCTCTGGTGGATGCCGGACTTCAAGAAGTCGTCGACCTGCTTCTTGCGCTCTTCGTACGCCGAGTTGTTGAGCTGGTCGGACAACAGGCCGAGCCCGCCCGCCGCGAGGGCGTCGCTGATGAGTTCGTTCGCTTGCGCCTGGTAGGAACCGAGCTGGCCCGGGTCCGGGTTGGAGATCTGCGCGAAGAAACCGGCGATCCGGGCGGCGTAGTCGCCGTCAGGGGTCGCGCAGTACAGATCGCCAGGGGCACAGAAGGTGTAGGTCTGCGCCGAGAGCCAGCCGAAGCCGCCGATGCGCGGGCCGCCTGCGCCTGCACCCGGGACGGGCGGGCCGATCAGGGTGTCGGTCGGGGAGCGACGGGGATCGGAGATGAGTCCGACCAGGTCGACCCGGTCGGGGGACACCACACCGAGTCCGGTGCCGATCTCGGCGGCGAGGTCGCCCGCCGCGTCCGCGCCCTGGCTGTAGCCGAGCAGCGCGAAGTGCGTGGAGTCGCAGCGCTGTGCCACGTCACGGACCAGGTTTCTGGCATTCGCGACGGCCTCGTGTTTGGAACGACCGTACACATCGCCTTCCCAAGGGAAAGCGGTGGCCGGGTAGGCGACATAGCCGGTTTCGACATCGCCGGGCAAGTTGTCGGCGACCGCGGCGAGCATCCCCTTGCCCGGGTCGGCGGTCGAGGTTTCCCAGGTTCCGGGAACCGCGACAACATACATATCGGGGCAACCCCGAGGAGCGGCCTGCGCGGTCGACGCGACACCGACCGGTAGGACGGCGGTCATCGTCGCAGCCGCACAGGCGGCGGTGATCTTCCATCGCGAAAACATCGTTGTACTCCGTGTACTCACTGCCGGGCGGGTGCCCGGTCGGCGAAGGCGCTCGGTGTCCGGTTGAGCGCCGAAGGCTGTCTTTTCTTCAGTTGGATACCACGTGCGCCGGGGATGTCCCCGCAGATGGGAACAGTGTCCCAGAAAGTTCCCCCCACGCATGCTGTTCTATCCAGAGCGTAGTTGTTCATCTGGGCGCGCCTGGCGCGGATGAGTCCTCGACTTCGGAACCTACCGGATGAGATCGAACTTTGCCCCGCACGCTGGTTAACAGCAACCCGCGTGCCGCGATGAGCCTCGACGCAGCCGAGCGGAAACCGGCGCGAGATGGTCTCCTGTTCTCGTGCGGATTCCACGCGCCCTCGCGGCGTTGCTGTTGCTGCTCCTGGCTATTGGGTGTGCGACTGGACCCGCGCCCGTGGACTGGACGGCGGTCTGGATGACCGCACCCCACTTGCCGAGCAAGACCGCCACCCCGAATTGGTCGGTCGCCGGGTTCGCTGATCAGACACTGCGACAAGTGGTCCGGGTCAGCGACGGCGGAGCAACCACGCGGGTGCGCCTCACCAACCGTTACGGCACAACGGCGCTCGAGGTTGCCGGGGCAACCATTGCCCGCAGCGGCCACAACGGCAGCATCCTGCTGGACACCGTGCGCACCCTCGCTATGGACGAGAGTCCGTCATTTCGGATCGCGCCTGGCGCCGAAGTCGCGACAGATCCAGTGCCCTTTGCACTCGCGCCGCTGGAATCGATAACCATCACCCTCTACTTCGCCGAGCCGACCGGTCCGGCGACCCAGCACGCGCAAGCACTCGCCACTACGTATCGGGCCGAAGGCGATCATCGCGCGGACCCGACCGCCGACGCCTTCACCGAAACCACCCGGTCCTGGTACTACCTGGCCGGTGTTGACGTGCAGAACGTCTACCCACCGCGGGCCGGCGTCGTCGCCTTCGGCGACTCGATCACCGACGGCGTCGGCTCGATGCCGGACTCCGACAACCGATTCCCCGACGAACTGGCCGAACGGCTCGCCTTCGCCGGAGCGGCCCGCCCGATTCTGAACGCGGGCATCAGCGGCAACCGCATCACCGTCGACTCCACCACGCTCGGCGACGCGGGCGTACGCCGCTTCCGCCACGATGTCCTCGACCAACCCGGCGTCGGCACCGTGATCATCTTCGAAGGCATCAACGACATCGGACTCAGCCGGGATGTCCCCGGCGCAGGCGATCCCGCGGTGCCGGTCTCGACTGCCCAACTGATCGCAGGCCTCCGTGATCTGCTCGACCAAGCTCGTTCTCGCGGCCTCCGAGTAATCGGCGCGACGATCCTGCCCTACCTCGGCTCGCCCTACTCCAGCGCAGGCGAACCGACCCGTGACGCCGTCAACGACTGGATCCGCAGCTCCGGCGAATACGACGCCGTCCTCGACTTCGACAGACTGCTTGCCGATCCCACCGACCCCGACCGCATGAACCCCGCCTTCGACAGCGGCGACCACCTGCACCCGAACGATGCAGGCTACCGCGCCATGGCGGCAGCGGTGCGCCAAGCAGATCTGCGCCAGTAGGTATGCGGGACAGGGGGATTGCTAGGGTGCTGGGGTGGCTGCCGGGGATGGCTCCGGTGGTGGGGACGGATCGCTCACTGGGCTGAGGACGGGTATGAAGCGAGCAGGTGGGGCGGGTAGTGTTGCGCGCCTTGGTATGACGGTGTTGGTCGCTGGCCTTTTCGCGGCGACCGCAGCGTGTGGCGGCAAGGACGCGGCGAGTTCGGCAGGGGAGCCGAGCAGTTCGGCTGCGGCACCGTCGGCGGTGGTCGCGCCGTTCGAGGAACACGCCATCGAGAACGAGTGTGTGCTCAGCGCGGCGGAGATCAGTGCGCTCGCGGGCGTCGGTCTCGGTGCCGGGCAGGACACCGAGACCAAGCGGGCCGATGGTTCGTCCGGTCGTAGCTGCAAATACCACCTGACCGAGGGCGGCCCGCTGTCGTTCACCGCGACGATCAAAGTCATGCGCCCGCACGAGGGTCCGGTCACCGACGCGATGATCACGCGACTCATCAAGCCGAGCACCCATCGGGTGCCCGGCGTCGGGCGGGCCGTGCTGATCGAGACCAAGAGCGACTTCCCGCAGGCCTGGGTTTTCACCGACAAGCTCATCACCAGTGTCGTCCTGGTCGGCAGCAACGTGCCGACGCTGCCGACGGACGAGCAATGGACCATCGCGGCACAGCAGATCGTCGGCAAGCTCCCGACATAAGTCACTGCGTGAAGTCGACGACGCTGCCGTCGACCCAGCGGGGCAGCCGGTCGGCGACGAAGGGATCCAGATCTTCGGAGTCGATCGGATAGATCTGAAGATGCATTTACCGCGCGACGGCAGGGGCCGACAATAGGACCATGCCCGCCTATGCCGGGCCGGACGCGGGGGCGGCCAGGCGTCTTGGATCGAATCGGGCATTCGCCTCTCCCGGTGTCCGAAATCGCACGGAGGCAGCTCATGAACGTGTCCACTTGGCTGAACCGAGAGAACTCGATCGCCCGCGGCCGGCCGGACAGCGACCACAGCGCATCGGCGGCCCGGCAAACCGCTTCGCCGACAGTTGGAATCGACCTCACCGCCGTCCCGGCTGTCGCACCACCGATCGTGCGTGACGTGCTGCGCGATGCGGGCCAGCCGCTCGACGGCGCAACACTGGCCGCGATGAATTCCCAGTTCGACACTGACTTCAGCCGCGTGCGGATTCACACGGGGCCGCAGGCGTCGGCATCGGCGGCAGCCGTTGCGGCGCAGGCCTACACGGTGGGCAGGCACGTGGTTTTCGATGCGCGCGGATATCGACCTGGCACCGAGGACGGTCGGCAGCTCCTGACCCACGAACTCGCCCATGTGGTGCAACAATCCGCGCGCGATCCGTCGGACGGGGCGACGCTGCGGATCGGTGACACGGATGCTCCGGTCGAAGCCGCCGCGGCAGGTGCGGCGGCGGGTGGGCGTCACTCACTCGGCACCGACCACGGGCCGGTGCTGCGGCGTCAACCCGTCCAAATGTCCATGGGCGACACCGGGATATCCACCTCGACCACCCAGAAAACGCTGAGCGGGTTCGCCACCGGTTCGGCCGAGCTGACCGATGCGCATCAAGAGATCATCGCGCGCGTCGCAGCGGATCTGAATGCTCATCCGTTGATATTCGGCGGGTTCGTCACGCTGGTCGGTCAAGCCGATCGCCGCGGCGATGCGGGCGAGAACAAGGCGTTGGGTCAACGTCGCGCGGAGGCGGTGCGGGATCGGTTGCGCCAGTTGGTCACCGACAACGACACCGCGCAGCAGATCGGGGCCTACTCGCTGGGTGCGCCGACGGAGGGTCCGGTCCGCGACGAGCCGATGCTCCGCAAGGTCGATATCACCGTCACGCGCCGCATGTACAACATGGACACTCCGGCCGTGCAGCTCACGCGGCCGAATCAGGTCACGCCGCCGAATCAGCTTGCGCGGCCGAAGCAGACCGGCCCGCAGCTGCACCTCGACGTCGACCTAATGCGTACCCCACGTCCCCCGGGGATCAAAGAGAAGGACTGGCCATGGGACGCGGAGGGGTGGCGGAAGGTGGCCATTCTCCCGGAGTGGTTCTGGAAAGCGTTGCCGCCGCGCCCGCAGGACCCGGAGGTGCTCATGCGTCTGCTGACCGAACTGGTCACCGAGGTGGACAAACTCGTGCAAACCCAAGACCTGGCCAACGGATTGGCCCGCATCGCAGCCGAGGTGGCGAGTGGCCTTGGCATCGGCCACCGCGCCGAGGTCCATCAGTTACTGATGGATGCTTACAAAGACGGGAAGGAAGCGGGAGTGAAGGAGCTGCTCAAAGCGATGATCGAGGCTGCGGCAGGCTCACCGACCGGTGCTCAGGAAAGCCCATACGGGCCTCCCACGGAAGGGCCCCCTGTTCCTAAGGCGTACGAGACCCCGGAATTCAAGATCCCGTAGGCGTATTCAGGATCGTCGGCGCGAGGGAGAGCGGTCGCGCGGACCTGTCGCGTTACTGGGCGCGTTCGCGAACGACGCGGGCGATATCGATGCGGTTCACCAGCCGTGCGGCAGGGAGCTGGGAGAGTGCCGCGGCGGCTAGGACCGCGCCGACCGCGAGCAACGGGAGCAGCCAACCGGTGGACAGCTCGATGTCGAACATGTCGCTGCGGAACGAGCGGAGGAATGCCCAGGCGGTGAAAATCCCGGCGGCGAGTCCGATCGGCACCGCAAGCAGTGTGGCGGTGAGGTTTTCGATGGCGAGGGTGGCGGTGAGCCTGCGGACCGAGACGCCCGCCGCGCGCAAGGTGGCCAGCTCGGTGGTTCGTTCGGCCAGGTTCACCGTCATGACGACGTAGATCACGGTGAACGCCAAAATCGCGCCGAGCGTGAGCATCACGCCGATGAAGATCCAGAGCAGGCCGAGGAACTGGTGGGCTTGATCCGCCAGGGCGTGGGTGTCGGTGTAGGCGACGACGCCGGAGAGCCCGGTGACCTTGGCACGCAGACTGTCTCGGTCCGCGTCCGGTGCGAAGCGGAGCAAGTAGCCGGTTGTGCCGAGACCCTTGATGTCGCGTGCGGTAGCGGTGGTCGCGTAGGCGAAGGTGCCGAAGGGTTCGTCGACGAACCCGGCGAGCGGCACCTGCTGCGGGCTGCCGAAAGCCGGTGTCACGGTGACGGTGTCGCCGACCGCGAGGTCGAGCTTCGACGCCAGCTGCGCACCGGCGAGGATGCCGGTGTCGGGCAGGTCCCTGGTGCCGCCTGCCGGAGTGCGGAAGCCGTGCATCGTTGTGTCGGTTGGCAATCCGGTCAACGTCGTCGAGTACGACTTGTCCCCGGCGCTGATGGTGACCGGGGTGAATGTGCCCTCCTCGACTGCGGCGACGCCGGGGATTGCCCGCAGCTGTGCGACGAGATCGCTACCGCCCTTGGTGACAAGGACCGTGGCGTCCTCGCGCTGCACCTGCCCGAACTGCACGTTCAGCATGTGCTGGATGCTGGTGAACATCCCGAGCGAGGCAAGGATCACCACCAGCCCGAGCACGGTGCCGACCATGGTGGCCACGGTGCGACGGCGGCCTCTTGCCAAGGAACGCAACGCCATTCGTACGACCACCGGCAGCCGATGCCAGCGTGCGGTGAGCCGTGCGAGCCGACCGGCGCGCACCGGTTGGGCGCCGTCGCCGCGCATGGCCTCCGCCGGTGCCGTGCGGGCGGCGGCGATCGCGGGCGCTGCTGCGGCGATGATGCCTGCGAGCAACCCGAGCGCGAATCCGACCAGCGCAGTGGGGATTCGGTGCTCGACGACGGTGTCGGGTATCCCGATCTCTGCGGTGTACACCGCGGTGATCGCGGATGTCGCGACGAAGCCGCAGGCAACGCCGAGTAACGCGCCGATGCCCGCGATGCCGACGCCGTAGCTGATGTAGTGCCCGACGACGCTGCGCCTGCGCGCGCCCATCGCGAGCATGGTGCCGATGATCGGGCGTTCGGATTGGACAAGCCTGGTCATCAACACGTACTCGGCGATCGCCGCGGCCAGCAGGAACAGTGCGGGGAAGCCGATGGCGAGGGTGGAGAAGCCGTTCAGGTCTTCCTGCAGCGCCGCGTGCGAGGGCTGCTCGCGCTGTGGCTCGACGGCGGTCGCACCGGCCGACCGCAGCTGCGCCGCGACCTCGGCTCGATCCGCTGCGGTTGCGGCGGAAGACATTTCGATCAGCGTCTGATTCGGCTTCGGCTGACCGGCCAGGCGCAACGCTTGTGCCTGCGGCGCGAACACGACAGCGAAGGAGTGTGGGTCGGCGACCACCTCCTGCCTGCTCCGGGCAGGCCACAGGTACTCCGCGGATCGCGCGACACCGCTGACTGTCACCGGCCGCCAGGCGCTGCCGTCGAAGATCTGCAGCGTGCTGCCTGTCTTCAAGCCGAAGGTCTGTGCAGCGTGGTGCTCGATCACCACCTGCTCGGGACGCGCCGGGTCGGGCAGCGCCCCCTCGGTCAGGTCGAGTTCGTTCACGCTCGGCGTGCCGGGTTGGGGGAGTCCGGCGACCCGGCCGACCAGCTTGGTGCCGTCGATGGTCATCGGGACATCGGCTTGGGTACGCACCGCGACCCGGCCGACCCCAGGCGCTGCGCGCATCACGGTGGCGATGGTCGCCGGATCGCCACCGGTGGCGGTGAAATCGGCGAGGTGCAGCCGGGCATAGGTCTGTCGATACGACGTGCCGAGGTTGCGGAACGAGTCATAGCTGGCGACGAACAGCAGGACACCGAGCAGCACCGTCGCGGTGATGGCGGCGACCTGCGCGGTGCGCCGCCGCAGGTCGCGCAGAATCTTCTTGGCCAGCACCGGTTTCGCGGACATCAGCATCGCGGCGTCACCACCTGATCGACGCCGCGTCGGCGGGGTTGGCGTTGCGGTCGCTGGACAGGACCCGGCCGTCGCGCATGCGGACGACCCGGTCGGCGATGTCCGCGGCGGCTTCGTTGTGCGTGACCATGACGACGCCGCGGCCGGCTCGGCTGGTCTGCTGCAACAGTTCCAGCACGCCTCGGCCGGTCGCGACGTCCAGTGCGCCGGTCGGTTCGTCGGCGAGGAGTAGATCCGGATCGGTGGCCAGGGCGCGGGCGATCGATACTCGCTGCTGCTGGCCGCCGGACATCTGCGCGGGGAAGTGGTCGATGCGATCGGAAAGCCCAACGGCGGCAAGCAGTTCGGGGACCTGGTTCCGGTCGCCGCGTCCGGTCAACTCGATGATGACCTCGACGTTCTCGCGGGCGGTGAGGCTCGGTATCAGGTTGAAGAACTGGAAGACGAATCCGACGTGCTCGCGCCGGAATTCGCCGAGGGCGGCGGGGTGTTTGCGGGAAATATCCTGCCCGGCCACGACGAGGGTGCCGCTGTCGGCGGATTCGATGCCGCCGATCACGTTGAGCATGGTGGTTTTTCCCGAACCGCTGGCGCCGAGAATCGCGACCAACTCTCCGGGTTGGACATCGAGGTCGATCTCGGTGAGCGCGTGGACGGCGGCTTCCCCTTCGCCGTACGTCTTGCTGACGCCGTGCAGGGTGATGCCGCCCCGCATGCGGTCAGCTGCGGGCGCGCTCACTCTCGGCTGCTCGGTCATCGGAAACTCCTTCGTTCGCAACGCGTTCGGCTATTCCGGCCGCGCGGAGCAGCGGCCCGGACACGTCCACCGCGCCAAGGGTGGGATCGATCATTCGATGCAGAATCAGCCCGTCGATGGCGGCGAGGGTGAACACGGCGGTGGCCTCCGGATCGGCCACGCCTTGGTCCCGTAGCCAGTCGGCCAGGCGTGTCCGCGCCTCAGCGACCAGGCCGCGTAGTTCGACCTTGAGTCGTTCGAGTCGCGTTGCGGCGAGCAGCATTTCGCTGACTGCCACCGTTGCAGGATCGGTCGAGCCGTAGGCGGCGATGGCGCGCAGCATCTGGGCCATCGCTTCCGGGCCGGCCATCGCCGTGATCCCGGCCATCACAGTCTCGAATTCGGTGCGCGCCACCTGCATCGACGCGTCGATCAACAGATCGGTGACCGATCGAAAGTGATAGTGCACCAACCCGGGCCGCAGCCCGGCACGCTCGGCGACCATCCGCGTGGTCACCGCACCCCAGCCGTGCTCGACGATGAGCTCCACCGCCGCCGCCATCAACCGGCCGCGAGTTTCGCGACCTTGCTCCGATGACGTCACCACGAGACTTCTCCTGCCGATCAGATTGGACGATCGCCTTGGGCGTATGACCAAACTATCGGCCACCACGCCGCAGTGCAATAGTTCCTCGGCTTACTGCCTGTCTGAGAGTCGGCGAGTCAGCGGAGGTGGGTGAGGATTGCGGTGGCGACGGCGATGGCTTTGGTGCAGATGTCCCAGTCGACGCCGGAGGTGATACGGGGTGTGGCGATGCCCAGGTAGAACGAGCCGCCTGACGGGACCGCGACGCGGATGTCGCAGCCGCCGCGGCGGCCGTCGGGGCGAAGGCTTGGTGTCAGGGTGGCCTGTTGGTCGGCGATCGTGATCTGTTGTTCGAGTGGGTCGTGCCCGCCGCGCGGCTCGAGTGGGCTGGTCTGTGGGGCGAAGCGGACAGTGTGGCGGGCCGACATCGAGCTTTGGATGGAATGCCAGGAACAGGCGGGGAGGTGGGTCGGGGGTGTCGTCGGCTGGCCTGCGGTGTCGAGGACGAAGTGCGCGATGTCGTCCGGTCCGAGCACGCTGCACGGGCGGTAGGTGAGGTCGGCGAGCGTCCATGGTTGCGGCGGCAAGGCCGAAGTCGGCGCGGCGACCCTGCTCGCCGACGACAGCACCGGCTTCGCCTCGGTCCCCGTGTCGCACCCGGAAACAAGCAGGGCCGCAGCCGATCCGACCAGCAAGGTCACCCGGCCACCCGACGATACCGACGTCATTCGTTCCTCCCGCCACAGATCACACCAGACCGCGCCGCAGGCTGTCGAGCTGAGCGGTCGGCTAGTTCGGCAGCAGGTCGGCGAGTGCGGAGACCGGCGCGCGATGCAGGTGCTCGATGATGTTGCGCGGCTTGTTCTTCGGATCCTTGCGGTAATACGCGGCACCGGATTCGTACGCCACGTAGACGTGCGCGTCGTAGAGCGCGAGACCTTCCGACATGCTCGGCGCGCGGAAGCAGTACAGGCGGGCCTTGTCGAGGTCGGCTGCGTTGGCGTCGCGTTTGACCACGTAGAGGTTGCTGCGGTTGGCCCTGCCGTAGGACGTGCTGTAGACGAAGAGGTCCTTGGTGACCATGAGGCCCTGGGTCTTCTTCGGAACCTGCCACGGACCACCGGTCTTGGTCAGGGCACCATTGTCGGCGACCCGGTACGAGAACATCTCACCTCTGCTGTCTTCCAAGAACTTTCCGGTCCACAAGGTGTCGCCCGGTTCCTCGGCAGCGAGGAACGACGCACCGCCCGACACCGATTGGGCGTCACCGTCTTCGGCGAGGTAGGTGGAATTCGCGATCGCCTGCCGTAGCCGATCCAACGCATACCGACGCACCGTGTTCGCCTTGTCGCCTTGAACGAAGGCCCACCCCTGCCGTTCGAAGATCGCGACACCGCCGACGTGCGAGGCGTCGATCGCCGCGGAGCCGACGTGGGCTCCGGTCCGTGCGTCGATGCCGATGAGGTGTGCGCGCCCGCCATCCGGCGCATACGAGGAGACGAGCAGCAGATCGTCGGAACCGTTCCATTTGGACCAGCGCGCCAAGCCTTGCGGCACATGGGTACCAAGCTCCGGCACCTGGTGCGACGCGGAAAAGTGCTTGTCGTAGACGTCGGAGGCCCGCGGTCCCGAGTAGAACGCATGGTTGTCGGTGACGACATCATTGCAGCTGATCGCAGCATCGGGCTCTGCCGCCGCAACAGGCATGGCCACCAGCATGATCACCACGCCACCGACAAGAAGAGCACGTACACGCGACCCGAACGACATCGTCACATCCTCGGCGTAGGAAACCGCCGACCCGATCGCCCGGCCGGGCAACGAACGTCGATACCGCGGACCGGACCAAGGAATCGGAGGGCGGTGGTACGCGCCAACTGTAGGCAGGATCGACCATCACCGCACGGCCGGAACGGGACCCGGTCGCAATTCTGTGCGACGGAACCAGCAGTCAGCCCCGAGCTCGTGCACCGAGCCGAATCGGCTTGTGCGGGCAGACCGCCGAATCGGTGTGCCATGCACGTCCTTCCGGCCGTCAACGTCGGGCCGAGCCGTCCACCTGCGGAACCGCCGCATCGGGATCATCGAACATGAACACCCACATGAGCAGGTAAACCGGGCTCGGCAATGCCGAAAGGCCAAGCGCAACAAGCGCGCCGACCCCGAACGCGACCTCACCACGATGGAGAGACCACAGTGCGGCGGCCAACGTTACGAACCACACTGTCACCGGCACGATCCCGACCGCGTACAGCCAGCCCATGAGCCCTGCCACCACGACGCGGCGCCCGACCAGCCGAACCATCGTCGTACTGATCAGCATTCGCAATGGCCCGAACTGAAATACCAACATGGCCACCAGCACGAGGAGCGGACCGCCCCCCATCAACAACCCCACCCCGAAATCCGGCACCCCACCAGCATCCCACCAAGCACCGAACCAACCCCGCCACTCGACGCTATTGCACTGGTCTAGTACATGACTGAGCTGTCCCACTCGTGGAGCCGCCGCATGCAATCAACCAGCGGCGACGGTGACCTTCTGTCAAACCCGGCCCGGCCCGCCTACAGGCCTGAGATCTCGGTATACGGGATTGGTGGGGTGGTTCCTCGTCGAGGGGGTACTGGTGCAGGTGGCTTCTCGTGCGATGCCTGCACCAGTACCCCATGATCTTGAACTCGACTCCGCTACAAGGGATTGTGCGGCGGGTGGGTGGTGCGCACTGCCTGCGCCGCAGAACATTAGGCGACGAGGGTGAGGTGGGTGGGTTTGGGGGTGGCGCCGGTGCGGGTGAGGAGGCGGGACAGGGCTTCGGCGACGTGGGTCGGCTGTTCGAGGATTATCGAATGGCCTGCGCCGTCGAGGATGACGAGGTCGGAGTATTCGACGGCGGTGGCCATGGCGACGGAGTGCGAGGGTGGGGTCATCAGGTCGGCGGCGCCGCAGAGGATGAGGGTGGGGATCTTGGAAAGGGCTGGGAGGGTAGCGGTTTGGTCGTAGGCCATGAAGCTGGTCAAGAAGGTGGCCATGGTGACGATGGGGGTTTCGTTGTGCATGGCATTGGCCAGCGCCAGCACTCGGGGGCTGATCTTGCGGTTGCCGAACTCGGCGGTGCGGACGATCGGGGCGAAGACCTTGCAGGCGAGGCGTTTTGCGTGCTGCATGGTGCGGGGAGCGCAACGGACGGCGGCTTGGAAGAGCGAGATGATCGGGTGGCGAAGCAGGCGTCCGAAGCCCGCGTCGGCGAGACCGCTTGCGGCCGTGGCGAGCAGGGCGACGCCGACGATGCGAGTGCCGATCTGATGCGGGTGCTGGCTCAGGTAGGTGAGTGCGGTCATGCCGCCCATGGAGTGACCGACCAGGATGAGGGGGCCGGTGGGGGCGACCGTGTCGAGCACGGTGTGCAGGTCGCGACCCAGCTGGTCGAGGGTGTAGGTGTCGCGCGGGGCCGCAGTGGAGTCGCCGTGGCCGCGGTGGTCGTAGCAAACGACCCTGGCGTGCGGGAATTGGCGCATCAAGGAGTCGCGGACGTCGGTCCATGATTCGGTGCGCAGGCAATGTCCGTGCAGGAGAACGACGGTGAGGTCGGCGCTGCGCGGTCCGTATTCGCGCACCGCGAGTGCCACACCGTCGGCGGTCGAGATCGTGGCACGACGTTCGGCCGAGGTGGCGCGGGTGCTCGAGATCGACATCGGTGGCTCCGGTCGGGTTGCGGTGGACTTGTCTAACTGTGCGCCGGATGTGCTGCCGGTTTTAGGGACCCGAGTGCTGAGGTCTTGCCCCACGGGGGTGGGCCGATCGCCACCAAGGGTGTGGGTGCCCCTGATGTTCGGGGCGGTAGTTATGGGGTCTAACCAGGCCGAATGGACTAAATGGACTAATACGTCGGACGACTGCCGATCTGGGTAGCTTGATTTTCAACCTCGCTGAAGTTCTCGATCGACCGGCGGAGGAGGGAATCGGCATGGCGGATCCGGACATCGGTGTCGCGGGGGAGACGACGCTGGTGACGCTGTTCGAGGCGCGGGTGGCGCGGACACCGGCTGCGGCGGCGGTGACGTTCGAGGGCGTGACGTTGTCGTATGGCGAATTCGCTGCTCGGGTGAATCAACTGGCGCGGCATTTGATTTCGCTGGGTGTCGGCCCGGATATGTTGGTCGGCTTGGGAATCAGCCGGTCCATCGACTGGGTCGTCGGCATGTATGCGGTGGTTGTCGCCGGCGGTGGGTGTATGCCGCTGGATCCGGAGCATCCGGTGGTGCGTAGCCGCTACATGCTCGAGACAGCGGGTGTCGGGTGTGTGCTGACCACGGCGCAGGACAGCTTCGATGTGGGCGGGTCGGACGTGGTTGTGGTGGAGATCGATCGGGTCGATGTCTCGGGTCGCGCGGTGACGTCGGTCGATGATGCGGATCGGCTGGTGCCGCTTCGTTCTTCGAATACGGCGTACGTGATGTTCACGTCCGGTTCGACGGGTCAGCCGAAGGGCGTGGCGATTTCGCACGCCGCGATCGTCAATCGGTTGGCATGGATGCAGGCGCACTACGAACTGACGGCAGCCGATGTGGTGTTGCACAAGTCGCCGACCACCTTCGACGTGACGGCGTGGGAGCTGTTCTTGCCGTTGCAGATCGGTGCACGGATGGTGGTTGCCGTGCCCGGTGGGCATCGTGATCCCCGGTATCTCGCTGATCTGATCGTGCGCGTAGGGGTGACGGTCGCGCATTTCGTGCCGTCGATGATGGCGGTGTTCGTTGCCGAGCCGAAAGCTGCCGAATGCATAGGGCTCCACCATGTTTTTGCCTCGGGTGAAACCTTGCCTGCGTCGACGGCGCAGCGGTTGGTGTCGTTGACCGGCGCCAGGCTGCACAATTTGTACGGCCCGACCGAGGCTGCGGTGGAAGCCACCTATCACGAGGTGCGCCCGGCGGACACGCTGTCGGTGCCGATCGGTCGGCCGATGGACAACACTCGGGCTTACGTTCTCGACGATCGGCTGCAGCTGGTCGCTGCGGGCGTGGTGGGTGAACTGTATTTGGCAGGTGTGCAGCTGGCGCGCGGTTATGTCGGGCGCCCGGACCTGACCGCTGATCGGTTCGTGGCCAACCCGTTCAGTACGGGCGAGCGACTGTATCGCACCGGCGATCAGGGGAAGTGGACGACGGATGGAGAGCTGGAGTATCTGGGTCGCAATGACTTTCAGGTGAAGCTGCGCGGCGTGCGGATCGAACCGGGTGAGATCGAAGCGGTGTTGTCGTCGCATCCTGCGGTGACTCGCGCCGTTGTCACCGTGGCCGTTCGGCCGGTTGCCGAGGGCGATAAGCAGTTAGTCGGGTATGTCACCGTCGATCCGGACAGCGTCACCGCCGCCGCCGAGGACACCGTCGAAACCGAGATGGTCGACGACTGGCAGCGCCTCTACGACGAGCTGTATCTGGACGATGCGGACGCAGCGGTCGAGGGCGACTTCACCGGCTGGAACAGCAGCTATACCGGGGAACCGATTCCGGTGGCGGACATGCGGCAATGGCGGGACGCCGCCGTCGACCGAATTCGCGCGCTGCGTCCTCGGCGCATTCTGGAGATCGGCGTCGGATCCGGTCTGCTGTTGTTCGAACTCGCCGGAGTGTGCGAACAGTATTGGGCCACAGATTTTTCCGAGGCAGCGATCCGAAATCTGGGCCGGGGGTTGCCGGGATACGAGTGGGCCGACCGTGTCGTCTTGGAGACGCGCACCGCGCATGACATCGCAGGATTGCCGCGCGAGCACTTCGACACCATCATCGTGAACTCGGTCGCGCAGTACTTTCCGAGCGAAAGCTACCTGCGTCGAGTCATCGATGGCGCATTGGGGTTGCTCGCACCGGGTGGGGCGATCTTCTTCGGTGATATTCGCAATCAGACTTTGCTGGAAGAGTTTTCGACCGCTGTGAAGGTTGTCCGACATGGTGATGCGGATGCCGTGCAGGCCAGGGCTCGCACGGCCGTGCGCACGGAACAGGAACTGCTGTTAGCACCCGAGTACTTCACGGCTCTTGCCCGAGGAATGGACGAGATCGGCGCTGTCGATATCCAACTGAAACGTGGGCGGGTAATCAACGAACTGACCTGCTACCGCTATGACGTCGTGCTGCGCAAACGACCGACGGATGCCCGATCGGTGGCCGATGCGCCGAGCCTCCGGTTCATCGATCGTGATGCGTTGCGAGCGGCCCTGCGCACCAAGGATATTCAGTCGCTCCGGGTCATCGGCGTTCCGCACGAGGGGATCCGCCGCGATATCGACACCATCGCCGCGGTCTACGGTGGCTCGCGCCTGGCCACCCGCGGGATGCTGCCCGAGGATCTCTACCTGCTCGGACACGAGCACGGCTATACGACGGCGGTCACCTGGTCGCCCCGCAACGGCTACCTGGATGCCGTATTCGTGGATGCGGCCGACCAGAGACCGCTCACCGATGTGTATCAACCGCGGGAACACCTCGGCGCGCCCGGCGGATATGCGAGCAACCCCAGCGCTCGATTGCTGGGCGCTGCACTACGCCAGTACCTGATGGATCGGCTGCCCGACTTTCTGGTGCCTGCCGTCGTGATGGTGCTCGCCGAGTTCCCGTTGAGCCGCAACGGCAAGCTGGACATGCTTGCTCTGCCGGTCCCCGAACTCGTTGCGCGGGAGGACTATCGGGCGCCGGATACGGTGCGGGAACAGGTGCTTTCCGGGCTGTTCGCCGAGATCCTCGGCGTCGGTCTCATCGGTGTCGACGACGACTTCTTCGATCTGGGCGGGCACTCGCTGCTGGTGACGCGCCTGGTGAACAGGATTCGTGTCGCCATGGGGTTCGAGGTGCCGGTCCTGACCGTGTTCGATGCGCCGACGCCGGCATCGTTGGCGGGCCGTCTCGATGCGGATGTGTCTGTGCGGCCTGCGTTGGAGGTTCGGCCTCGGCCGGAGCGGATTCCGTTGTCGTTTGCGCAGCAACGGATGTGGTTCCTGCATCGGCTGGAGGGACCGTCGGCGACGTACAACGTGCCGTTGGCGGTCAGATTGTCTGGCCGGGTGGATGTCGATGCGCTGGTGTCGGCACTGGGGGACGTGGTGGGCAGACACGAGAGTCTGCGGACCGTGTTCGTCGAGTTCGACGGGGAGCCAGTTCAGCGGGTGCTCGATGCCGCGAATGTCGAAGTGCCGGTGTCGGTCTCCGACGTGCCGGATGTCGAGGCCGAGGTACGTGCTGCTGCTCGTCATCGGTTCGATCTGTCCGCGGAGATTCCGCTGCACGCCACCGTGTTTCGTCGTGGTGGTGAGCATGTTCTGGTGCTGGTGATCCATCACATCGCCGCGGACGGTGGCTCGCTGCCCGTGCTGGTCCGGGATCTGTCGGCGGCGTACGCCGCGCGGTGTGACGGATGTGAGCCCCAGTTTCCGGGACTGCCGGTGCAGTACGCGGACTATGCGTTGTGGCAGCGGGAGTTGCTTGGGGAGTCGACGGATCCGGACAGCGTGGCGTCGCGGCAGTTCGAGTATTGGCAGAAGGAGTTGGCGGGTCTGCCTGAGCAGTTGGTGTTGCCGTTCGACCGCCCGCGTCCGAAGGTGTTGAGCTTCAAGGGAAACGTTGTCGAGTTCACCGTTGACCCAGGGTTGCGCACGGCGGTCGAGGCATTGGCGCGGCGCGAGGGTGCGACGGCGTCGATGGTGTTGCAGTCGGCCTTCGCGGTGCTGTTGCACAAACTCGGTGTGGGGGAGGACATTCCGATCGGGTCGCCGATCGAGGGTCGTACGGATGCGGCTTTGGCTGATCTGGTCGGGTTCTTCGTCAACACGTGGGTGTTGCGGGTCGACGTGACCGGTGGTTCCCGGTTTGTGGATGTCTTGGACCAGGTTCGCGGTAAAGCGTTGGCGGCGTACGACAATCAGGATCTGCCGTTCGAGCGCCTGATAGAACTGCTGAATCCGGTGCGTTCGACCGCATATCACCCGCTGTTCCAGGTGATGTTCGCGTTGCAGAACAACCTGTCACATGATTTCGACCTCACCGGGGTCGACGTCACACCGATGCGAGTCAGCACCGGTACCGCCCGATTCGACTTGTTCCTCGCACTCGAGGAGCAGGGTCCCGATGGCTATGCGGGAGCCGTGGAGTACTCCACCGCCCTCTTCGATCGACCCTCGATCGAGTTGCTGACCGAGCGATTTCTCCGCGTGCTCGAAACCGCGGTCAACGATCCCGCAGCGATAGTCGGGGAGATCGGTGTCCTCGATCCGGTTGAGCGGATGGTGGTCCTGGAGTCGTGGAACAGCTCGGCGCACGAAATCGACGGTGCGGCGACATTGGCGTCGATGTTCGAAGCGCAGGTGGTGCGAACTCCGAATGCCTCGGCGGTGACGTTCGAGGGCGTGGTCCTCTCGTATCGAGAGTTCGCCGGTCGGGTGAACCGGTTGGCGCGACACCTGATTTCGCTTGGGGTCGGCCCGGATACCTTGGTGGGCTTGGCACTCGGTCGGTCCATCGACTCGATGGTTGGAATATATGCCGTGGTTGCGGCAGGCGGCGGATATGTGCCGCTCGACCCGGAACATCCGGCCGGGCGCAGCCGCTACGTCCTCGACA
Organism: Nocardia altamirensis NBRC 108246; assembly: GCF_001612685.1. Taxonomy (GTDB): domain Bacteria; phylum Actinomycetota; class Actinomycetes; order Mycobacteriales; family Mycobacteriaceae; genus Nocardia; species Nocardia altamirensis. Next base: position 168,684 of record NZ_BDAY01000007.1, read on the forward strand.
CGGCGCACGCGGTCTGTCTGCTGACTACGTCGCAGCAAGCCTTCGACGCCGATCCCGATCTGGTGGTGGTCGAAGTCGATCGCGTCGACGTGTCGGCCTATTCGACGGACCCGATCACGAACGCGGAACGTTCAGCGCCGCTGCGTGCGTCGAACACGGCGTACGTGATCTTCACGTCGGGCTCGACCGGCCGCCCGAAAGGCGTAGCCGTCTCGCATGCGGCGATCGTGAACCGTCTGGTGTGGATGCAGGCGGCGCACCGGCTCGACGAGACCGATGTGGTGTTGCAGAAGACACCAACTACCTTCGACGTGTCGGTGTGGGAGTTGTTCTGGCCGTTGCAGACCGGTGCGCGGACGGTGCTGGCCGCGCCGGGCGCGCACCGTGATCCCCGGTATCTGGCCGAGCTGATCGCGCGGGAAGGTGTGACCGTCACGCATTTCGTGCCGTCGATGCTCGCGGTGTTCGTTGGCGAACCGAAGGCCGCCGAGTGTGTCGGCCTGCGTGCCGTTTTCGCCTCCGGCGAGACCTTGCCCGCACCGCTCGCGCAGCGGTTCTGCGCATTGACCGGTGCGCGGTTGCACAATCTGTACGGTCCGACCGAGGCAGCTGTCGACGTCACCTACCACGAGGTGGTCGCGGCGGACGTCGTATCGGTGCCGATCGGTCGGCCCGTGTTCAACACTCGGGCCTATGTTCTCGACGATCGGCTCGGCGTGGTGCCGGTGGCTGTCGCCGGCGAACTGTACCTGGCAGGCGCTCAGCTGGCACGCGCCTACGAGGGGCGGCCGGATCTCACCGCCGAGCGTTTCGTGGCCAATCCGTTTGCCACGGGTGAGCGCATGTATCGCACCGGCGACCGGGTCAGCTGGAATCGGGATGGTGAGCTGGAGTACTTGGGCCGCACTGACTTCCAGGTGAAGCTGCGTGGCCAGCGCATCGAGCCCGGCGAGATCGTTGCGGCACTGGTCGCGCAAACTGTTGTCGCGCAGGCTGTCGTCGTGGTCCGCTCCGATGAGCACATCGGTGACCAGCTCGTCGCGTATCTGGTTGCCGAGACGGGCTGCGTCATCGACACCGAAGCCGTCTACGACCACCTCGTCGAGGAACTGCCGCCATACATGGTGCCCGCAGTGCTGATGGTGCTCGACAACGTGCCGTTGAGCCGCAACGGCAAGCTGGATACGCGCGCCCTGCCTGCCCCAGAGTTTGTCGGGCGGGGATATCGGGCTCCCGGGTCCTGGCAGGAGCAGGTGCTGGCCGGCCTGTTCGGCGAGATCCTCGGTGCGCGCGGAGTGGGTGTCGACGACAACTTCTTCGATCTCGGCGGGCACTCGCTGCTGGTGACCCGTTTGGTGAGCAAAATTCGGACCGCCATGGGGTTCGAGGTGCCGGTCCTTACGGTGTTCGATGCGCCGACCCCTGCGTTGCTGGCGCGTCGTCTCGATGCCGGTATATCGGTGCGTCCCGCATTGCAGGTGCGGCAGCGACCGGAGCGTGTCCCGTTGTCGTTTGCGCAGCAGCGGATGTGGTTTCTGCATCGGCTGGAAGGCCCGTCGGCCACGTACAACATGCCACTGGCTGTGCGATTGTCCGGGCAGGTGAATGTCGAGGCGCTGACGTCGGCGATCGAGGACGTGATCGAGCGGCACGAGAGCCTGCGAACCGTGTTCGTCGAGTTCGACGGTTTCCCAACGCAACGGGTGCTCAATATCGCGGATGTCGAGGTGCCTGTTGTGGTCTCCGATGTCGATGATCTGGGCGAGGCGATCATCGCCGCTGCACGCTATCGATTCGATCTTTCGGCCGAAATACCACTGCGCGCCAGTGTCTTTCGGCATGATAACGGGTTGGTCCTCGTGCTGGTGGTCCACCACATCGCTTCCGACGGTGCGTCCTTGTCGGCGTTGGCTCGGGATCTCTCGGCGGCCTACACCGCCAGATGCGAGGGGTGCGCACCGGACTGGCCGGAGTTGCCGGTGCAGTACGTGGATTACGCACTGTGGCAACGAGAACTGCTGGGGGAGTCGACCGATCCGGACAGCGTGGCGTCGCGGCAGTTCGAGTATTGGCAGAAGGAGCTCACAGGTCTGCCTGCGCAGTTGGTGTTGCCGTTCGACCGGCCGCGGCCGAAAGTGTTGAGCTTCAAGGGAAACGTTGTCGAGTTCACTGTGGATGGCGAGTTGCGGTCGGCAGTGGACGGTGTGGCTCGGAGCCGTTCCGCGACGGCATCGATGGTGTTGCAGACCGTTTTTGCACTCACCTTGCACCAACTCGGTGCGGGGGAGGATATCCCGATCGGGTCGCCGATCGAGGGTCGTACGGATGCGGCTTTGGCTGATCTGGTCGGGTTCTTCGTCAACACGTGGGTGTTGCGGGTCGACGTGACCGGTGGTTCCCGGTTTGTGGATGTGCTCGATCAGGTTCGCGGTAAAGCCTTGGCGGCGTATGGCAATCAGGATCTGCCGTTCGAGCGCCTGATAGAACTGTTGAATCCGGTGCGTTCGACCGCATATCACCCGTTGTTCCAGGTGATGTTCGCGTTGCAGAACAACCACTCACCCGAGTTCGGCCTTCCTGGCATCGATGTCGCACCGATGTCGGTGAGTACCGACACGTCTCGATTCGACTTGCTCCTCACGCTCACCGAAGTGGATTCCGGCTACTCCGGTGTCATCGAGTACGCCACGGATCTGTTCGATCACCGCACTGTCGAATCATTGATCGAGCGTTTCGTGCGAGTACTCGAAACAATGGTGCACGACCCGACAACGATCGTTGGTGACAGCGAACTCCAGATCGACCACCCTCCCATCGATCCCACGCCGTTGCGCGGCAGCCGCCCGCGCCGTTCGCCATACCGCGAACCGAGAACATCGCGTGAGCGGGCCTTGGCGGGGTTGTTCGCCGAGGTGCTCGGCATGGATGCCATTGGCGCCGACGACGGCTTCTTCGACCTGGGCGGGCATTCGCTGCTGGCGACCCAGCTGGTGAGCAAGATCCGCGTGGTCATGGGATTCGAGGTGCCGATCCTGACGGTCTTCGACGCGCCGACCCCGGCGTTGCTGGCCGATCAGCTCGACGCCGAGGTGTCGGTGCGCCCGGCGCTGACTGCCCGATCGCGTCCGGCGCAGGTCCCGTTGTCGTTCGCGCAGCGGCGCATATGGTTCCTGCAGCGGCTGGAAGGATCATCGGCCACGTACAACGTCCCACTGGCGATCGGATTGTCCGCGCAGATCGACATCGAAGCGCTGACCTCGGCCATCGGCGACGTGGTCGGCAGGCATGAAAGCCTGCGGACAGTATTCGTCGAGTCCGAGGGAGAGCCCGCGCAGCAGGTGCTCGAGGCCGCCGACATCGCCGTCGAGGTGTCGGACATCGACGAACCAGCGGTCGCGATCGCCGCAGCGGCGCGCCACCGATTCGACCTCGCCACCGAAATTCCGTTGCAAGCCAGCATCTTTCACAGCCGTAAGGGCTCCGCCTTGGTACTGGTCCTTCACCACATCGCCTGCGACGGTGGCTCGCTGGCGCCCTTGGCCCGGGACCTTTCGGCGGCCTACGCGGCGCGCTGCGCCGGGCGAGCGCCGGATTGGCAGGCCCTGCCCGTGCAGTACGCGGACTATGCGTTGTGGCAGCGGGAGCTGCTCGGTGACCAGGCAGACCCGGAGAGCTTGGCGGCCCGGCAGTTCGACTACTGGCGCAAGGAGCTGGCAGACCTCCCCGAACAGTTGCCGTTGCCCTTCGACCGGCCGCGACCGAAGGTTTCCAGCTTCCGAGGCGACAGCGCCGAGTTCACTGTTGACGCCGAACTGCGTTCGGCGATAGAAGAATTGGCGCGACGCCGGGGTGTCACCGCGTCGATGCTGCTGCAAACCGTCTTCGCGATCGTCCTGCACAAAGTCGGTGCGGGCGACGATATTCCGATCGGGTCCCCGATCGCAGGCCGGACCGACGCGGCACTCGCCGATCTGGTCGGATTCTTCGTCAACACCTGGGTGCTGCGGGTCGGATTCGCCGGGAACTCGCGATTCGAGGATCTCCTCGATCAGGTTCGAGGCAAGGCTTTGGCGGCGTATGGGCATCAGGATCTGCCGTTCGAGCGGCTCATCGAACTGTTGAACCCGGCGCGTTCAACGGCATACCACCCGCTGTTCCAGGTGACGTTCGCGCTGCAGAACAATCTGTCGCACGAATTCGCTCTTCCCGATGCCGTACCGATACCGGTCAGCACCGGCACGGCGAAAATGGACCTCTTCCTCTCGCTCGAGGAGCAGCCCGATGGTGGTTACGCCGGGGCCATCGAATATGCCACCGATCTCTTCGACCGGCACACCATCGACCAATTCATCGAGCGATTCCGCCGTGTCCTCGAAATGGTGGTGCACTACCCGGCAATAGCGGTGTCCGACCTGGGCGTATTGCTGCCCGGCGAGCGCAGACAGCTGCTGGCGGAATGGAACGACACCACCGCAACGCCCCCGGTGACGGCACTACCCGACCTGTTCACTGCACAGGCCGCCGCAACCCCGGACACAACGGCCGTGATCTGCGGCGATGTCGAACTGACGTACGCCGAACTCGGCGACCGAGTCGATCGGCTGGCGCACTGGCTTATCGCGCAGGGTGTCGGTATCGAAGACACAGTGGCAGTACACCTACCCCGCTCAGCCGACACCTTGGTCGCACTGTTAGGCGTGCTGAAAGCCGGAGCCGCCTACCTGCCGCTGGACACCGAATACCCCGAATCGCGAATTCGGTACATGGTCGAGCATGCGAAACCGACGACAGTGCTCGACAGTTCGGCGATGTCGGCGGCACAGGACCATCCTGCCGACGCGCAACCCTTCCCCGCCATCGCCCCGGACAATGCGGCCTACATCGTCTACACCTCTGGTTCGACCGGCGAGCCGAAGGGCATCGTCGGCACGCATGCAGGCCTGGTGAATTGCCTGGCCTGGTTCCACGCGCTGTTCCCGTGGACGCCAGGCGAGGTCACCTGCGCGAAAACCTCGGTGAGTTTCGGCGATTCCCTCACCGAAATCCTGCGCCCGCTGACCCGCGGCGGCACCGTCGTGGTCGCCGAGCAGATCCGCGACCTCGTCGAGCTGGTCACCCTGATCGAGCGGCACCAGGTGCGCCGCCTCGGCCTGGTGCCAAGCCTGTTGGCTGCCTTGATCGCCGATGACCTCTTGCCGCGCGCCGCGGCATGCAGGGTATGGATCAGCAGTGGTGAGCCGCTACCGGTTTCGGTGGCGGAGGGCTTCTCCGCCCAGTTGCCGGACAGCGTGCTGGTGAACCTCTACGGCTCCTCCGAGATCAGCGCGGACAGCACCTGGGCCGAGGTCGGCACGATGCCGCACGCTGACGAGATATCGGTGCCGATCGGTCGGCCGCTGGACAACACGCGAGTGTATGTGCTGGACAACGCATTACATCCGGTCCCGCGCGGCGTGGTCGGTGAGTTGTATGTGGCCGGTGTCGGTTTGGCGCGCGGCTATCTGAATCGGCGAGCGCTGACCGCCGCCCGCTTCGTGGCCGACCCCTTCGCCGTGGATCCGGGTGGACGGCTCTATCGCACAGGAGATTTGGTGCGGTGGCGCGCCGACGGGCACCTGGTACACCTCGGACGTGCCGACAATCAAATGAAGATACGGGGATTCCGGATCGAGCCGGGCGAGGTCGAATCGGCACTGGCGGCGCACCCTGCGGTAGCGCGGGCAGTTGTCGCGGCACGCGAGACCAACGCAGGCCATCAGTTGGTGGGCTACCTGGTGCCTGCCGATCCCGGTGTGGCGGTCGACGTGTCGGAGGTGCGGCAGCTCGTCGCGAGTCGCCTGCCCGACTACATGGTCCCGACCGCGCTCACGATCCTCGAGGAACTGCCGCTCAACCCCAACGGCAAGGTCGATCGCGGTGCCCTGCCGGAACCCGAATTCACCGGCGCCGCCTACCAACCACCCCGAACCCCCAGGGAAGAGCTGCTGTGCGCCGTATTCGCCGAGGTCCTCGCGGTCGATCAGGTCGGTCTCGACGATTCGTTCTTCGACCTCGGCGGACACTCCCTGCTCGTGGTCCGGCTGGTGCGCCGGATATCGGAGCGCCTGGGTGTCGAGATAGAGCTCAAAGCCATATTCCAGGAACGAACCGTCCGCGACATCGCCCGCCGATTGGGTGCAACGACCACGTAAAATCAACCCGATTCTAAAGCGTGACAACACTTCTGGCGTGCGCGATTCTTGTTTCAGGTCAAGAGTGCCAGCGTCAAGTCCCCGGCTAGCTGGCCGGCAACCCTCCATCCGCGGCGGGGTGCCCCGGGTCAAGACCAGGCCGAGCCGCGTATCGCGGTCCGGGCAAGCGCGGGCTCCGTCGTTTTCTGGGGCCCTGACGGTGGGATCGGGGGTCGAATCATGTCTATGTCGGCTAGCTCCCGCCGCACGCCCGGGCCGGTGGCCGGTCCATCGAGCGACAACCAGAGGGGAACGACATGACTACGGCCACGCCATCTCTCGGAGACCGCGTGTTGGACACCACCAGGCAGGGATTCGACCACGAATCGCTGACCGCGCTGCTGAACGGGGAGGTGCACGCGGTGCGGCTCGGCGGATTCGTCCGGCCCGACGCGCTCGACCACTTACGAAAGGCGTTCGTCGGCAGGCAGGATCACGGCCCACTGGCCACCGATCCGCAGTTCCGGCGCATCGGCCACGCGTTTTCGGAGACGAACAGCGAGGCAGGCCGCGGGCGGTACTTCGACGAGGCGCGCGACAACCTCGAGCGCCTGCGCGAGATCGCCTCGCCCTATTCGTATCCGGCAGACGACCTGCGACTGCTGCTCGACGAGATCTGGCCGTCCGGCGCGAGCTTGCTGCGGCGCGACGGGCAGGCGTTCTTCGCCGGTGTCGCGCGCTACCAGCTCGCCGGTGTCGATCTCGAACCGCACACCGACAACGTCGGCCGAAACCTGCCGGAGGACTTCGGTATTCGCATCACGCGACAGCTGTCGGTCAACGTCTACCTGGACGTGCCGGACCGCGGCGGGGAATTACAGATCTGGGACGACTACCCCGACGAGGGAGCGTATCGGGATCGGTCCGGTGAACGCGTGTACGGGATCGATCGCGCCGCCGTCGGCGACCCGGAGCTGGTGATCGCGCCGCGGGTCGGCGACGCGATCTTCATCGACCCGCGCCGCGTCCATGCCGTCGCGCCGTCCCAGGACCGTCCCCGCATCACCATCGGATTGTTCATCGGTGTCAGCGATCCGGCCGACTCGCTGAAGGTGTGGAGCTGATGACGACGACCACGCTGCTCTCGGCGTCCCATAAGGCGGCATACGACCTACGCTCGGACGGCATCACGACCGAAGGCCGCTCGACGGTCCTGCTCGTCAGCGTCGGCGCCGAGTATCACGAGGGCGAAAAGCTCGCCGCGACCATCGATTTGATCAATCGCTCGAACTTCGGCCGGTGCGCGATCGCTGTCGCGGACACCCTGCAGCGGCACAACCTCAGTGGCGGAAGTGATATCGACCGGCACGCGCGGGCCAGGATCGCCGGCGACGAATGGCTCGCCCGCAACATCGGCTATCTGGACCAGATCGACTGCCCCACCAACGTTTTGCGATGGGACTTCGCGCTGTCCCATCCCCGCTACGGCGACCTGTACGACGCGGTCGAGCAGGCCTACGAGACAGACGAGCCCTATCGCCACGCCATCGACAGCACCATCGACCGATTCATCGAGCGACGCGTCTCCCGGGAGCCGGACGTTGATCAGGAAGCGGTCCGGGCATCGTGCCGTGCCTACCTTTTGGAGGAATGCCCGATCATCATGCCGCTGTGGGCGCATGAGGGATTCGACTATGTGATCTACCCGCAGCGGATATCCGCAGCGATGGGCCGCACGCGCGAACTGTTCGTCGAGCCGGAGCATCCGGAGCGAGTCGCCTGGCTGCCCTTGCGTTTCAAGAAGCGAAAGTCGGCATCGAACACAACGACGGGAGTGGAATGACCATAGCGATCCCCACCCAACGGCGGTTGATCGGCTTCACCGGGCTGGCGGTGGCCTCGTTTCTCGGGTGCATCGACCTGACGATCGTCACCACCGCGCTGCCTGCCATCGGCGACGATCTGCATGCCGGGCCGTCGAGTACCGAGCTCACCCTCGGTGTTTTCCTGATGGCGCTGTCGATGTTCATGGTCACCGCTGGCCGGATCGCCGATCGCCTCGGCAGGCGGCGCGTGCTGCTGTTCGGTCTCGCGCTGTTCGTGGTGGCGTCGGTGGGCGCGGCCCTGTCGTGGAATATCGGCTCGCTGATCGCGGCAAGGTTCGTCCAGGGCGCTGCCTGTGCCGTGCTGTACACGAGCACCTCGACGTTGGTGGAATCGCTGTTCCCCGAAGGGGATCGAGGCAAGGCGATCGGCTGGTTGTACTCGGTGAACGGGCTCGGCCTCGCCATCGGGCCCGTCCTCGGCGGCCTGCTGGTGCCGAGCTTCGGGTGGCAGTCGATCTTCTGGATCAACCTGCCGCTCGGGATCGCGGCGCTGGTGGCGATCGCGTACGCGGTGCCCCACATCGCGCCGGACAGCAGCGGCGGAACAGACTGGGCCGGACAGGTTCTCGTCGCCTTCGCCGTCGTCTCCGCGGTCGGCATCTTCGTGCTCGGCGATCTGGCAGGGTGGGTCTCGCCCGCGGTGTTCGTCGCAGTGGTGGTGTTCGTCGCGGCGGTCGCGATCGGGATCGTCGTGGAGCGGCGGGCGGCGAGCCCGTTGATCGATCCGGCCTTGTTCGGGCATCGACGGTTCGTCGCGGCGATCGTTTCGGACTTCGGGTTGGGTTTGTTCTATGCCGCTGCGCTGCTGGTGATTCCGACCTATCTGACCGAGGGGCGCGGGTTCGATGTGCGGTCAGCGGGATTCCTGCTGTTGCTCGTCAGCGGCACCCTCGCGCTGTCGTCGCCGGTCGCGGGCCGGTTTGTCGACCGGGTGGGCGCACACACCTTGCTGCCGTGGGGATTCGGGCTGTTGACCCTCGCCGGAGCCGGAATCGCGTTGGCCGCATTCGGTGACCAGCTGGCGCTGCTCGTTGTCGCGCTCGTCCTGTTCGGTGCGGGCTGGGCCTTGGTGCTCGGTCCCGCGACGGTACTGGCGATTTCGAGCGTGGCCCCGGCGCGGTCCGGGTTCGCGGTCGGTGCGTCGTGGACGTTCCACAATCTGGGCGGCGCCATCGGGGCGGCGCTGGCCACGGTCGTCTTCGGGCACACGCAGCTCGACGTCGCCGACGCGGTCGGCGACGCGACCGGAAACGTGGCGGCGATCATCGCGAGCACCAGCCTGGTCGCGCTGATCATCGTGTTGGTGCTGACACGCGGTCGGCGTACGGCTGCACTGGTGCCGGAAGTAGTAGACAAGGCCGAGCCCACTCCGGTCGAAGTAGGCAACGTCTAGGTCGCGGCGCGACCCCGCAGGATGCCGTGGCAATAGCTGGTACTTGCGGGGTCGCCGTCGGCTTGTGCGGCGCTGAACGCCAACGAAATCCGCGTAGTCTCGAGTCGGGCCCGCGGTATGCCCGGCGGGCCTCGACGCTCAGCGGGAGGCGGATGTGATGCGAATCGACGATGCGAGGCGGGCCCGGGCCGCGGTGCTGGAGAGCATCGGTGCGCCTCCGGTGCTGCGGGAGTTCGATATTCTGCGTCCTGGCCCCGGACAGCTCCTCGTCGCCTGCTCCTACGGCGGGATCTGCGGCACGGACCTGCATCTGCAACAGGGGCATCTGCCGATTCCGGTGCCAATAGTGTTGGGGCACGAGGGTTTAGGGGTCATCGGGGAGCTCGGGCCCGGTGTCGTCGCTGATGCGCTAGGCGCTCCCTTGCAGCCGGGCGACCGGGTGATGTGGGCGTCCTCGATCGCCTGCGGTGTATGCGTGCCCTGCCGTCAATATCGCGAACCGACCCTGTGCGAGGCGCGCCAGACCTACGGCGTGAACCGGTCGACCACCGACGAGCCGTTGTCCGGCGCCTGGGCCGATCACATCCTGTTGCAGCCGGGTACGACCGTGGTGCGGCTCGCCGATTCGGTGACCGATCTGGCGGCGATGTCGCTGGCCTGCGCGGGTCCGACCTTGATCCACGCGCTCTACGAACGCCGCCCGGTTCGCCTGGGGGAGACCGTGATTGTGCAGGGCAGCGGACCGGTCGGCCTCGCCGCGGCCGCGTTCGCCCAACTCGCGGGCGCCGCCCAAGTGATCGTTGTCGGCGGCCCGGCGCACCGCCTCGACATCGCCAAATCCTGCGGCATCGGCGATGCGCACCTCGACATCATCGGCGCCGCAGACCAATCCGCCGTCCTGGACCAGGCCAGGCAACTCACCGGCGGCCGCGGTGCCGACCTGGTCATCGAGTGCACCGGCGTCCCCGCCGCGGTACAGCAGGGCATCACCCTCGCCCGCCGTGGCGGCGCACTCCTGATCGTCGGCCAGTACACCGACGCGGGACCCACCCCGATCAATCCGCATCACATCGTCCGCCAGCAGCTGGACGTCCTCGGCTCCTGGGCCTTCACCGGCGCCCACCTCGTCGAATACGTCCGCCTCCTACCGACATTGACCAACCGCTTCGATCTGGCGAGCCTCGTCTCGGTCTTCCCGCTCGCCCAATGCGCGGACGCCATGGCCGCGGTCGCTGCGGGCAGCGTGATGAAGGCAGTGCTGGCCGGCGCGGGCATATCGGAGACCGACTGACCGATCCGGCGTCAGCGGGAACGGGCAGGTCACAGCCTGGCGGGCCGCGGTCGGCTGCAGTGCTCTTGCTCGGGTAAGCAAACAGGTCTAATGTCTTGCTCATGCAAGCAAGAAACAGTGCGGGCAAGCAAGAAGGCCGCACGTTCACCGAGACCGGGCGGCGCGCGCAGATCGTGAACGCCGCCATCGAGGTGGTTGCCGAGCGTGGTTATGCGAACGCCTCGTTCGCGAAGATCGCCGAGCGCGCCGGGCTGGGCAGCACGGGCATGATCTCCTACCACTTTCGCGGCAAGGACGATCTGATCCGCGAGGTCGTCGCCGAAATCATGCGCGTGGCACTGGAATTCGTGAGCGCCAAGCTTGACGGCGAGACCGACTACGCCGCCCGGCTTCGGCTGAACATCGTCGCCAACTTGGCGCTGCTCGACGAGTGCCCCGGCCATCTGCGTGCGCTGTCGAGCATCCTCGCCAACGCCCACCCGGACGACCGGGAGAAATTCGGCCTGGCGGACCACCTTTCCGAGTTCGCGCGGATCCAGGAGGAACGGATCCGGGAAGCGCAGCGAGCCGGGGCATTTCGCGACTTCGACCCCGCCGTCCTGGTGCTCGCCATGCGCGGCGCCCTCGACGCCGCCATCGCCCGCGCGGCCGTCGACCCCGACTTCGATACCGCCGCGTGTGCACGCGAGCTGGCCGACCTTTTCGATCACGCCACCCGGAGGCAATCGTGAGCACGACCGACACGAGTCCGCAGGCAGCCGCAGCCGACCGCACCCCGCAGCAGAAACGCGCGGCACTCCGCCGCCACCTCCTGATGCAGCTCATCCTGGAAGTGGTACTCCCACTAGGCAGTTACTACGCCTTGCGTGCGGCGGGGGTGAACCCATGGCTGGCGTTGATCGCGCCCGGCCTGCTGATCGCGGGGATTCTCGCCTATCGCGCGATCCGGCAGCGCCGTGTCGACGCGATGGCGCTGTTCACGCTCAGCCTGATCGTCGTCGGCACGGTGATGACGGTCTTGACCGGCGATCCACGCACCCTGATGGTGCGGGACAGTTGGATTTTCGGCGTGCTCGGGTTGTGGGTGCTGGCCACCTTGCTGACCCAGCGACCATTCATGCGGATTGCCGCACGGGCGATCGTCACCGTCAAGATCGGCGAGGAGGGCTACCGGCAATGGGATGCCCGCTGGGACAACGACTCCCGGTTCCGCGGCCATCTGAGGCTGCTGACCGCCGTGTGGGGCACGGCTTTCGTGGTGGATGCGGTGATCCGTATCCTGCTTGCCTACACCTTGCCGATCGATGCGATCCCACTGGTGAGCACCGTGCAATGGCTGGTCGTGCTCGCCGCTCTCATCGCCTTCCAGAACGTCTACGTCACCAGGCATGGTCTCAAAGTGTGATCCGAACGGCGGCCGGATGATGTACTTGGCTGGCAGGTTTCGATGTATCCGAGGAAAGGTGGCAAGGCGATGACTGCTCCTGAACCGCGACCGCTGGTCTTGCAGCTGCGCACGGCAGAAGCCAACGAACTGAACACCTTTCAGAAGGCCGCGGACGACGTCGCCGAGGTGCCACAGCGACTCGGCGTTGAGGCGCATGCCTTTCCGCTCCTGCATCCCGGCGTCATCTTGCAGGGGGAGCCTGCCGACGATCAGCGGCCCGATGACGAGCTCGCCACGCCGGTGCTCAACCGTTGGCTGGTAGTCCGCCACGCCACGCCGCTCGGCTCGGGCACGCTGGTCACCACCACCTGGATCGTCGTGCCGGGCCCACCGCAGAGCGCCGACTCCGACGCATCCAGTGCGGGCCCGGTCTGGCAGGGACAGGCGGTGGACCCGGTGGTCGAGTCTGCGGTGATGCCCACGTCAGGCCGCCCGCAGCCCCGGTTGACCATGTTTCTGCCTGCCGCCGCGGCGGGTTCGGCTGACGAGTCGATCGTGCCCTCGTTCCACGATCCACTCGACGGCTTCGCCTCGGGATCCGAGTGGCAGTTGACCTATCAGGTCAGCGAACTCGACTCGGCGAACAAGGTGATCCGCGGACTCCAAGGAGAAATCTCTCGCCTGCTGATCTCCATGACCGCGGGCTAGTTCGGGGTCAGGATCAGCTTGCCGGTGGTGCGGCGGGCGAGGAGGTCCTCGTGGGCTCGGCGCGCCTCGGCGAGCGGATACGCGCCGCCGACGATGGGGCGCAGCTTGCCCGCCGCGGTGAGGTCGAGCATTTCGACCAGCGGTTCGTGGAACATGCCGCGCATCGCGAGGGCCGGGGTGACCCAGAAACCGATGACGGACAGATTCCGAGTGAGCAGGTCGCCGGGGTTGATCGGTGTGGCGGGTTCACGAGAAGCCATGCCGTAGGTGACAAGTCGCCCGAACTGCGCAAGCACGGTGAGCGCCGCGTCCAGCACGGGTCCGCTCATGGCATCCAGCACGATGTCGATCCGCTTGCCGTCGTTCGCTTCGCGGATGCGCTCGGCATACCCTTCGGCGGCATTGTCGACGGCGATGTCGGCGCCGAGATCGAGGGCGAGCTGCCGCTTCTCCGGTGTGGACGCCGTGGCGATCACCCGTCCGGCGCCGAAGTACTTGGCGAGCTGGACTGCCAGCGAGCCGACACCGCCCGCCGCCGCGTTGATCACCACGGACTCGCCAGGGGCGAGTTTGGCGCTGGTGTGCAGCAGGTGCCATGCCGAAAGTCCTTGAATGAGCAGGGCTAGGGCCTGACCGTCGCTCACGGCGTCGGGCACCTCGACCGCGCTGCCGTCGGCGACGACCGCCTGCTCGGCGTATCCGCCGCCCGGTACCAGCGCGAGAATGCGTTCCCCTGCCGCAGTGCGGCCGACGATCTCCCCGCCGGGAATGAACGGCAGCGTCGTGCGGGACAGATAGGTGTTCTCGGTCATGTGGGTATCGGCGTAATTGATGCCTGCGGCGGTCACCCGTACGATCTGCTCGCTGGGGCCTGCCACGGGATTTGGCACGTCGACGACACTGAGGACCTCGGGTCCGCCGAGGGTGGAAACTTGAATCGCGCGCATGGGGCTTCTCCTGAAGAGGTTTGCTTAGGGCTTGATGACGATGCGGATGGGGTTGCCGTCGTGTTCGGCCAGGCGACGCACGCCTTCGTGGATGTCCTCGAGCGGAAAGACAGCGCTGACCGACCGGGTCAGGTCGAGCCTGCGCAGCTCGGTGAGCTTGACCAATTCCGCGAGGTTCTCATAGCTGTAGCCGAGGTGGCCGAGGACCCGGTGACGGGCCATCGAGAAGTGCAGTTCGGAGCCGAGATTCAGGTCGACGGGGGTCAGCCCGACCAGGACGAGCCTGCCGCCACTGCGCAGTGCGGCGTTGGCCTGCGGCACGGTATGCTGGCTACCGACATTGTCGATTGCGAGCTCGACACCGCCGCCGGTCAGGTCGCGCAGCTGCTGGAGCACATCGGGATCGGTGGGATCGAGAGCCTGATCTGCGCCGAAATCCAGTGCCCTGGAACGCGCTTCGGGCAGGGGGTCGAGACCGATGATCGGTGCCGCGCCCGCCAGCCTGGCGAGTTGCAAGGTGTGGACGCCGAGTCCGCCGAGGCCCCATATCGCTACGGATTCGGCAGGGCGAAGACCTCCGGTACCGAACAACGCGCCGTAGGGTGTGGCGACCGCGTCGGCGAGAATCGCGGCCTGCTCCATCGCGACGCCCCGCGGTGCGGCGATGATGGTCGAGACCGGTGCCAGGACATACTCGGCCCATCCGCCGTCGCGGTGCACGCCCATGATTTGCAGGTTCTGGCAGGTGCTCGCGTTGGGTAGATGCTGGCACGCCTGGCAGGTTCCGCACGGCTGACCACCGTGCAGAACAACGGCGTCGCCGATCTCCCATCCCGGTGTCGGTCCGCCGAAAGCGGCGATGGTGCCGGAGATTTCGTGCCCCGGCGTGATCGCGGTGAGCCCGGTGGGCACCCCGCCACTCATCACCGTCAGGTCGGAATGGCAGATCCCGCATGCGACAACCTTGACAAGCACTTCCCCCGGGCCTGGCTCGGGAGTCGGAACATCTTGTACCGAGAGGGTTTTGGACGCGAAGTCGAAACGTGCAGCACGCATGATGATTTCTCCTTAGGCCGGCGCATTGCCGGCGAGTTGAGGGTGACGGGTGAAGGCGGGGACGCGGTCGAAGAGGCTGGTGGCTATCGCTCCGATCAGTGCCCCGGCTGCGCCGATGATGGCGACGTCGACCCAGGCCGTTTCCAGTCCGGACAGCGGAGCGGAGTCGTAGTAGAGGATCGATCGCAAGCCGGTGACAATCGGGCGCATCGGCTCGATGTCCGCGATCGCGCGGAAGAACGCCGGTGTCGCCTCCAGCGGAATCGTTCCCGCCGAGGAGATCATCGCGAGGGCGATGAAGAAGAACATGTTGATCAGCGGGCCGAGCGAGCCGAACATCGCGAAAACGGTCAGTGCGCCGATGCCGACGGCGGCGATAGTGGTCGTCGAGAACAGAAACAGTTGCCAGGGTGCGGGAATGGGCATGTCGAGCAAGGTGCCTGCGACGAACTGGAGACCGGCGGCGCACAGTGGCGCGGCAAGCAACATGACCGACCATTTGATGAGCAAGGTGTGCAGTCGGGACAGGTGCGTGTAGCCGCGGCGGCGCACCTTGGGGCCCATTTCACTGGGCTGGAAGCCGATCGCCGAGTCGATGATCGGATGCATCGCGGAGGCGCCGACGAAGCCGAGCAGCACAAGCACGATCGCGTAGTAGAAGACGCTGGTGCCCAATCCGGTGTGGGCGGCAAGCGGCACCAGCGGGGCGGCGGCGACGGTGAACGGCGCCGCCAGTGCGGTTGCGGCGGAGACGGTGGTTGCTTTGGCGGCCAACGTCTTTCCGAACTGTGCGCTCACGCCGGCGACGACGGGCGCGAGTTGACCGGTGAAAAGTCCGGAGCTCAGGGCTCCCGATGCCGGTGCGGTGTCGAGATGCAGCACGGCGTGCGCCGGTGGTCCGGCCGAATCTGTTGTCAGTCGGGCGATTTCGGCGTTGAAGTTGGCGGGGATGCGCACGGCTCCGAAGATCTTGCCGCTACCCATCTGCTCCTTTTCCTCGTCGACGGTCATCGGGACGAAGGTGATGGCGTCGTGGTTCACGGCGGCTTCCACCGCGGTGCGCACTTGGTTCGCGGCGTTGTTCGCCGAGCTGGTCTGCGGCTCCACGACCATCGCGATCGGGAAGTCCTTCAGATTGCCGCTCGGATCGAGCGTGCCGCCGAGGTAGACGGCGGGCAGCGCGATCGCCAGCACGAACATCACCACCAGCGGCGGCAACCAGGTGCCGGGATGGCGGGCGAAACGGTGGGTGACCTTCATGATCCTCAACTTTACACTTGTTTATTTACACATGTTAAGATGAGAGCATGACAGTGGCACCACGCAAACGCAACGCCCGAGGGCAGGGGAGTGCGCTACGTCACGAGATCGTGCGCGCGACGATCGCGTTGATCGACGAGGTCGACCTGGAATCCGAGGTGACATTGCGCAGCATCGCGCGCGCGGCCAGCGTGTCCGCGCCCGCCATCTACGCGCACTTCCCCGATCGAGACGCGGTGCTCGAGTCGGTGACCGAGACGAGTTGGGAGGAGATCGTGCGCGCCATCGTCGCCAATTCGGACCAGGCTGTGGAACCTCGCGACCGTCTCATGCGCGGGTGCGTCGCGTACATCGAGTTCGCGCAGCGGCATCCTTTGCGCTACACGCTGATGACGCTGCGAGCGGGGGCAACGTCCGGTGCGCATGATGCGTTGGATGTGCTGACCGGGGCGCTCGCCCGCTGTCGCGGCGGCGAAACCGATGATTCGGGTGTCATCGCCGCCGGGCTGTCGGCGGCGCTGCACGGCATGGCGATGATGAATCGGATGCAGTCGTCCGCGCCGTGGATCGGGGGATATGCCGTTGCGGACGTACTCGCGGGGCTGATCGACAGCGCGATCAGTTTTCAACCTCAGGGCGCCGACTGAGCGGCGAGTGTTCGCCGCTCAGTCGCGAGTCGAAAAGCCTTGGGTCAGTTACCGATCGGGTACTGGAAGACGCCCATGGCGAAAGTGCCGACCTTGCGAAGCCATTCCGGCCAGGTCGACTCGTCGAGCATCATGGTGCCCACGTCGTTGAAGACGCAGCCGTCGGCGACCGGCACCCCGTCGAACCGATCCTTCAGCCACTGGGTTTCCTTCGCCCAGGCGATGACCATCAAGGAGAAATGCTCGCTGAAGTTGTCGCGCATGTATTCGACGCGAGCCTTCGGGTCCTTGCAGTAGGTGGCGTAGAGATCGTTGACCGGGCCGATCGGGACGATCCAGTCCGGGTTGGAATTGAACATGAAGACCGGCATGTCGGGCGTCGCATGGCCCATCCTCAGTTTCTCGAACACTGCGGCGGGGGCCAGGTCGCTGAAGACATCGGGGCTGTCGAAGAGGCCCGGCAGGTTCACGAACGGGAGCACGGCGGCGGACCACAGGCAGAACGGGGCTTTCACCACGGCCATGGCCTTGCCGAAATTGTTCATGTGTTGCTCGTAATAGGCTGCCAGTTCCGGATATTCGCGCGCGGCGGCCAGCATGCCGGACAGCAGTAGCCCGGAGCCGACATTGTTGCTCGCCATTTTGATCATCTGCACCAGGTCTGCAGGGATGCCGCCCATCACCGAGCCGACGATGTTCAATTCGGGGGCATAGGAGGCCTTCAGTTCGGCGGTGTGACCGGTGGCGATGGCGCCGCCGGAGTAGCCGAGCAGTCCGACCTTGGTTCGCGCGCCTTCGAGGCCGAGGAGCTCGAAGTTCTCGGCGGCGCGGATGCTGTCCAACGTGATTCGCGCATTGAGCGGTCCGGCGCCGAAAGCCATATAGGGAGCGTCGTAGTCGGGCATGTTCAACGCCCAGCCGAGACCGAGGGCGGTGACCGCGTTGATGAACTCGGCCGGAATGTTCAGCGCGCCGGTGATATTCGGCGGCACGGAGGCCAACTGCAGTACGTACGACGGCGAGCAGTACTGGGCCATCGAGTCGGGGGCGAACTGGAACGACAGCAGATTGCGCGGAACGCCGTTGTTGTTGCCGCGCGGCTTGGCGATGGTCGTGACTGCGGCAATCGGTTCGCCACGGGTGTTGGTGGAACGGAACGAAAGTTGCCAGGAGTCAACGTTATACGGCAACACCGAGTAGAAGGAGACGTGCACCTCGCGGGCGGCGATGATCTCGCCGGGCTGCTTCGCGGCCACGATCGCGGGATCGGGCTGGTAGAACGCCGGGTCCAGTTCCGGTGGTGACGGTGGAATCGGGAAGGGGAGCGCGGGCTGCACGGGAACCGGAGCCGGGTCCGGGTCTGCGGCTACGCTTCCTGCCGTGGCCATGAGCACCACTGCGGTGAGTGCCGCGATCGGCACGGTCGACCATCGGCGGAACAGGCTTTCCGTTTCCGCGACACGCATGGTGCACTCCTCGGCAAAAGACATCACGCGACGATTGATCAGAAGGTGCGGCACGACCGGGCCGCAAGCTGCCTCAGAATAGCTACCGGAATGTCCGTGCGGGTCACTCGACATGCCGATTCGATATGGGTTTGAAACGGCCGAACCATACAGTCGACGGCATGTCCATCCCCATCGATCGGATGCCGCGTGGCGGTCCCGACGCATCGTGGCCGAATCGACTATTCGAAACCGGCCGACTCGAATTCACCGACCGCTACGACGTTTCCGACACCGTCAAGCAGAAGGTGATCGGCACCCTCGAACGCGGCGGCGAACGATTCGGCACGCATCGGCACAATGCGGTGCGCGTCCTGAAGCAGGTGGCCGACATCGCCAACCCGAAGATCCTGGAGATCGGCGCGGGTCATGGCAGGCTGTCGGCCGAAATCCTCGCCAGGCATCCCACCATCGAAGTCACCGTCAGCGACCTGGACCCGGCCTCGGTCGACAAGATCGCCGCAGGTCCACTCGGCGCGAACCCGCGCGCCACCGTTCGTGTCATTGACGCCACCACAATCGATGCACCCGACAACGCCTACGACCTCGTCGTCTTCGCGGCGGCCCTCCACCACCTGCCGCCGAAAGCGGCCAGCCAGGTCATCGCCGACGCGACCCGAGCAGGCCGAAAGTTTCTGGTCATCGACCTCGAACGCTCGTCGACCCTCGGATTGTTCTGTACCCCAATGATGATGGGCTTCATCGCCGCGGTCTCCCTGACTGTCACCCCACCGTCGGCGCTGCCGCCGTTCCTCCACGACGCCTTCATCAGCCGACTGCGCTCCTACAGTCGCTCCGCATTCCGCGCCCTCGGCGCCGCCGCCGACCCCGCCATGGTCGTCGAATTCCTCCCAGGCAGATCCCGCTACCCACCGATGCTCGCCGTGCTGTACACGAGGCCACAGTGATCGCAGCGCTTGTCGACTTGCGGAATGCCGGAGTCACCGTCGAATAGAGCGAACCTGGATGCGGTTCGTGCGTCACGAGACTCGGAAGGCGCGGCGGTAGGCGCCGGGGGTGGTGCCGACTCGGGCTCGGAAGCGGCGGCGCAGGTTTACTGCTGACGTCAAGCCGACGCGGGTGGCGATCGCTTCGACCGGTAGGTCTGTTTCTTCCAGGAGGGTGCGGGCCTCGTCCACGCGACGGCGCAAAAGCCATGCGCCCGGGCTTGTTCCGAGCTCGTCGGCGAAGCGGCGGGCCAAGGTCCGCGGGGAGATGTTGAGGTGGGCGGCCAGATCGGTGACTGTCAGTGGGGTGTCGAGGCGCGCGTCCGCCCATTCGAGGAGGCCGTCCAGCGCGTCCGTCGATGGTGGGGGAGGTGCGTATTGCACTTGGCCGCCGTCTCGGTGCGGGGGCATGACCATGTGCCTGGCGATGAGGGCGGCGTGCGCGGCGCCGTGATCCACGCGGACGAGGTGGAGGCACAGGTCGATGCCCGCGCCGGCGCCTGCACTGGTTGCGACGTCGCCGTGGTCGACGAAGAGCCGGTCGGGTTGCACACGGATGTGCGGGAATTCGCGCTGCAACTGTGCGGCCCGTAGCCAGTGGGTAGTCGCTGAGCGGCCGTCGAGGAGCCCGGTGCGGGCGAGTGCGAACACGCCGGAGCAGATGGTGACGAGCCGTGCGCCGTGCGCATGTGCCTGCAGCAATGCGCGGTGCACCGGGTCGGACAGCGGCGCTTCCACCGGCGTCCAGCCGGGGACGAGCACGGTGTCCGCGGACGCGAGCGCGGAAAGGTCGTGCGGCACGAACATCGCGTATCCGGCGGTCGTCGGCACCGGTCCCGGTGTCTCCGTGCAGACCTCGAATTCGTAGTGCTGCGGCACACCGGCCCGCCGCGTGCCGAACACCTCGACGGCGCAGCCGAGCTCGAAGGTCGACTGCACCGGCCGGACCAGAGCCACAACTCGATGCATGGCAGAAAAGTACCCCATAGTGTCTTACTCGACACTGTTGCGGGACGAGCTGCGTGCGGCATCGTGAGTGACATGCACCCCGAGATCCTTGCGCAGGAGGGCTACACCTCCGTCTCTGTCGCCGAATCGCCTGTCCGCGAACTCTTTCCGGGGATACGGCTGCGTCCGCTGTGGCAAGGGGAGTCCGGTGCGCACGCCAACGTGCTGGAGATGGACGCAGGTACCTCGTGGCCTCGCCGCGACGTGCACGGACCCGGTCCGGAGGAGGTGTACGTGGTCGCGGGCACCTTCAACGACGGCGCACGCGACTATCCGGCCGGGACGTTCCTGCACGCCCCGGCCGGGTCGTGGCATGTGCCCGCGAGCACGACCGGCTGCACGTTGTTCCTCTTCTACCCGGAGGGGTAGTTCAGGTGCCTCGCGGAAGTGGTTGCGCCGGTGGTATTTCAGCCACCGGCGCGGCTACTCGACCCAAAGACGGGTCTCGTGCGCCTCGACCAGCGCTCGGATACTTGCCACCGCCTTGTCGGCGGATTGGGCAGGCAGCCGACGCCCGTCCCTGAGTCGCACTGCCACTTCGCCGTTCGCGATCTCGGCCGGGCCGAGAATGAACTGGTACGGCGCCAGCCGGGTATCGCGGACACGTGCACCGAGACTTCCGTCGACCACCACCTGTGCGCGCAAACCCGCATCCAGGCAGCGGTTCCGCAGCTCGAGGGCGGCGGGCTCCTCGGCTTCGGACACCGGAAGCACGGCAACTTGCACCGGGGCCAGCCAGGCCGGGAAGGCGCCGCCGTGCAGTTCGATCAAGTGCGCGACCGCACGCTCGACACTGCCGATGATGCTGCGGTGCACCATGACTGGCCGATGCTTGCCGCCGTCGGCGCCGACGTACTGCAGATCGAACTGTTCGGGTTGGTAGAAGTCGACCTGCACGGTGGACAGGGTGGCCTCACGGCCCGCGTGATCGCTGACCTGGATATCGATCTTCGGACCGTAGAACGCGGCCTCGCCCTCGACCGCCTCGTAGACCACGCCGGCCCGGTCGAGCACTTCGCCCAGAATCTTGCTTGCCCGCTGCCACATCTCCGGTGCGGCAACGTATTTCCCGCCCGCGCCGGGCAGCGACAGTCGGTATCGTGCGTCGTCGATACCCATTGCCCGGTAGGCGGCGCCGATCAGCGCTAATGCGTTACCGGCCTCCTCGGCAACCTGGTCCATGGTGCAGAAGATGTGCGCGTCGTTGAGCTGGATGCACCGTACTCGGGTCAAACCGCCTAAGACGCCGGACAATTCGGAGCGGTACATCGCGCCGAGCTCGGCCATGCGCAGCGGCAGTTCGCGGTAGCTGTGCGAGCGCGACCGGTACATCACCGCATGATGCGGGCACAGGCTCGGCCGCAGCACCACCTGTTCGCCGCCGATATCCATCGGCGGGTACATGTCGTCGTCGTAATGTGCCCAGTGGCCCGATATTTCGTACAGTTCGCGTTTGGCGAGCACGGGCGAGTAGACGTGCTGATAGCCTGCGCGGCGCTCCACCGCCCTGACGTATTCCTCGAGACTGTGCCGCACGATCGCCCCGTCCGGCAACCAGTACGGCAAGCCTGCCCCGATCAGCGGGTCGGTATCGAACAAGCCGAGTTCGCGGCCCAGTTTTCGGTGGTCGTACATGTGGGTCTCCTCCGAGTAGAGGGCGGACGGCCACACAAAAAAGCCCCGGGCGTCCGCCCGGGGCATTGATCAACAGGATTCAGCGCGCCGGGAAGTCGTCCGGCGTCGTGGCGAACTGAGCGCGCTGCATGTCCATACTCAAGATATAGCGCACCAGACAGCCCGCGGCAAACACAATTCCGTCAGTCGGCGGTTGCGGTGGCCGCCAGCACGTACAACGCTCGCTAGCACGGTGCCGGGCTCGACCACGATCGGCCGGGCCCGGCACCGTGCCAACTACGAGGGTCGCCAGACGGTGTGCTGTGGGGCGTGGTCGCCGTGGCCGTTCGTGCGCGTGATCAGCACACGATCGAGGCTGAGGCGGAAGAGGTGGGTGTTGGCTTCGGGGGGAGGGACACCGATCATGGACCGTTCGGCGACGAACAGGTCCGACAGAACTCGGCGGAAGCCTGCGTCAGCGACGTTGTGGGCTCGGCCGGTGCAGTAGAAGGCGTCTTCGTTGTCGTCGCAGGGGAACGAGTGCAGGGAGTAGCGGCCGTCGCGATGCAGGTCGTTTTGTTTCGGTCCCGGCACGATGAACACATACAACTCCTCCGAGGCGACCCGCTCGAGGGTTCCTGGCCTGGTGGCGTTCTCGGGGAACAACAGTGGGCAGATGGGGTGGAGGCGCGGACCCCCGTCACCGCGAACCGTCGCCAGGAAGCCGAGCCCGACACCGACCTGGTACAGCAATGCCCGGCCCGCGTCGGCCAGGTCGGGCCTGCTTCGGTTGAACTCGCTCCAATTTGCCATGGTTCCAAAGTGTTCCGGACAAGCCGACACACCACAATGGCCGCGGGTGGCGCCCTCTGCCGGCTGGGTCAGGACGGCGTCATCGGTTCAGAGGAAAACGCGAGCGATCTCCAACCACTGCTTCGCGTCCACGCCGACCGCGGTCAGGTCGGTCTCGGCCAGTGGCCTGCGTTGCGTGACTCGCAGACAGAAGTCGAGGGCACTGCCTTGCACCCGCTGCTCGGCCGCCGCCGGGCCCCATGCCCAGGTCTCGCCGTCAGGGCCGGTTAACTCGACACGGAACGGCTCTGTCGGCGTAGGCAATTGGGCCGCGTAGAACGAGAGCGGTACTCCGAGAACGCCCAGCGTGGCCACCTGCCGGAGTCGACTCGTCGGCGGATGCGTCACACCCACCGCGTCGTAGATGTCCTGCCCGTGTGCCCACGTTTCCATCAACCGAAGCGGGACCATCAGTGCCGCGGTCAGCGGTGAATCGAACCACGGAAACTCTTGGTCCACTGGGATGTCCCGGAGTGCGGCCGCCACCTCGATTCGACCAGCACGCCATTGCTCGAGCAGGACTGCACGCGGCTGCGCTGCTCCCGCCGCGGCTTCCAGATCGGCGTGTCGACTGCCTGCGGCTGCTACCTGCTTCACCACGGTGTCGAACGCATCCGGGGCCCCTGCAAGATAGTCGATTTCGGATCGAATGTTGCGCTGCGGGGAAGGTCGTCTTCCGCGTGTAACCCGGCGAAGTTCTTGGTCGCGGAGGGGGTATTCGATGTATCCGAGCGGCCTGGATCGATATCTGGTGCGGGTCTTCACATTTCGGCGGTGGTGCCGGGCAGCGTGCCTTCGGCGAGATGTAGTCGTTCCGCGAAAACGACCAGGTACTGCTGAGCTTCTCCCGAGAGGCCGATCGTGGCTTTGCTGAGGCGGCGCAGGCCGGGGTCCATCAATCGGGAGATCAGCTCGACGTCGGCGGGGTCGACGGGTGGTGCGGTGGTGATCAGGTCTCGAGCACTCTGCGTCACTCCCGCGGAATACGACAGTTCGTGCATTATCTTCAGCGATCCTCACGTCAGTTGTCGGTCACCGGTAGCGGCATCGTCACCGGTGCGACATCGCGGAGCTCGTCACCGGGTGCCTGCGGAGCTGTCTGTGATCGGCGACGCGGTCGTGTCGCCATCGCCACTCGCGAGACGGATCACGTCTCTGTGTCTCAAACTAACACCGCAGCGCGACGGCGACAAGGAGTAACTCGAGTGGGCTCGATCATCGAGCGCCAAAGGTTCACAATCCGGATACGTGTCAGCGGTATTCGCGAAACTATTCCGCGCGGGTAATTGCCCGAATTGCCACCGCGCCGGTCGATGCGCGACCGGGGACTTAACTCCCGTGAAGCGGAACTAACACTGATGGCTGGGTTGGTTTGCGTGCCTTAAACTCTCACATCCAACGGAATTCTATCGAAAGTAGCCGATGGGTAAACACCGTGCATCACGAAAGCCTGACGTGCCGACGCGAGTGGCAATGGTATCGACAGTTGCGTTGCTCACTGCCTTGGCCGCCGTCGACTGGGATGGCACGCAGGAAGTCGGACCGACGTCGAGTGGGGGTAATCCAGCACCAGGAAAGTCCACCAATCCATTCGCATTGCCGCTGATCCCCGGGCCGAGTGTTACCCCGGACAGCACGCGTATCGAGCCCGATTCCGTCGAGATGGAAGCGGCGACCGATGTCGGCCTCAAGTTTCGTACCGCGCAAAACCTCCGCGACATCGCGGAAACGGCCGAGGAGCCTGCGCCGCCGACCGTCGACGATCGCGTCAACGGCGCTGCGGCAGCCTGGGTTTCGGGCACCATGCAGGGCTACGACTGGTTGAAGCACGTCGAGCAGATCATTATGGCGCGGGTGATGTCGACGGCGGAGGAGCGGAACGTGTGAGGTCCGGGCTCGGCTGATTCGCGTCATCGGCCGCTCGGCTCGTGAACCCGACCCCCGGGCGGGGACCGCCCGGGGGTTGTCACTGTGGTCGGGTACCGTGTCGACGAATTGTGATCGGCGAGCACGGAGGTACCCCATCGTGGCGGGGGGTCTAGGTAGGCGCAGGTTCGCGGTGACCGCGGGACTTGCGATGGCGGCGGCGTCGGCCGCCGGATCGAAGGCGCTCGACGCCGCAACACCGGTACGAACCAGCTCGGCGGCGGTGCCGCCGGCCACCGACACCGCGGTGCGGATCGCCTACGGCCCCGATCCGGACAACTTCGGCGATCTCTACCTGCCCGCCCACAACTCCGGCCCGCACCCGGTAGTCGTGCTCATCCACGGCGGCGGCTGGTCACAGAACCGGACTCTCGCCCAGTTCGCGCCGCACGCGAAGGGATTGGCCGACGAGGGCATCGCGGTATGGAACATCGAGTACCGGCGGGTGAACGGTGCAGGCGGCTGGCCGATCACCCTCACCGACGTCGAGGACGCCGTCGCGGCGCTGGCCACCGTTGTCCAGCGGCGCTGCGCCAACCGGCTGAACCTGCGCCGAGTGCACCTGAGCGGACATTCCTCGGGCGGTCATCTGGCGGCGTGGGCGGCGGGCCGGATCGTCTCGGAGACGGGCATGGTCGAAACGCTGCCGCAGATCCGGGTGCGCAGCGCCACGCTGATGGCCGCCGTTCTGGATCTGGAACTCGCGGCGACCAGAGGACGCGACGGATTCGTGCGCAAGCTGCTCGGCGGCGGGCCCGATGAGGTGCCGGAGCGCTATCAGGCGGCCTCGCCGATCGAGCACCTGCCCGTCGGCGTCCGCACCGTTGCCCTGCACGGCGACCAGGACCGCGTCGTGGATCTGGAGCAGAGCCGCCGCTATGTCGCGGCGCTCACCCGCGCGGGCGGCGGCGCCGACCTACAGGTGTTGCGGGGCACCGGCCACGGTGAATTCGTCGACCCCGCCTCGGCGGCATGGGCGGCGACCCGGCAGACGATCCTGGACCACGTCGCGCTGCTGTAGTGCGCTCGATGTTAGCGGGAATGCCCTGTGCCGAGGATGTGGCGACTGGGTAAACCTATCGCCGATGGTTAGGAATGAGCTCCCGGCGCATGGTAATAAATTCATGGTGTCCTGTTCATCGGTCGTCCTGCCCGCGGACAGCGCTGGCAACCCGCGTTGTGGTTCCGTGCCGACACCGCCGCCGAGGCGGCGATGACCCGATGGTCGCTGCGACTCGCGCCGGGTGCAGCGCCTAAAACCCCACTGCAACGCCCGCCGAAGGCGAAGGGCTACCGACTGGACCTGGACGGTCTGCGCGGGTTCGCGATCGCGTTGGTCGTGGTGTTCCACGTCTGGTTCGGTCGGGTGTCCGGCGGCGTCGATGTGTTCCTGGTGCTCTCGGGATTCTTCTTCACTGGGTTGTTGCTGCGGCGCGCGGAGTCCGCCGAAGGTGTCGGGGTGGTGCACACCGCGCGACGGACCGCGCGGCGGCTGTTGCCCGCGATGGTGGTTGTGCTTGCGGCCGTTGTGGTGGCGACGGTGCTGCTGCGGCCGTATACGCAGTGGCCCGATATCGCGGCGCAGACCTTGGCGTCGCTGCTGTACTACCAGAACTGGCACCTGGCGCTGTCGTGGTCGGACTACTTGGCCGCGGACCCGTCGGTGAGTCCGCTGCAGCATCTGTGGTCGATGTCGATTCAGGGGCAGTTCTATCTGGCCGTGCTGCTGCTCGTTGCCCTGGTGGCGTGGTGCTGTCGACGGTGGGGATCTCCGACGGCGTTGCGGCCGGTGCTTGCCGTCACCCTGACCGTGCTGACGGTCGCGTCGTTCGCCTACGCCGAGCACGGCGTCGCAACGCATCAGGGCTGGAACTACTACGACAGCTTCGCCAGGACATGGGAGTTGCTCGTCGGCGGCCTGATAGCCCTTGCGGCGCCGTGGATTTCGCTGCCACGGGCAGTCCGTGCTGTGCTGGCTGCGCTCGGATTCGTGGCGATCGCGGCTTGCGGGTGGCTGATCGACGGCGCCAACGCGTTCCCAGGTCCGGCCGCGCTGCTGCCCGTCGGCGCCGCGGTGGCGCTGATCCTTGCGGGCAACAACGTTGACGCCGACGCGCATCCGATGCCGAACCGACTGCTCGCCACCGCGCCGATGGTTCGCTTGGGTGAACTGGCTTACGCGCTCTACCTGTGGCATTGGCCGATCCTGATCTTCTACCTCGGCGAACGCCGCACGCCGACTGCCGGATTCGTCGGCGGGTCCGCGATCATCCTCCTCGCCTTGGCCTTGGCCTACCTGACCAACCGCTTCGTCGAAGAGCGGTTGCGATTGCGGCCTAAAGCGCTCGAAACAGGCGGTCCCGCAGCGACATCCACGCGGCGCACCGGGGTCGTTGTGCTTGCGCTCGGCACCGTCGTGCTCACCGCGGCATTCAGCGCGCACATCGTGACGCGGGTGTATCCGCCACAGCCCGTTGGCTATTTGAATCCAGCGGTGTACCCGGGTGCGGAGGCGCTAGTCCGCGGTGTCAGCGGACCGCATGCGCCGATGCGTCCGTCGCTGTGGGAAGCCCCGGCCGATGCGGCGTACCCCACCCGCGACGGATGCATTGCCGATTGGGACACCCGCGACGTCATCACCTGTGGCTATGGCGATTCCAGCGCCGAACGCACCATCGCCGTTGTCGGCAGCTCGCATGCCGAGCACTGGGTGCCCGCCCTGGATGTGCTTGCGCGCGAACATCATTTCCGGATCGCCACCTACCTGAAGATGGGCTGTCCGCTGACCGTGGCCGCCGAACCGACCTACAAGGGCGAGGCCATCCCCGACTGCCGGGACTGGTCGGCCGAGGTGATCGACCGCCTCGGCGCCGAGCGGCCGGACTGGGTGTTCACCACCGGCACCCGCCCCCGCGACGACACCGGCGATGAAACCCCCACCGACTACCTCGACGTGTGGACGCAACTGTCCAAACGTCACCTCAACGTGATCGCCATCCGCGACACCCCGTGGTTGCGTCGCGACGGCGTCCGCTATCGGGGAACGGACTGCCTCGCCCAGCGCGGCGACCGCATCAGCTGCGGGATGCCCCGCGCTGCCGCCCTCGACCAGACCAACCCGGAAACCGAAGCCGCAGCCTCATTTTCGAACGTGTTCCCCGTCGACCTCACCAACGCGGTCTGTGAACCCCAGGTCTGCCCGATCACCGAGGGCAACATCCTGATCTACCACGACGAACACCACCTCACCGCCAGCTACTCCCGCTCCCTCGCCCCTGAACTCGGCCGACAACTCCAGTCGATCCTCGGCTGGTGGTGAATCAGAGTCGGTCGAGGACCTCGCCCAACTTCGACAGCGTCTGCCGCCACCCGCGTTCCATGACGTTGCGCTGCATCTTCTGGCGCTTGTCCTCGATGTTGAAACCGCTGTTGATCAGCAGCAGTCGGGTGCCGCGCCCTTGCGGCTGGACGGCCCAGGTGACCGTCCAGCGGGTCGGGTTCGGCCCGCGGAGGTCGACCCAGCTCCAGGTCATGGCCGCACCGGGGGTGACGGTGAGGACCTCGCAGGCGATTTCGGCGGGGGGATTGGTGGGCACGGTGAAGATGAAACTGGTTCCGACCTGGGCGCCGTCGAAGCCGACCGAGGGGAGCAGCCACTGTTCGACGACGGTCGAATCGGTGAGCGCGTGCCAGACCGTCTCCGGTGGCTGGGGGTAGAACCTGCCGAGTTCGACGCGTGTGGGATCAAGTTCGGGGTCGATACTCATTCGGTCTACGTTATCGAATGGCAGGCAGGTCGCGGAGTTGCCGACGCGAGCTGATGTCGAGTTTCCGGAAGATGTTGCGCAGGTGCGCATCGACGGTGCGGGGGCTGAGGAACATCTGGGCCGCGACCTCTTTGGAGGTGGCGCCGCCCGCAACCAGACGAGCGATGTGCACCTCCTGCACGGTGAGTGCGTCGGCGGCCGACGCGGACCTGCTGCGGGCGCGTTCGCCGGTGGCCCTGAGCTCGCTGGCCGCGCGCGCCGCGAACGCTTCCGCACCGAGGCCGGCCAGCAGGTCGTGGGCGAGCCGTAGCTGGGTTCTGGCGTCGAGGCGACGCCCCTCCCTGCGCAACCATTCGCCGTAGACGAGGTGGGCGCGGCCGAGATAGGTCGCGAACGGACCGGACGCCAGCAGCGAGATGGCCTGCAGGTAGGCGTCTTCGTCGTTGTCGACGAGGCCGCGCGCGTAGGCGACCATGCCGGCACCCCAGGACGGTGTACTCGCAGAGGAGCGTTCGGCCAATTCCTCGAATGCCTCGCGTGCCGCGTCGGTGTTGCCGCAGTGCACCGCCGCCTCGATCAGCTCCGGCAATGCCAGCCCGGCGAGCCCGAGATCGCCGGTCGCGACCGTACTTTCGGCGGCGCGCAGCGCGGTCGGATAGTCGGCGAGACCGTTGTTGAGCGTGGCGGTCGCGTACTGCACGCTGAGGCTCATATGCGGGCCGACCTCGGCGAACAGCTTCTCGGCCTGCGCGCGCCGACCAGCAACCGCCGCAAGATGGATGCGTGGATAGACGAGCGGAGCCGCGCCGGTGGCCTCGGCGATCGCCTCCTCCTCGGAGATCATCTCCTTGGCGGCGCCCAAGTCGCCGGTGTAGGCGGTGGCGGTCGCGAGCATGGCCAGCCCGATCGGCAGCAGATGGAAGGAGCCCGACTCGCGGCCTGCCGCGACGACGTGGGTGGCGATGTCGCGCATAGCGTCGGCATTCCACAGTTCCACTGCGAGCAGGAATCCGAGGGTCGGCCAGCGCACCGACAACGTGCTGTCCCACGCCGCGACGAGCGGGTGCAGCAGCTTCGCGCCCGCCCGATGTCCTTCGACGTGCAGCGCGATCATGCCGTCGAGGATGTTGTCCGCGTCGCTCGGCTGCTCAGCCGGGCGTGGCGCCGTCTGCGCCGCGGCGATGACCGCGTCCAATCCGCCTGTCAGCATCGCCATTTCGATCGCGTCCAGGTAGCACTCGCGGGCCATGGCCGGGTCGCGGTCGGCCAGTTTGGCTGCGGCAAGGAGCAGATGGTCGACCGGCAGCTCGCCACCGCGGAAGCGGGCGAACGAGATTCGGCCACGCAGCAGGTCGACGCGCGGATCCGCGGGATCGACGGTCGACAGCAATTCTGCTGCCGCGCCGAAACTTCCGACGGACACGGTGGCCTCGACGGCGGCGAGCACCCGCTCGGACCGCAGGCCTTGGTCGAGGGTGAGCGCGGCCGCGCGCGTCAAAAAGGCTGCGGCTGCGGCCATTCCGCCGCGTGCCCGCGCGCGGTCCGCCGACCGAACCAGTGCGGCGGCCACGTCCTCGTCCGGTCCCGCGCTGGCACGGGCCCGATGCCAGGCGACCCGGTCCGGGTCGGCGACCGCGTCGCTCACCTCGGCGAGCGCGCCGTGGGCGCGCCGCCGCTCCGCATCCGTCGCGGCCCAGTAGACCGCCGATCGCGCCACCGGGTGCACGAACCGCACTCGGGTGTCGAACTCGACCAGCGACGCATCCGCGGCAACCGTTCGGTCGATGCCGAGCAGCGCCGCCGCCCGCCAGAGCAGACCAGGATCACCGATCGGTTCGGCCGCGGCCACCGTCAGCAACAGCCGCTCCTCGGGGGCGAGCGCCGCCAGCCTGGTGCGAAAGCTCCGTTCGGCGAGCTGCGGGGCGGGCAGGTCGAACCCGCCTGCCAGCCCGGCCAAGCCTGCCGTCTTGGCCAACTCCAGCAGCGCCAACGGATTACCGCGCGCCTCGGCCAGGATGCGGTCGCGGACCCGCTCGTCCAACGACGTGTGAATCTCGCGCGCCAGCACGGTCCGCGCTTCGGGCTCGCTCAATCGCTGTACCTCCACGTGCGGCAGCCGATCCAGCACCGGAATGCTTTCGCGCGCCGCGAACACCATCGCCACGCGTTCCGCGCCGATGCGCCTCGCCACGAACGCCAGCGCCCGCGCCGACGCGTCATCGAGCCACTGCGCGTCGTCGACGAGGCACAGCAGCGGTCGGTCGCGCTCGAGCAGCAGGCCCAACGTGGCCGCACCGACCAGGAACTCACTCGGTGTTCCTGACTCCATGCCGAACGCGATGCGCAGTGCCTCGCGATGCGGCGGCGGCAGCGCGTCGAGGTGCTCGAACACCGGAGCGCACAGCTGGTGCAGGGCCGAGTACGGCAGCTCCGTCTCGAATTCGGCGCCTGCGGCCCGGATGATCAGGAAGTCGTCGGTCCGCGCCAGCTGGTCGAGCAGCGCACTCTTGCCGATGCCGGGCTCCCCGCGGACCAGCACGGCACCGCCGCGCGATTGCCGCGCCTCGTCCAGCAGCGCTAGCAGTCGCGCCGTTTCGTCCTGTCGCCCGACCATCTCGCTCACAAGCAAGGATCTTGGTGCATCGCGGCATTACTGTCACAACGGGAGTAGGTGAAAACTACCGACGCGAGTGGACCCACACCGCTGCGAAATTAGTGGCATGAACGCACCACAAAGCAATGTCACGATGGCGACCACCGCAACCGACGCCGACCAGGTATCACACGAGCGCCTGCTCGACGACTGGCTGGCCGTTTGGAACGGCGACTATACCCCGGCCGATCAGATCATTTCCCCCGCCTTCTTCGTCCACGCCGCCATGCTGGACGGCAGTGACAGCGCCGCGATCCGCGGGCCGGAAGGCTTGGTCGCGTGGGTCGCGCAGCTGCGCGCGGCCTTCACCGAGCTGGTGTTCGAGGTGGAGGTCGGGCCGATTCTCGACGCCAACTATCTGGTGCTGCGCTGGATCGCCACCGGCACCTACGGCGGCGGATTCCCCGGCGCGACAGCGGCTCCCGGCGCGCAGGTCCAGTTCACCGGCACCGATCTGCTGCGCGTCGAGCACGACATGCTCGCCGAGTATTGGCTGAACTCCGACGTCCATGCGCTGCTCGCGCAGCTCGGTATTGGCTGAGCCCGTCTGAAAACCGGTTGAGGGGGTCGCGCACTGCGACCCATGATGGGAGCTCGCGAGACAGAGGAGTTCGGGTGCGGCCGTTGCCAGTGCTGTGGTTGACGGGCGCACCCGGAGTCGGCAAGTCGACCGTTGCCTGGGCTATGTACTCCTGGGCCAAGGACGAGGGGCGGCCCATCGCCTATATCGAAATCGATCAACTGGGCCTGCTCGCGCCCGCGCCGAGCAACGACCCGCAATACCACCGGGTGAAGGCCGACAACCTTCGCGCGGTGCTCGACACCTTTCGCAGCCACGGTGTCCAGCAAGTGATCGTGTCCGGTGTGGTCGACCAGGAACGCGGGATCGACGGCTACTTCGCGACCGCGTTGGACATCGAGTTCACGCTGGTCCGATTGCGCTGCGACCGTACGGAATTGCGCCGCCGGTATCTTGGGCGCGGCTCCAGCGAGGAACGGCTCGAAGAGCTGATGTCGGTCGCGGACGCCTACGACCAGAACGCGGTAGGGATACCGTTCGACACCACGGCGCTGGCTCCGCACGAGATCGTGGCGAAACTGAGCGAGCTGGTATGCGTTGCGGGCCAACCGCATTCCACCGCCGCGACGCCGGCGGAGCCACCGACCACCGGTGCACCCGCGCCAGTCCTGGTGCTGGCGGGCCCTACTGCGGTGGGTAAGTCGACCGTCGGCTTCGAGGTGCTGCGGATGCTGTGGAGCCGTGACCTGCCCGCGGCCTACATCGATGTGGACCAGCTGGGGTTCTGCGATGCGGAGTTCGCCCGAGAAGCGATGTCCGAGAACCTCATCCGGCTCTGGCACGGGTACCGCCAGGCGGGCGCCCGCGCGCTGATCGTTGTCGCACGCGGTATTCCGCGCCCCTATCTGCAGGCGCTCGCCGACCAGAGCGTCACCCTCGTGCATCTGACGGCTTCGCCGAGCGGGCTGGCGAAGCGGATCGCCTCGCGTGCGCACGGCCACCCCCACGGCGACGGCCCTGGCTTGGCGGGTGATTCGCTGATCGGAGCATCGGCCGAGCAACAGGCCAGCACGCTGGACCGATCCGCCGAGGAGACCATCGCGGTGCGTCAGGACGGCGACGGTGCCCTTGTGGTCGACACCGACCACGAGACCAGCTCGGCACTCGCCGCGAGGCTGGCCGACCTGTTCCGGCTCGATCTCCGCGCGTAGCCGGGACACTTCTCGGCTGCCTCGTCGGCAGCGAAATAATCACCTGCACCGGCAATCTCGCCGCAACGCGACCTCCCTTCGTCATCGACGTCGACCTCTTGTGTGGCGGCCCTTGCGCTCGTACTCTCCGAAAGTAAGTAGTTACTTACAAGGGCGAGCATGAGCGGATCGACCAGGGAACGGATCATCGGTGCGGCGCTGCGCCTGTTCGGCGAACAGGGGTTCGCGCGGACCACGGTGACCCAGATCGAGCGGGCGGCGGGCCTTTCCGGTGGGGCGGGCGGGTTGTACCGGCACTTCCGGTCCAAGGACGAACTGCTGGTCGAGGCGGTCCGGTCACGACTGACCGAGCGAGGCGAATGGGCGCCCTTTCTGGCCCCGGATTTCTCGATCATGTCCTGGCTGGATTCGCTTGCGCCGCAAAGCTCCACCGTGGACAAGCTGACAATGCTGTTCCACATCGGCCTCGGCAGGCTGGAGCACGACCGTGACATCAACCGAATCCTGATGCGCGACAACTCGATCGGCACCGACGTGCTCGAGGTGTTCCGGCGCGAGGAGTACCTGGTGTTCGTCAAGGCGGTGCTGCGCGGACTGCTCGAGCTCACCGAACCGGATGCGCGGGACCAGGACTGGGAAGCCGCGTCCGCGGTGTTCGTCGGCGCGATCGCGCACTACTGGCTGATCAGCGACACCTTCGGCGGCGAGCATCCCACGGCGGTCGATCCGGACCGCTATCTGCGGGCCATCGCCGAGCTGGTCGTCGCCAGGCTGCGGTGGACGGATACACAGGGAGAGGGACAGTCATGAGCAAGCACATCACCGTGATCGGGGGCGGCCTGGCCGGGCTGACGGCAGCGATCGCGGCCGCGGAGGCCGGGGCAACCGTCCAGGTGTACGAGGCGCACCAGACTCTCGGCGGGCGCGGGCGTGCCACGGCGGCGCCCTATGTCGTCCACGAGGGTGCGCACGTCTTCTATGCCGACGGACCGCACTATCAGTGGTTGAAGCAGCACGGTTTCGTCGCCGATCTCGGCTGGCCCGGGCTCGGCGGCTGGGCCGGGCTCGGCTTCCGTGCCGGTGGCCGCCTCCGCAAGCTGCCGCCGCTCGGGATGGTGCGCGCACAGCTGCGCGGCAGGCTGACCGCACCGGTGGATGCCGACTTCCGCAGCTGGGCGACCTCGAAATGGGGTGAGGCGACGGCCGAGCAGCTGGCCAACGCCATCAGCGTGGTGACCTATGACGCCGACACCGGCAGGCTGTCCGCGGCGTTTGTCTGGGACCTGGTTCGGCGCGTGTTCGGCGTCAACGTTCCCGCCGTGCGCTGGGTGCGCGGCGGCTGGCAGCGGGTCATCACCGATATGGCCACCCGCGCCACCGAACTCGGTGTTGTGATCGAAACCGGTTCCCGCGTGGACGAACTGCCTGCCAAGGGCCAGGTGATCATCGCCACCGACCTGAACGCGGCGCGGAACCTGCTCGGTGACAACAGCCTCAGCTGGACCAGCGGGCACGCGGCGCTGCTCGATCTCGCGGTGCGATCCTCGCGTCGCGACCGGACGCTGGTGTTCGATCTCGACGAGGGCGGCTTCCACGAGAGTTACACGATGCAGGGCAACACCATCGCACCGCAGGGCGAATCGCTCTACCAACTCCAAATGCCCATTCGCACTGGCGAATCCACTGCCCACGCGCACATTCGCCTGGAGCGCTTCGCCGACATCGTCGTTCCCGGTCGCCGCGATCGCACGACCTTCCAGCGCACCGCGACCGCGAAGGGCCGCACTGGTGCGCTGGACCTACCCGGCCAGACCTGGCGCGATCGTCCGGCGATCGATCGCGGGCACGGCATCTACCTGGTGGGTGACATGGTCGCCGCGCCAGGCATGCGCGGCGAAATCTCCATCAACAGTGCCCTGCACGCGGTACGTGCGGCAACCGCAACCCATGGCGCGGAGACGCTTCGCTGAACGAGGTCCGCGGTGCGATCACCAGACGAGAGTGGTGTCCGCCGTGCGTACTCCGCCGAAAAACCGCTTCCCGGTGTCACTTCCATCATGGTTGTACGCGTCGATGATCTCCGCCAGCTCCTCGGCTAGGGCCTGCAACGCCGGACTGGCTGCCGCGATACCGCCGTCGTACACCCACCCCCACTCCGCGGGCACGCCCTCGATCGTGATCACGATCCGACCATACGACGGCTGGTCGACGGAGTAGCTGATCGCCGCGGGCGCAGCGCGCACCGGGCTGCTCACCTCGAGCTCCGTCGGCAGGCCGGGCGCGGAAAACGTGCGCGCGAACGCCAGGTCCGCGCGAATCATCGCCACGATCTCCGGCAGATCGGCATGCCGTCCCACCTTGTCGTACTGTCTGCCAAAGGTCCGGTCGCCGACCGGGCGCAGCCCCGCAGCGTCACCGGCCTTGCGCAAGAGCCGCAACAACATTCGCTCCGCCGTCGCCCGCTCCTCGGCCCCGGTCGCCGGATGGTCGATCAGTGCGCGCAGGTGCGCGATCCGCGAACCCGATCCGCCAGCAGCCATGCGGCCATGCTAAAGCAGCGGCGGGCCACGAGGGTCTGTGCCGCAACTGGCGACTAGCCAGCTACTACGGACCGGTCGAAACTGCGGCGAGTGCAAGGCGGAGCTGGCAGATCGCTGTGAGTGAATCGCTGACCCGACCTCGCGCGCCCCATCGGTCGGTCCAGCGCCCTACGCTGGAACGATGCCGAGAATGCCGCATCGTGTGCCGCCGAAGCTCGTCGTTGCTGGGGCGTCGGCGTCTGGTGGGATCGGGGTCGACTCGGGCCGGTCGGCGGCTGAGAGCGAGCCGGCGATCCGATGACTCCGGACCGGGACAAGCCGCAGGCCGCGACCGTTCTGGTGGTCGACGACGAGACCAATATCCTCGATCTGCTCAGTGCCGCACTGCGGATGACCGGGTTCCGGGTGCACGCCGTGACCACCGGGCGGGCCGCGTTGGCGGCAGCCGCCTCGCATCCGCCGGACATCGTCGTGCTCGACGTGATGCTGCCGGATCTCGACGGCTACACGGTGGCTCGACGGCTTCGGGAGGCCGGAAATCACGTGCCTGTGCTGTTCCTGACCTCGCGGGACGCGGTCGAGGACCGGATCGCGGGGTTGGTGGCCGGTGGGGACGACTATGTGAGCAAGCCGTTCAGCCTCGAGGAAGTGGTGTTGCGGCTGCGCGCCATTCTGCGCCGCACCGCCCCGGACGAGCCCGACGATCGGGTGTTCACCTACGCGGATCTGCGGCTGGATGTCGACGCGCACACGGCAACCCGTGCGGGAGAAGAGATCTCGCTGTCGGCCACCGAGTTCAACCTGCTGCACTATCTGATGGCCAACGCGGAGAAGGTGGTCAGCAAGCAGCAGATCATCGATCGAGTGTGGACCGGTCACGCCGGAGACGGGCGGGTGGTCGAGACGTTCATCAGCCAGCTGCGGCGCAAGATCGATACGCGAAACCCGCCGCTGATCCACACGATTCGCGGTGTCGGTTACACCCTGCGGCAGTCCGGTCCGCAGCGGTGAGCGTGCGGCGCATGACGCTGCGCACCCGGCTGCTGCTCGCGCTGCTGACGGTCGCGGCCATCGGCATGGCGGCGTTCGGGCTGTTGAGCGTGACGATGTTGAGCCGCCTACAGCTGGAAAGGGTTGACTCGCAAGTCGATCGGGTCGCCATCGACGCCACGTCGCCCAATCGGCCCGCACCGCCACCGGTGGAGCCCGAGTACGATCAGCTGCCGTCCGAGTTCCGGATGATGTTCTTCGACATGGACGGCACACCCCTCGGGACGCTCGGCGGCCCGGTGACCGGCGGCACGATTCCGGCATTGCCGCCGATGGATGCCGCGTCGGTGCGCAGCCGCGGGGACAGTCCGGTGACCGTCAAGGACGAGAAGACCAAGGCGCGCTGGCGAATACGCACAGTGGTCCAGGCGCCCACCGAGTGGCAGCCGTCGGCCGGTACCGCCGCGGTCGCCATGTCCCTGTCGGCGACCGATGAGTTGTCGAGAAGGCTCAGGATCATCGAGGTCACCGCAGGTGCCGGGCTACTGATCGTCATCTCGATCATCGCGGCGATCCTGGTGCGGCTCGGGCTGCGGCCGCTGACCAGGATCGAGCGCACCGCCGAGGCGATCGCCGGGGGAGATCTCGATCGCCGTGTCGCACAGACCGATTCGCACACCGAAGTGGGCAGGCTCGGCACCGCGTTCAACGTGATGGTCGAGCGGCTGTCCTCGGCGATCGGTCAGCTGGAGGATTCGGAGCGACGGATGCGGGCCTTCATCGCCGACGCCTCGCACGAGTTGCGGACTCCGCTGACCTCGGTGCGCGGCTTCGCCGAACTGTATCGGCGCGGCGGTGCGCAGACCGACGCCGACGTCGAGGTGATGATGGGTCGCATCGAGGGCGCCGCCATCCGGATGGGCATGTTGGTCGACGACCTGCTGTTGCTGGCCAAGTTCGATCAGGAACGTTCGCTTGACCTCGGCGAGGTCGATCTGGTCGCGCTGGCCGAGGAGGTGGTGCGCGACGCCGCGACCCGCGCGCCGACCCGCGACATCGGCCTCGAGCGTCCGCCGACGCCCGTCCGGATCATCGGCGATGTGCACCGATTGCGGCAGGTCCTCACCAATCTTGTCGACAATGCGGTGATCCACACCTCGGCACCGGCGCGGATCACGGTCGCGGTCTCGATCATGCCCGCGTCGGCATTGCCGCAGGCGGTAGCCGAAGCGGGCGCCGAGTTGCCGGATATATCCGAGTTCGTCGTCCTCGACGTCAGGGACGAGGGTCCCGGCATCGCCGCCGAGGACGCCGAGCGCATCTTCGACCGGTTCTACCGTGCCGCCGAATCACGGTCGAGTACTGCGGGTTCCGGGCTCGGACTGGCGATTGTCGCGGCCATCGTCGGTGCGCACGGTGCCAGGATCCAGCTGCTGAGCGTGCCCGGCGCGGGCTCCACCTTCCGAATCCTGTTCGGTGGCACCTCACAGCTACCTCACAGCGTCGACTCAGGGGAGCCCGACACTGCTCGACCAAGATCGTGATCATGACGCTGACCACCGACCGGCCCGAGTCGGCGGCCAGCCCGACGACGCGCCGTTCCGCGCGGGCGCTGTTCCTCGGGCCGCCGACCCAGCCACGCTGGACGCGTCCGAGCTTCGCCGCGCTGCTGATCGCGACCGCCATGCTCTATCTATGGGGCCTCGGCTCGTCCGGGTGGGGCAACGAGTTCTACGCCGCCGCCGCGTGGGCGGGGACCGAGGACTGGGCGGCGCTGCTGTTCGGTTCGGTCGACCCGGGCAACATCATCACCGTCGACAAACCGCCCGCCGCGATCTGGGTGATGGCGCTGTCCGGGCGGCTACTCGGGTTCAGCATGTTTTCCGTGCTGCTGCCGCAGGCACTGATGGGTGTGGGCGCGGTCGCCTTGCTCGCCGCGACAGTGCGCCGCTGGCACGGGCCCGCCGCCGGGCTCCTGGCCGGAGCGGTGCTGGCGTTGACACCCGTTGCGGCGCTGATGTTCCGCTACGACAACCCCGACGCGTTGCTGGTGCTGCTGCTCGTTGCCGCCGCCTACTGCGTCGTGCGGGCGACCGAAACCGCGAGCACCCGCTGGATAGCACTGGCCGGTGTCGTCCTCGGCTTCGCGTTCCTCACCAAACTGCTCCAGGCGTTCCTGGTGCTGCCCGCCTTCGGGCTGGTCTTCCTGATCGCCGCGCCGGTCGGAATATGGTCGCGGATAAGGAAATTGGCGATCGCCTGCGCGGCGATGATCATCTCGGGCGGCTGGTTCGTGCTGCTCGTCGAGTTGTGGCCCGCGTCGAGTCGCCCGTATATCGGCGGATCCACCAACAACAGCCTGTGGGAACTGACCCTCGGCTACAACGGTGTCGGCCGTCTGCTCGGCGGCAGCGGAAACTCCAGAGGTGCGGGCTCAGGCGATTTCCCGCACTTCGGCGGCACTCCAGGCATCACCCGCCTCCTCACCCAGAGCGCGGGCGCCGAGATCTCCTGGCTGCTGCCGGTGGCATTGCTCGGATTGCTTGCGGGCCTGTGGACTTTTCGTCGCGCACCGCGCACGGATCGCACCCGTGCCGGACTCGTCCTCTGGGGCGGCTGGCTGCTGCTCACCGCGCTGGTCTTCAGCTTCATGAGCGGCACGTTCCACGAGTACTACACCGTTGCGCTTGCGCCGGCGATGGCCGCGTTGGCCGCCATCGGCGTCCGGGAAATCTGGTGTCGTAGGGAGAATTTCGCCGCCCGTTCGATGCTCGCACTGATGGCCGCAAGCGTCGGGCTGTGGAACTTCGTGCTGCTCGACCGGACCCAGGACTGGCTGCCATGGTTGCGCTGGGTACTGCTGATCGGATCCTTCACTGTCGCAGCAGCATTCCTCGTTGCCGGGCACTTCCGCACGTTCACCGTCGTCCTCGCGGCCACCGGCCTGCTGTTCGGCCTCGGCGGCACCACCGCGTACACGCTGGAGACAATCTCCGTCCGCCACAGCGGCGGAATCATCAACTCCGGCCCACCCCAGGACTCAGCGTTCGGGCACGGTGACGATATCGCGGCCAACGCGGCACTGAACGTGCTCCTGCAGAACACCGACACTCGGTGGGCCGCGGCCACCATCTCCTCCAGAGTCGGCACCCAATTGGAGCTCAGCAGCGGCAAATCGGTGATCTGCCTCGGCGGCTTTCTCGGCGGTGATCCCGCGCCGACCCTCGCGCAGTTCCAGTCCTACGTCACCAGCGGCGCGGTCCGATACTTCGTGGCGACCGGCCGCGGCAACGCCGAGGAACCCGAGTCATCTACCGACGCCCTGCCATGGGGTGTCCCCGCCGACTCCGTCACCGCCGCGATAACCGCTTGGGTGAAGGCCAATTTCACCGCAACCACCGTTGGCTCCACCACCGTCTACGACCTGACCCACTGACCGTCAGCTTGTCGCACGGAGTGACGGACCGGCGAGCTGTTCGACTGCGATGGCAACGAATTCGGTGAGCGTGTCGAGGGGGTACCGATCGGATTCGGTGGCGACCATCCGCATGAGCTGCTCGCCGACGGCGAGCAGGGACGCGGCCAGGAGATCCGGGTTCAGCTCGGCGAGCCCCGGCCGCCGCTCGCGTCCCCATTCGATGAGCGCCCGCAGGTTGGCGCGGGCGAATTCGCGCGCGTTGGCGGCATATTCGCGCACCTCGGGCGGCGCGTCGTCAGCGGCGGCGATCAGCAGCAACGCCGAGCCGGGGCGCTCGGCGACGGTGCGGAGCATGTTGGTGGCCGCCGCGACGAGGACCGTGTCGAAGTCTGCGTCGTCGGTGAAGGCGGGCATCGCCTCGGCCAGTGCGTCGATGGTGCGCTGCTGTTCACGCTCGAGCAAAGCCAGCAGCAGCGGCCCACGACCCGGATATGCCGCGTACACCCTGGGTTTGGCGAGCTGGGCTTCGCGCGCGATCGCCTCCATCGTTGCGGCCGAATAGCCGTCACGCGTCACCAGCCGCAGGGCTGCGTCGAGCACCTGGACGCGGCGGACCTCGATCTCCATCCGAGGTTGGCGTTTCCGCGGCGGTTCGGCGATAGCAGACACGAGGTCCACCGTATGCCGTGTCAGTACAGGTCTCGCATACCGAGGGGCGGTAGCGCGATCTGCAGCGGAGCGTTGGCCAGCCACGCGCCTGCCGGCCAGCACAGCGGTGCGATCTGGGCGGCCCGATCACGACGGAACTCGGTCGAACGGTCGGCGGCGCGCATGATCCGCAAAGCCCGGGAGGACAGGTCGCGATTGCGAATGCCCCACTTGCGGCGGTGGTCTGCCCATCGTTCGACCGCGCGACGGCCGCGAGCCGGGTCCGCAACAGCGCGTGCGACGGCGGTCGCGGCGTCGGTGGCATCGAAAACACCCGAGTTCAGGCCACGCCCACCCCACGGTGCGAACAGGTGGGCAGCTTCGCCGGCCAGCAGCACCCTGCGGTGTTCGTCGGTGTAGGAACTGGCCACGGATTGATGGAAGCGGTAGTGCGACACCCAGCTGACATGGTCGCCGTACCAGGGATCCACCACTTTGGCGGTCCACTCGCGCACGCCATCGGGGCTGGACATGTATTCGACATCGTCGGTGGGCAGGCATTGGATGTCGATGCGCATGCCACCTTTGAACGGCATATGCATGACATTGCGGCCGCCGAGTTCCGGGCGCTTGTAGTGGAAGAGGCAGGACGCTTGCGGCGTCGACCCGTCGGGGTGTTCCTCGACGTCGACGATGATGAACGTGGTGTCGTCCGGCCGGCCTTCCAAGGTTGCACCGATATCGCTTCGCACCTGCGAGCGGGCACCGTCCGCGCCGATGACATAGGCCGCCGACAGTGTTTCGCCGGTGCCGAGTTCGAGCTCGACCGCGTGTGCGGTGCTCTGGAGCCGGACCAGCGGAGACTCCCAGCG
Organism: Nocardia altamirensis NBRC 108246; assembly: GCF_001612685.1. GTDB lineage: Bacteria > Actinomycetota > Actinomycetes > Mycobacteriales > Mycobacteriaceae > Nocardia > Nocardia altamirensis. The sequence continues at coordinate 209,900 of NZ_BDAY01000007.1, forward strand.
GAACTGCACCCCGTTGGCCACGCACGCGCGGTAGAGGTGCACCTCGGTGACCCGCTGCGGCAGACTCGTGCCCAACAGCTCACTGCGCAGCAGTCGTCCGGCCACGCCCTGTCCGGTGCGGTGGTGGAAGACCCGTCGGTCTCCGTAGTAGGTGTCGTATCCGAGGATGCTGAGGCCGGATGCCGCGACGTTGCGTCCGAGTCCTGGCACGATCGCGTCGAAGCGAAGCACGGTGGGGAGGAACAGCCCGATGGCTCGGCTGCCTGGCCGTACCCGATCCTGCGGCTCGGCCTCGAGCACGATGACCGGCAGGCTGTTCCTGGCCAGTGCTAATGCCGCGGTCAGCCCGACTGGTCCGGCTCCGACGACCACGCATTGGTTGCGCACCGGCTGTGCTGCTGGTGAGTGCTGCGGCATGTTTACGCTCCTGACTAGGGAATATTCATACGTACTCTACCGTAAGTACGGCCTCGTAACTATGTTTCAGGCAAACGTGGCCTGACGCGTCGACGGGCTGCTGGAGTGGAGTCTGGGTACCTCCCTGCTGCTGAACCGCGCCGGGTCGATATCGAGTGACGGATACGCCGTGGTGTGAAACGGCATTCGGTCACCTATTGGTCGGTCGTTATGGCGCTCTTTGCGAGGTTTGCGCTACTGTTGCTGTGCGCCCGGCCATTACCGGTCGCTGCTGCTCAGACCGCCGCTGCGGCGGGTCCGTGCGGCGGTTTCGACAAGTGCGGACGGCTCTCTTCGCCTTTCCGATTCGCGGCGGCTTGCCCACCGTGAATCGCCACTCCATCAAAGGAACACAACGAAGAAGGAGTACTTGATGACCACCGAGTCGAACTCCACCGCCACCGAGGCAGGCGCGCAGGGCGCGGGTATGCACATGGAATACCTCTACGGTCCGCAGTGGCGCGACGTGGTGCGGATCATCGAGCGTGCCGCGCAGCTCACCGATGACGAGCGCGCAAAGCTCAAGGCGCAGGCCGAGCAGCAGTTGCAGTCACAGATGGCGTCCGTGTCGGGTGCGGGCGGTGGGTTGGGCGCCGGGCTCGGTGGCGGGTTGGCGAACTTGCTCTCCGGCCTCGGTCAGCTCTCCAACGACTCGCAGCCCGCCAAGATCGCTACCGAGACGGCAAAGGAATTCGGCCGCACACGCAACGTGCAGGTGGCAGGAATCGTTGCCGGGCAGGCGGTGTCGTCCGCCGAAGGCGTCGAAGGACAGCTTGCGGGACTGCTGGGTTCGCTGGGTTCGCTGACCACGGTGAGCCAGGCGGCCACCGCCGCGGTGCTCGGCGACCTGGTCGGCCAAGGAAAGTTCACCAAGGACGTCTACGACGCGTTGATGACGCCGTGGAGCAGCTCTGTCTCCTGAGCGGTGAACGACAGCATGACCCAGCAGCCTCCCGACCGGTCGAGCTGGCGGGCCGACGACACCACCAGTGGTGACGGCTTCTCCGCCCGCTTCGACGCCCTCTTCACCGTCGTCGGCAACCCTCCGGTGAAATCGGTACTGCGCGCGGCGAATGCGCGCGTCCGACCAGGCGCCAGGCCGATCACCGCGCAACGGATCAGCGACTGGCGCCGCGGCAATCGCGTACCGGCCACGTTCGACTCGGTGCGCCCCGTCCTGGACGTGCTCATCTCGGAAGGCCGTCGCCGGGCCGCCGACGACCCGCGCATCGACAGGTCCCTGCTCGATCCGGCCCGCTGGCACGCCGAGTGGAAGGCGGCGCGAGCCGAGCCGGTCGTTGTCGACGCCAATCGACAGCCCTATTGTGGACTTTCCGCCTATCGAGCCGACGACGCCGAGCTGTTCTTCGGTCGCGACAAGGCGAGATTTCAACTGCACCAGCTTGTTTCGGCGGCGGAGGAGAGCGGTACGACGGCGCTGGTCCTGCTGCTCGGCACCCGAGGCGTCGGTAAATCGTCCCTGCTCGCCGCCGGGCTGCAAGCCGATCCGGGGCTGCGCACGCCGATCCGTATGACCCCGAACGACGATCCGGTGTTCACGCTGCACACGGCGCTCGCACGCACAGCGTCGGCGGGTCGGCGACTGTTGCTGATCGATCAGGGCGAACGCCTGTACACCCTGTGCACCAGAGAGGAGCTGCGCAGGCAGTTCCTCGCCGAGCTTGCGGCGCTGGCCGCGCCGGATGCGCAACCGCCGACCACGATCGTCCTCGCGGTCGATACCGCGTATCTGCCTGAGCTGTCGCAGAACTCGTTGCTGATGACGGCCGTGCGGAACCAGTCGATGGTGCTCGAACCGATGGGGGATCCGGAACTGCGCGAAGCCATCGTCCGGCCTGCCGCGTCCGCCGGGCTGCGGGTCGAGGACAGCTTGATCGAGATCCTGCTGCAGGATCTGACCATCCTCGATTCACAGAACACGGTTCGACTTGCCACGCTGTCGTATGTCCTTGCCGCGACATGGGAGAACCGGCGTGGTCGGACCTTGACGCTGGCCGCCTATCGCGAAACCGGCGGTGTGACAGGGGCGTTCGCGGATCGCTCCGAACTGCTCTGGTCCGGTCTGAGCGACTTCGAGCGTCAGGTGGTGCGCTATGTGATGACCGCGTTGACCATCGCCGGTCCGGCGGCTGTGTATTCCCACCCCGTTCCTGAGATCGTCTTGCTCGAGGAGTCCGAGGATCCGAGCTACACCGAAATCGTGCTGGCTCGGATGATCAAGGACCGGATCGTGGTGCGGCGCAACGCCGATATCGAACTCGTGCACGATCTGGTGCTGACCGCCTGGCCTCGGATGGTCGGCTGGCTCGCCGAGGAGAAGGAATTCGCACCGGCGCGGCAGCGGATCGAGGCGGACGCTCGGCATTGGGTGCGGGAGGACCGCCCAGACACCCTGTTGTACACCAGAACCCGACTCGAGGATGCCGCCGAACTGATCAGGCGACCGGGCTCGACGAACCGGCTGACCCGGGAGTTCGTCGCCGTATCGCTGGTTCGGCATCGCAAGCAGGTGCTCCGGCGCCGGGTGATCCTGGCGGCGGTTGTCCTGCTCGCGGTGTGCCTGCTCGTGCTGACGACCGTGGTCATCACGCTGCAGGTGGCCGGCTAGCGCGGGTGAATTGGGTTTCCCTGCTGATTGTTCGGTCGTCGCTCGACTGTCGACGGTGTCAGGCGTCCGCGATGGGCAGTTCGTATTCGCGGCGGACGCTGGTGCCGAGTTTGCCGATGTTGGCGCCGTAGATGTGGATCGAGATCACCGTCGAGGCGCCAGTGTTGCGGACCAGGTGGATGTCGCCGGGTGGGGCGAAGCCGCAGGCGGATCCCGCGTCGTTGACGACGTCGGCGACGACGACGAGACGGGCGGTGGGGCCCGCGCCGCGGAGCTCGAAGCGTTGTTCGGATTCGGCGCCCTCGTAGACGCCTGCGACACACCACGCGACGTGGTCGTGGATCGGCGTTTGCTGGCCGGGCCGCCAGACGATGGCCACCACCGAGAAGCTGCCGTCGGGTTCGGTGTGCACGAGGTGCTGCCGGTACCGGTTCGGGTCGCCCTCGCGGTATTCGACGGGCAGCAGGTCCGGCTGCTGGAGGAACCGCTCGAGCCGGTCGGCGACGAGTTGTGCGGCCTCGGTCGGCGGGCGTTCGAGCTGGACGACTTCCCGTACCGCGCAGACGAGATCGGCGAGGGTCGAGGTGCTCAGGGTGCTGCTGGGGGACATGAGATCAGCATGCGACGCAGCAACTGTTGCGGTCTACTTAGACATTCTTACCGATCTCAAAGTTCTGCTTATGGATGGAACATGTTGATGGGCAGGCGCTTTCATCGAGAACTCATCGCATTGGCGGCACTCTGGATGGCGTCCATCATCAGCCGGGTGACCGGGATCTTCTGGTGGCCCGACAGCGTGTAGGCGGCCACCGTCCTCGAGTCGGCCGGAATCACCGGGCGGCTCACCACTTTCGGATGACGGATGAAGGACTGCACCATGTTCGGCATCATCGCGATGCCCGTCCCCTCGGCAACCAGGCTCTGCACGGCGAGGTTGTCGTCGGTGGTGAAGTCGATGTGCGGTGCGAAACCGGCCGCCGCGCACGATTCGATGAAATGGCTTCGGCAGCGCACACATCCCGCGATCCAGCGTTCGTCGGCCAGCTGCGCCAACTCCACCGTGCGGCGCCGCGCCAGCGGATGTCCCTTGGGGAGCAGCACGATCAGCGGGTCGTCCAGCAATGAAACCTTGTACAGGTCATCGGCTTCCGGCTGTTCGGTCGGTGCGTCGTAGGTGAAGGCCAGCGTGATGTCGCAGTCTCCGCGGCGCAGTGCCTCGACCGAATCGGGTGGTTCCGCGTCGAACAATTCGATCCGGATGCCGGGATGTTTCGATTTGATCGACGCCACTGCCGACGGAATCAGCGTCGCGCAGGCGCTGGGGAACGCGCAGACCCGCACCCGGCCGGATTTCAGTCTGGTGATGGCCGTCATCTGCTGCTGTGCCGCCGAGATCGTGCCGAGGATGTCGGCGGCGTGCTTGGCGAGCACCTCACCCGCGTCGGTCAGCCGCAGCCCTCTGCCGACCCGGACGAACAGCGGTGTGCCGACGGATCGTTCGAGCGCCTTCATCTGCTGGCTGATCGCGGGCTGGGTGTAGCCGAGTGCCCTGGCCGCGGCGGCGAAGGAACCGGTCCGCACCACCTCGTCGAAAACCCGGATGTGCCGTGAGTCGAACATGGCCCAACCATAAGCATTTCTGTGGTGCCCCATAGCAATTCACGGCGGTCGGCCATGGGGCGCACGAGATCCTCACGGACGAGAGTTGATCAACACCGATACGCCGCCGGGAACGAGCGAGATGGTGCCGACCGAGACGCTCGGTACGTTTCCGGTGACGAGGTCGGGCTTGCCGTCGGCGTTGAAGTCGGCGGTGGCAATGGAATTGGTGCCGACGAACCATTGGGCGGCACGGTAGCCCTGCGGGCCGAGCAGGGTCGGTTGTGCTGCGCCGGTGGTGGTGTGGTTGGCGAAGACCGCCACGTCATAGCCTGGGAGCGGAAAAGCGTTGTTGGCGGCGATGTCCGCGGTGCCGTTGCCGTCGAAGTCTGCGATGGTGACTCCTTCGGTCACGGTGCCCATCGTGGCGTGTGCGGCGGTAACCTCGCCGATCAGGTCGGTGCCGACGTCGGCGCCGAATTCCGCGGTGGTTGCGCCGGGTTCGGTTCGGTTGAGCCGCACCGTGATTCCTCCGGTGGTGCGAGCCGCGACCAGATCCAGCCGACCGTCGGAGTCGATGTCGCCGAGTTCGACGCCGGTGGTCGTGACGACCCACTCCTCGCTCATGATGAAGGTCGGGCGGGCGGTGCCGGGTGGCGTGGTGTTCACCAGGACCGCCACGTTGCTGGATCCGGTGTGGGAGGCGAGCACGTCGACGCGGCCGTCATTGTTCACGTCACCGACCGTGAGTCCCTCGGCCACCAGGCCGCCCAGGAACTGTTCCGGGCCGGCGAACGTCAGTGGTCCGCCGGGTGCGGTGGTGTTGAGCAGGACCGAAACCCCCAGCGACAGTGGAACTCCGGCATCCCCACTGACCAGATCGACTCGTCCGTCGGAGTTGATGTCGGCGGCACGGACGAGTGTCGGTGCCACGCCGGTCGCGAAGGTGACCGGCGCGGTGAAGCTGACAACCGGCGACCCCTCAGGTGTCGTGTTGCGCAGCACCGAGATGCCGTTGGCGCCGAGATCGCCGATATTGGCGGCAATGATCTCGGGTGCGCCGTCGCCGTCGAGATCAGCGACGTCAACCCCGGTAGGCGCCACGCCGGCCTGGTAGCTTTCGGCACGGGCGAAGGTCGGCGTCGGCGCTCCGTCGGGAGTGGTGTTCAGCAGAACGGAGATACCGGCCAACCCCGGCACGGTCAGACCGGCGAGTGTCGCGGACACGGAGTTCGCGGTGACGACGTCTGGGCGGCCGTCACGGTTGACGTCGCCGGTATCGACGAGCCACGGCACGGTGCCGACATCGAAGTAGTACGGACCTGCGAATCCGGTAGCGCCCGTGGCGGATCCGGACGGTGGTGCGGCGACGGCGCCGGGCGCTGCGAATGCTACCGAGACCGCGATCGCCGACGCGATCGGCCAGAATCCCCTGCGCCCCGCATCCCGGGTGCGCTCGATGTAATCGATGATGATCGAATCCTTTCTCCTGGAGATCCGAGACCGCCCGGGCCGTCGGTGACATCCACCCTTCAGCTGTCTCGGACAATCGGATTCTAGGGAGCGGATCGGCGCCAGAAACGGCCTCACATCGCTGTTCGTCCCTGTTGGCCGGAAAAGCGCATCATGTGGCTGACCGTGCGAATCGCCGCGAACGCTGACCACGCTTGGGTCATTTTCCGACGTCTCAGAAGCAACGTTGATACATTGCGCCAACCAGGGCGGCAACGGCTTCGATGGGGATGCGGTGCACGTGTTCGATTGGGATCTTGTTCGCAGCACATCCAGCGTGCATGTGCTGATGCAGCTGGCGGCCGAGCGCGGCATGTCCGCCGCGGCCTGCCTGTCGGGTACGACGCTGGCACCGGAGGCCGTGATCGACCCGAACGCGGAAGTCTCGGCGCGGGAAGAACTTCGGGTGCTACGCAACCTGCTCGCGCGGTTCGGTGACGAGCCGGGGCTCGGGGTCGAGACCGGGCGCCGATACCACCTTTCGCTGTACGGGCCATGGGGCCTGGCCCTGCTCAGCAGCCGCACGCTGCGGGACGCGGTCGAGGTGGCGTTGCGCTATGTGGACCTGGCGTTTGCCTTCGGGCGACTCGACTTCGACGAATCCGATGAGCTGGCCAGGATTCGTTTCGACGACTCGGAGATTCCGGAGGACCTGCGCTCCTTCCTCACCGAACGGATCATGGCCGGCATCCACACCATCGGTCAGGACATGTTCGCCACCGGCCTGCCGATGGCCGCGGTGCGGTTCCGGCATCCCGCACCTGCCGACACCGCGCGCCACCGTGCGGTGTTCGGGTTCGAACCCGAATTCTCCTCGGACATCAACGAACTCGCCTTCGACGCAGGTTATCTCGATATGGCCTTGCCGCAAGCCAACGAATGGGCTCGCGCCACCTGCGAACAACTCTGCCGGGATCTGCTCAGCACCCGCCGCGCCCGGATGGGGGTCGCCGGGTCCGTTCGTGATCTGTTGGTGCGCAACCCCGGTCAGCTTCCCGATCAACTGACCGTCGCCACGCTGCTGTTCATGAGCCCGCGCACGCTGTCGCGACGCTTACGTGACGAGGGCACCTCGTTTCGTTCGCTCGTCGAGGAGGTGCGGCAGGTGATGTCCGAAGAACTGCTCACCCGCACCGACATGACCACCGAGCAGGTGGCGGCACGACTCGGATATGCGGAGTCCGCTTCGTTCATTCGCGCGTTCCGACGCTGGAAGGGCTGTCCGCCGCAGGAGTTTCGCGGCCGTGAGTTGGCTGCGCGGACGCCGGTACGGCGGGAGCTGATCGCGGTCCCGAATACCGGCAACGTGATGAGCGGTTCGCTGCGATAGCGGCCGAGCGCCACAGCTGTGCACGGCCTACCGGACGCGCGGCCTCGGGTTGTTGTCTGTCAGCGGGCATACGCTTGTCACGACAATGGGGCCGGCGTCCAAAGCGGAGAGGGGAATCGGTGGGCCTGAGCGAGGTGGAGCAGGTCGCGATCGCTCGCGGCGATGAAGTCGTGTTCGGGGAGCTGGTTGCGCCGTTGCATGGACAGCTCCATGCCCATTGCTACCGCATGCTCGGTTCGGTGCATGACGCCGACGATGCGATGCAGGACGTCTTGCTTCGAGCGTGGCAGGGGCTGGCGGGGTTTCACGGTCGTAGCTCGTTGCGCACGTGGATGTATCGGATCGCGACGAACGTCTGTCTGACCATGATCGAGCGGGGCAAGCGGCGGGTGCTGCCGATGGAGTACCCGTCCTGGCTCGATCAGGATTTCGCCGACAGTGCGATGCCGACGGAATCGGCGTGGTTGGAGCCGTATCCGAATACCGCCGACGAGGCAGGGCCGGAACCGAGGTATGAGCGGCGGGAGAGTTTGGAGCTCGCCTTCGTCGCCGCGATCCAGCATCTGCCGGGAAACGAGCGGGCCGCACTGCTGCTGTGCGAGGTGGTCGGCTACTCCGCCCGTGAGGTCGCCGAGTTGATGGAAGTCACGGTGCCCGCGGTGAACAGCGCGCTGCAACGCGCCCGCCGCTTGGTCGGCGAGCGCGTGCCTGAGCAGAGTCAGCAGACCGCATTGCGGGCGCTCGGGGACGCGCGCGTTCGTGAGCTGGTCGATCGTTACGCTTCCGCGCTGGAGCGGGCTGATCTGGATGCGCTGATCGGCATGCTGACCGACGGCGCGACGTGGTCGATGCCGCCCTTCCCTGCCTGGTACCGCGGTCGGAGTTCGATCACCGCCTTTCTGGTGGCAGGTCCGCTGCACGGTCGGTGGCGGCACCTGCCGACGTGGGCGAACGGGCAGCCCGCACTGGGTTGCTATGAGTGGAATGCGGAGCGCGGCGCCTATGTGGGCACCGTGCTCGACGTGCTCACCGTGCAAGGGGATCGCATTGCGGCGGTGACCGCGTTCGTCGATCCGGCGATCATCGCGCGCTTCGGGCTGCCTGCCGTGTTGGCCTAGGTTCGTAGCGCGGCCGGGTCCGGCGAAGCGGTGTCGGAGTGGGCTTTTCGGGTGACCGCAAGTGCCACCATGGCAGCGGCTAGGGCCAGGGCAGCACAGACGACCATCGCAGGAGCGAAGCCATCCAGAAAGAAGGACGGCGACGTATAGCCACCCAAAGTGCTGAAAACCGCGACAAGCAGCGCGACTCCGACCGCCCCGCCGAATTCCTGGGTCATGCTGTTCGCGCCCGAGGCCTTGCCGATGGCGCTCGGCGCGACGGCGCCGAGCACAACGTTCTGTACCACCGGAATCGCCAAGGAGGCACCGATTCCCGTCACCGCAAGCGGCACGGCCAGGCTCAGGTAGGACAGGTCGGGGGATGCGATCAACGCAATCCAGAGCAATCCAACGGCATTGATCGCCAACCCTGTGCACAGCACTGAGCGGTCGCCGACGCGTTCGGCGAGAAGACCTGCCAGCGGGGCGATTACGAGCAGCGGGGCGGTCCACACCACCAGTCGGATACCCGCTTCGAGCGGCGTGTAGCCGAGACCGACCTGCATCAGCTGTGCGAGGAAGAACACCGAGCCGTACAGCGCGGCGAAGAGCAGCACGCCGACCACGGTGCCCACCGAAAAGTCCCTGGATCGAAAGAGATTCATCGGGAGCATCGGAGTCGCCGCACGGAACTGCCAGCCGATGAACACGAGCACAAGTACCACGCCGACGCTCGCTGCCACGAGTATCTCGGGACTGGTCCAGCCGATGTCGTTGCCGCGGATGAGCGTCCACACCAGTCCGATCACGCCCGCGGTCACCAGCACCGCTCCTCGGACGTCGAGAGCCACACCGGGGCCATGGCTTTCGGCGACGCGGCGATGGACCACCACGATCAGCACTGCTGCGATCGGCACGTTGACCCAGAAGATCGCCTGCCAATTGACCAGGTGCGTAAGGATTCCGCCGAGGAGCGGGCCACCGATGGTCGCGAGGCCGGTCAATCCCTCGAACATCCCCAACGCGCGGCCACGGCTTTCGGCGGGAAAGCTCGAGCTGAGCAAGGCCACCGCCAACGGCATGACGAGCGCCGCGCCTGCCCCCTGCACGCCGCGTGCGGCGATCAGCCACCCGATGGTCGGCGACAGCGCGCAACCCGCGGAGGAGAGGGCGAACACGGTCAGTCCGATGCTGAAGACGCGCCGCCGCCCGAACTGGTCGCCGAGCGCCGCGCCGGTCATCAGGAGACCGGCGAAGCTCAGGCCGTATGCGGTGACGGTCCACTGCAACAGACCGATCGAGACCTGCAGATCCGACTGCATCGTCGTCAGCGCCGTCGACACGATCAGCAGATCGAGCGCGACCATGATGGAAGCGATCGCGGTGACACCGAGGACCCAGCGCTGCGTGGCGGTCATACCCATCAGCCGACCTCCGCGCGATCGCTCGGCTTCGCGGTCGCTCGTCGTCGCGAGGTGTGTTCCATGGTCGTGGCTCCTTTGCAGGTCGGTTCATGTGGGAGCGCCCACACCAATAGAGACCCGCAAGGCACCCTCAACTCAGCAACACGTGCCGCGGGCGATGAGTTTCCGACCCACACGACGTCTGTACAACTACACCGAAGAAAGGCAGGCTGCCCGTGCACACACCTGAGGTTTTGCTGGAAGGGGTCGTGTTCGGCGAATCCCCGCGCTGGCATGAGGGACGACTCTGGTTCTCCGACTGGGGCGCCAATCAAGTGATCGCGCTCGACGCCGAGCATCGCGCCGAGGTCATCGTGAACGTTCCGTCGTTCCCGATGTGTATCGACTTCCTGCCCGGCGGGGAGCTCCTCGTCGTCGACTCGGCGCAGCAGCGCCTGCTCCGCCGCGATCCGGACGGAACACTCGGCACGCACGCCGACCTGGCCGCGATCTCGGACAAGCCGTGGAACGACATCGTCGTCGATGCCGGTGGCAACGCCTACGTCAACAACATCGGATTCGACTTTCCCGGTGGTGAATTCGCCCCTGGCATCATCGTTCGTGTCACGCCCGACGGTGTTGTTCGCCAGGTTGCCGACAACCTCGCCTTTCCGAACGGCATGGCGATCACCGCGGACGGCGCCACGTTGATCGTCGCCGAGTCGTACGCGAATTGCCTCAGCGCCTTCGACATCGGTGCCGACGGCACCCTCACCAACCGCCGCGTCTGGGCTGAAACTCCCGGCGATCATCCCGACGGGATCTGCGTCGACACCGAAGGCGCGGTCTGGTACGCCGATGTCGGGAACAGTCATTGCGTTCGGGTGACCGAAGGCGGTGCGATATCCGACACCGTCAAGTGGGACCGCGGCGCTTTCGCCTGCACCCTCAGCCGGGATTCCGAACCACGGCTCTATGTTGTCGGTCAGAACTTCGGCGACTCCGAATCCGTTGGTCCCACAGGGCAAGTCGTCGCATTCCCGGCACCAGCCCCGGGAGCCGGTTGGCCCTGACCCGTCCACCCGATCCGCCAGCCCGTGCCCGAGACGGTGACGCCGTCTTGAGATATGTCGAATCATGTTGTGGCGGCGGGGTTTTGCGTGTGCAGGTGCTGGTCGGCAGGGCGTCAGTCTGTTAGCCTCGATGGAGGCACGCACCGTCGCATTCGATGCTGCCGCCTGCTGTCGTCGGAGTAGACAATGAACAGGGACTATCGGCGCTTTGCGGCGTACTTCGTCTTATCGGTAGTGCTGGCCGCCGTGATGGGAGTTGTTTTCTTCCTCACGGCTTGGACGCTGAGCTACTGGCAGGCATGGGTCCTGATGGCGGCGATGATCGGCAGCATAGGAATGGTGCTCTTGGTCTCGCTCGCGCGTGGTGAACCGGTACCGGTGCCGCGGCGATCACCGAGTCGATCGCAGGTCGAAACCGAGAGTGGACCGCAGGGGCTGCCGCGGAGTCTGCGGATCGCCGGACCCCTTGTGGCGCTTGCCTTCGTCGCCGCGTTGGTCGTCCCTGGCTTCGACCGTCGGTTCGGCTGGTCGTCGGTTCCGCCGTGGATCAGCCTTGTCGCTGTTCTCTTCTTCGCCGCAGGCTGGGTGATCAGCTTGCGCGTCCGTCAGGAGATGGTCCGCTGGTCCTCCGGGCCAGAGGAGGTGCAGGACTGGCAGATCATGTCGACCGGCTCATTTGGCGTCGTCCGCTACCCCTTTGCGACCGGGTCCCTCCTCTACCAGGCCGCGATGCCTGTCGCCCTCGGATCCTGGTGGGGTCTAGTGCCCTTCGCTGTCACATTGATGCTGAACGTAGTGGTTCTCTTGTACGCGGAGAGGATCATGCGGGAAAAGGTCCCCGGCTACGCCGAACGCCTCGACAAGGTTGACTACCGTTTGGTCCCGTATGTCTGGTAAGCCCTACCAGGCGCTCCGCCGTCAGGGCTGAGACGCGGCACAGTTTGGTGGCGGCATACGCTCCGAAGGGGGCTGTGAGCGGCGCGAAGTCCGCGGGGCCTGGTGGCCTCTCGAGTGGATTTCAGATTGCCGAGTGGCGTGACACGGTTCGACCGTTCGCACAGGTTAGTATCGCTGTGCCCATGAGAACGTGGCGGCGTTCACTGGGTGTACGGGGAAGCGGCCCGCCCAGCAGTGTGTCTGCACTGCTGGGCGGGCCACGTACCGGCTGTCGCTGGTGATCGCCTCGACGGAGTCCCGCAATCGGCGCTGAGCGTACGCTCGCCGTCTGGTCGGTGGCGGAAGATACAGTCGTGGAAGACGTTCGGTGACGCACGGTGGCCAAGTGCGTTGGTGGATGGAGCGGCTGTGTGCAAAATTGTATGTGGGGGCCGGGACAGCGCGATCGAACAGTTCGAAGCGGTGGTCGAGCTGTATCGCGTCGTGTTCGGTGGGCCGCCGTATTTCGAAGGGGCGGAACATGTTGCGCGATTTCGTGAGCTGCTGACGACCGAGCTCGATCGGCCGGGGTTCACGCTCGCGCAGGCGCTCGACGGCGACGCCCTGATCGGGATGGTGTACGGCTATCCGATGGTGTCGGGGGAATGGTGGACCGACGCGCACATATTGCCGGACCCGAAGCTCGTCGCGGCCGGAAAGCTCGCGGTCATGGAGTTCGCGGTGCATCCCGATCATCAGAATCGGGGGCTCGGGCGTGCGCTGATGGACGAGGTGTTGCGGGGGCGGCCCGAGCCGTTCGCGGTGCTCTGCGCCAACCCGGGTGCGCCGGCCAGGGAGATCTACCGTCGGTGGGGGTGGCGCGAGGCAGGGCGCCGGATGACGAACGGTGATGATCCGGTCGACGTGCTGTATCTGGCACTGCCCTAGTGCTGCAACGGCACTCGCTGGTCAGTGAGGGTTTGCGGTTGCCATCCGCGCCGGTTAGGTCGGCTGGGGCGTGAGCGATTTCGGCGGACCATCCTCAGGACAACGACTGTGCGTCCGGGCCGAGCATGAATCCATGCCCTCGTTCAGATGGGTTGGTGGACAGTCGGATTCGACGAGTAGGTCATCTGTTGCCATGACGAGACTCCCATCGGACCGGGTGGTCCGATGGGAGTCTACGAGGCGTGCAGATCAGGCGGAGGCCAATGCTGCGGCGCTGAGGGGGACGAGCACGGGGGCGAGGACCGAGCTGCCCGCCCCGGCGATCGAGCTACCGCTCCCGAGGGCCGCGCTGCCGGGTTCGAGGAGCGAGCTGCCGCTACCGAGGACTGCGCTGCCGGTCCCGAGGAGCGAACTGCCGGACTCCAGGCCTTGGGTGAGTGCTGCTCCCACCTTCAGTGCGTTGGTGACGTTCGCCAGCAATGACGCGAGATCCGATGCCGGAGCGGCTGGTTGGGTCTTGGTGGTTGGGGTGCTCTGTGTTGCGGGGGTGCTTTCGGTGGTGGGGGTGCTCTGTGTTGCGGGGGTGCTTTCGGTGGTGGCCGTGTCGTCGGCGGTGTCGCTTTCCGTGCTGGTCGGTGCGGCGGGCGTCGTCGCCCCGGTGTCGAGGGTCGCGCTGCCGGTCCCGAGGCCCTGTGCGAATGCCGCTCCCGCGTTCAGTGCCGCGGTGATGTTGGTCAGCAGTCCCGTGAGATCGATAGGCGGAACAGCTATTTGAGTGCTGGGCTGAGGGCCTGGCTCGCTCTGTTGACGCGGGTTGGGCGCGATCTTGCGGCCGGGTATGGCCGTCATCGGCCGCTCGAACGGCGTGAGGGGCAGTCCGGGCCTGCTTGCCTCCTCGCGGTCGGTCGGCTGATCCTTCTTGTGGCGTGGTGCGGCCGCGTCGGCGGCCGGCTTGATCGGATGTATCGGCTCGTCCGCTGCCAGCGAATGCTGTGTGTCGGTCTTCGGGGTGACCGGCTCTGGGGGTAGTTCGGTCAGGGTGGCCGTCAGCATCGTCGCTTGATTCTCGGGCGACGGCCCGTGCTGGGTGGCGATTCCGGTGGCGATCAGGGCGGTCATAGAGAGCATGGCCAATCGCACCGAACCTTGCGGGTTCCGCCTTGCGTTGTGTTTGCCCATCAGTGGTTGTCCTTAGTGACGGATCGATCGTTTCAGTTGTGGCCGCATGTCGGTGTCGCCGGATCCGTCGCCGCTATTCGCGCACGTCCGCCCACGGTGTGCGTAGTAGTGGAGATCGAATACGTCCGGCGTCCTGAGCTGCGCCCAATTTCGGATGTCCCGCATCGTATCGGACCGTTGATCGTCTGCGCGCCATTATTGCTGCGAATCTTCCGGGCGGTAGCACCCTGATTGCCACTATCCGCCACGGTGTCTCGAGCAGGCACTGTGACCTTGCCTGTGCTCGCGCTACAGTGCTACTGTTATTCAACCGTAATACGAACCAAGGGGTTTGAATTATGCGTTTTTCATCACCTTTCAGCCGCGCCTCACTTACTTGTCTCGTCATCTCTTCTGTTTCGGCCTGGCTTATCGCCTCCGGCCCGGCGGTGCTGGCGGCGCCGCAGGATCGGTCGGCCGCAGGATCGGTGGTCAGTCTCACCAACGCCGAGCGCGCGAAGGCGGGATGCCCTGCCTTGAAGGCGGAGACGCGACTAACCCAGGCTGCGCAGGCGCACGCGGAAGACATGGCCGCCCGTGGCCGGTTGGATCACAACTCGTCCAAGGGCAGTCCAGGTGACCGGATCAAGGCGGCGGGTTACCAGGCCAACACCTGGGCGGAAAATATCGCCTCGGGCCAATCCACTCCGGCTGCTGTAGTCAGTGCGTGGATGCGCAGTCCAGGGCATCGGGCGAATATTCTCAATTGTTCGCTCCGTGATATCGGCGTTGGATTTGCCAAGAGCAGTAAGGGTACGCCTTATTGGACGCAGGACTTCGGTACATCCAGAGGGCAGGGGACTAATCGGTCTCCACGGCAGTGAATAGTTGGTGTTTTTGGGAGTCGGGTGTGAATTCATTGTCGGTGGGAATTTGATTTCGGATTCTTGGGATGGTGATTTGCGCTTGGTGTGATGGATAGCGTGGGTTCCGTACTGGGAGCGGGGCCTCTCCGTAGCGATAGGTCGGCTGGTTGCCGACCTATCGCTACCGGTGGTTGTGGTGGGAGGTCGGTGGCCGAGCTCAGTGCGGGCTCGGGGTCTGGTTTCTAGGGAGAGGTTGTGCCTGCGTGGGGTGGTGCCGTGGTTGGGGGTGATCTGGCGACGGAGGCTGCTGGGTCGTTGGGTCCAGTGAGTGCTGCCGTCTCGGGTTGGGTGGGGCTGGTGCGTGGGTGCGGAGGTGATGTGTGTGTGGTGCACGGGTGTGGGGGTCGGTGCGCAGGGGGAGGGTTGGTGTGCGGGGTTGGTTGGTGCGTGGGGCGGAGGTAGGTGCGTGGGTGGTCGGACGCCGGGCTCGGTGCGGGCTCGAGGTCTGGTTTGTAGGGAGAGGTCGTGCATGCGTGGGGCGGTGCGGAGGTTGGGGTGATCTGGCAACGGAGGCTGGGTCATTGGGTTCTGTGAGTGCGGCCGTCCCAGGTTGGGTGGGGTTCATGCCTTGCGATGCAACAGCGCGTGGGTTCGACAGGAGTTGGTTAAGGACGTCGGCAGGTGCGGGAACTGTGCCGTTGGATGCCGAGTTCGGTGGCGAGTGTTCGAGTTTCGGTGGCGGGTATCTGAGGTATCGGCGCCGACTCGCACGCGAGGCCCGCTCACCCGCGTCCACCCGACAGGTCGGCTGTCGTGAATAGGCCAAGCTCCTCCGCCAAGTCCCAGTCGGTAAGCGGCAGTCTGACGAGTGGGACCTGGTGGAGGCGACACGCCGTAAACGCCTCCACCATGTCCCACTGATGAGCCGCTACCCACGCGAACGGGACATGGCTGCACCAACTCTCACGCCGGACCGCCTCTGAGGTGGCGGGGCCCCGCATCGGCGTGAGAGAAGTGGTTGCCGGGCCCGTCGGCGTGAGGGAAGTGGTTGCCGAGGCTCGTTGGCGTGAGAGAAGTGGTTGCTGAACCTTATTGGCGTGAGAGGAGTGGTTGCGGCACGGGTCGCGACACGCGCCAGTTCTCTCACGCCAACGCTTCTAGATCGCTTGAAGGTCTCTGAGCCGGACCACCGGCCGATGCCCCAGGGACGGTTGCGACCCCATCGACGGTAGTCAAATGGTTGCTGATGCCCGTTGACGGGAGTCGTATGGTCGCAAGACCCGCCGAGACGCCCACCATTGGACTCCCGTCAACTTCCCAAGATCACTTCCCCACAAGATCTTTGGACCGAACCTCCAAGCCGTGGGCGAGGAACTTGGCGGAGCGCCGAGCCCTGGATCGACGGGAGAGAAATGGTTGCTACCCGTTGAGCGGAGAGAAATGGTTGCTGACCACCGTTGAGCGGAGTCTTATGGTTGCAACACGCCGCACG
>NZ_BDAY01000008.1 GCF_001612685.1 Nocardia altamirensis NBRC 108246
GAACCCGTGAGCGACTGCGGAGGTCAGCCGGGTACGGCACACGAAGCAACCACGCTATCCAGTGCAAACCCCGTGATGTCCTGGTGCTTGGAAACCGTCGAACCCGCGGATAAACCACCACCCCAAACGCAACCCGCCCTGACCAAAGCCGCACTCGCCCAAAGCCGCGTCCGTCCGGGCCGGGTTGGTCTGACACTGCTCCGCTTTGGGCTCGGCGAAGGCAAAGCTCCTTCGGCTCTACGGGTCTCCTGACGAGTACAGCATCTCGGGGTTTGCATCCGATTAGCGTGGTGGCGTCGTCTGCCGTACCCGGCTGACCTCCGCAGTCGATCACGCGGCGTCTCGTCCCAGCCGGGTTACTTGGCTGTGCTCTCGTTTCGAGAGCTTTCAAGATCGAAGAAGTCGAATGGTTAGGCACACCAAGAAGTTTGCTGCTCATCGGTTTCCCCGGGCGCACTTGACGTACAGAACATGCACTTGACCCTGCTGCAGCATGGGTCAAGAGCGCAATTCCTACGTCAAGTCACGTCAGGTCGCGCGCGGGTCCGGGGTTCACGGCCGAAGGCTCGAATCCGTACTCGCTCTGTGGATTCGCACTGGCTCTGGGCTGCTAGAAGGGTGCGGATTCACAGAACGAGTGCGGATCTACAGGAGAGGTGCGGATCTTGGGCCGGGCGATGCTGACGGGTGGTGGGTGGGGCGACGCCGAAGGGTGGGGTCGACGGGGTGTGCGCGGCGGCGGGGTTAGTCGGCTGGATTCGGGTCGGGGGACTGTGTGGTGTGGGGGCGGGCGTCTCGCCAGGTTCGGTAGCCGCGGTGGGCGGCGAAAGCGCCGATGATTGCCACGACGCACCAGACTGCGATTGCGGTGTAGGCCAAGGGTGCTGAGAGGTCGCCGATCGATGCGCCGAGTGCGGTGTAGACGAATGCGCGTGGTGCCGATCCGATGAACGCGCCGACTGCCATCTGCCACAACGGGATTCCGAGTGCGCCGAACACGTAGGAGGCCAACGCATCCGAGATGCCTGGGACGAAGCGTTGTCCGACGACCGCCCACAGACCGCGCCGTTCGATCTGTGCGTCGATGCGCTCGGTTCGGTCGGCGCCGAGCAGTCTGCGTGCACTGTCGCGTCCGGCCTGCCGTCCGAGCAGGTTGGTGATCATCGCGGTGCCTACCGTCGCACCGAGTGTCACGAACGTCCCGAGCAGTGGTCCGAACAGTAGGCCGCTCGTCGCTGCCAGGATCGGGCCGGGGACGAAGATGGCGCCGAGGGCGGCCGACACCAGCACGTAGAGCAACGGTGCTGCCGGACCGGTCGCCGCGATGAAGCTGCGCACGCCGTCGACGTCGATCACTCGCGCGATGGCAACCAGGTAGAACATCGCGAACAGGAACACGGCGAGCAGAGCGAGCCGCGCGATGTCTCGCCGTCGGCCGCGGCGGGCGTCGTTGTCAGTCATGGTGCGCCTCATCCTGCCAGCGGCGACTTCTTACATGGTTTTGCCGTTGTCCTGTCGTCGCTGTGTGGTTCGGCGGTGAGGATCGGGATGTCGGCGACTCGCGCCGAGCAGGTTTCGGAGAGGAGCTCACCACGATGCGCATCGCCGCTGCACTCGTGCTTGCCCTGGCGACAGCACTTTCGGTGGTTGCCTGTTCATCGGGGACCACGGACGTGCCGTCATCGACCGAGTCCGCTGCGGTCGACACGAAGCCGGTGCTCAGGCCTTCAGGGCCGTCAGCGGTCGGACGCGATGTTCTGCATCTTGTGGACTCCGGTCGCACGGATCCGTGGACGCCCGGCACGCCGCGGGAGCTGATGGTCAGCATGTACTACCCGGCGCAGCGAGGTGGTGGTGCGCACGCGCCGTACGCGACCACCGCCGAAAGCCGCGCGATGCTGGTCGGATTGGGGCTCGACAAGGAGGTGCCCGCCGAAGTGCTCGCGGCGGTGCACACCAACAGTGTCGAGGGGGCGCCGCCCGTTGACGGTTCGCATCCGCTGGTTGTCCTTTCGCCGGGTTTCACCGCGCCGCGTTACACGCTCACCGCGCTGTCCGAAGAGCTCGCCAGCCGCGGCTATGTCGTTGCCGTCGTCGACCATGCCGGTGAATCGTTCGGTACCGAGTTCCCTGGCGGACGGATGTCGACCTGCGTTGCCTGTCAACGCACCGACGAGGGGGAGCCTCTCACCACCATTGTCGAGACCAGGGCTCGCGATGTGGCATTCCTGCTGGATCGGTTGACCGGTCCGCAACCGAGCTGGCCGCACGCCAAGCTCATCGACCGCACCCGGATCGGCATGGCGGGTCACTCGATCGGCGGCGCCGCCACCGCCGAGACGATGGCCACCGATCAACGCGTCCGCGCGGGACTGAACATGGACGGCACCTTCTTCGGCGACGCACCGCTGTCGGCGTTGGGCGACCGCCCGTTCCTGCTGTTCGGCACCGACGCCGACACCAGGCCCGGCGGCCACGATCCGAGCTGGGACCGAGCCTGGTCGGAACTCCCCGGCTGGAAGCGCTGGCTGACCGTGGTCGGCACCGACCACAACTCCTTCATCGACACCGTGATGCACCTGGAACAGGCTGCCACGCAGCAAGATTCGCTGTCCGGCCGACGTGCCGTCGAAATCACCCGCGCCCACGTAGCCGCCTTCTTCGACCAACACCTACGTGGAATCCACCAACCCTTGCTCGACCATCCGGACCCGGCCTACCCGGAAGTGCGTTTCAACAATCCGTGACGCACCTCCGCGCCGCCCGCCCTCAACGCAGTGGTCGGAAGAAGGCACGGACTTCTCCGACGAGCCGCTCGGCGCATTCCAGCGCGGGGAATTACCGCCGCGGTCGAGCACGGCGTATCGCTGCGGGTTGCTGCTGCGGTCGCGTCCCGGTCGAGCCGACCGCCTCAGCAGCTTTGCCACCCGCTCGAACCGAATCTCGCGAGGGCGGCCGCGGAAAGGCCTCGACCGCCACTGGACAAGTGATCACTGGAACTGGTGCAGGTGGCTTCTCGGCCGATGCCGCCACCAGTTCCCAGTATTCGGATGACCAACTGAGAGCCGCTGGATCAACCGATGCGTCAACTGCTCGGGCGCATTTTCTACGACGAACCCGGGTAGGGCGATCCTCTGTCGCTGAGCGAACTGCCTCGGTTGGGCCAGTCGACGACCAAGTGGTTTGCGACCGGGTCGGTTGTGCTTACTCGCAGGCGACTCCGTCGCCGTCGCGGTCGAGCTTCGCGCTGTAGCCTGGGTCGCCGCGGTGCAGGGGCGCTGCGCCGGCCGCGCGGGCGGCGGCACAGCTGGCGTAATAGACGCTCGGGGCGGGTTGGGCGGCGGTAGTTGTGCGAGGTGGGGGTGCGGGGGCGACTGGCTGTTGCGGCACAAATGGTTGTGGTGCAGGTGGTTGTGGCGCGGCTGGTTGTGGTGCAGGTTGTGGCGCGATCGTCTCGGCCGGTGGTGGCGGGACGGGTGGTTGTGCTGGGACTGGTGTCGTCGTCGAAGTCGGAGGGCGGGTGGTGGATGCTGGTGTGGTGGTTGTCGGTTGGGTGCGCGTGGTCAGGGTGGCTGAGGGGGTCACCTTCGGAGCGGGGGTGGTCTCGCCGCTGCATGCGGCGGATCCGAGTGACGTTGCAGCGATCAGGATTGCGGCGATTGCGTAACGTCGCGGTGAGATTGTCATTGTGTATGCCTTGGGTTCAGCCGGGTACGCGCGTTCGCGTTATGGACGATTGTTGGGCGCGTGGTGTTGGCCTGCTTCGTATCCCGCACTCGCTGTCCCCCCTGGGATGTGCCGATAGCTACGCAGACGGTGGCACGGGTGGAGCGCTCGATTTCGTTGTTGCGCTGTCGCGTTCGTTGGTGAGGCGAAGTCTATTGTGCGCCTGGTGCGGTGCGTATCCGTCGAACAACGGACGTGCTGTGCCGGGATACGAGCATCCGGCGGAACACCCTCGAGAATCGACTGCCATGAGGAACTTGTTGTGACTGAAGAGGTTTCGGCGAAACTGGCTCGTCGGCTCGGAGTCGGGGATGCGGTGGTCATCGGGCTCGGTGCGATGCTCGGGGCCGGCATCTTCGCTGCCATGGCCCCGGCCGCCCAGGCGGCGGGGTCGGGTTTGCTGGTCGGGTTGGCGATCGCCGCGGTGGTCGCCTATTGCAACGCGACGTCGTCCGCGCGGCTCGCCGCCCGATATCCCGCGTCCGGTGGAACCTACGTCTACGGGCGCGAGCGGTTGGGGCCGTTCTGGGGATATCTGGCGGGCTGGAGTTTCGTGGTTGGCAAGACGGCGTCGTGCGCGGCGATGGCGTTGACGGTTGGCGCATATCTGTGGCCCGGTCACGCCCATGCCGTGGCCGTTGCGGCGGTGGTGGGGTTGACCGCTGTGAACTACGGCGGAGTGCAGAAGTCGGCGTTGCTGACTCGCGTCATCGTCGCAGTGGTCATCGCGGTGCTTGCCGCCGTCGTTGTCGCTGCCCTGACCTCCCAGGAAATGGATGGGAGTCGACTGGAATTCGATAGTGGCATAACCGCTTTCGGCGTCCTGCAGGCCGCAGGATTCCTGTTCTTCGCCTTCGCGGGTTATGCCCGCATCGCCACCCTCGGCGAAGAAGTGCGTGATCCGGCCCGAACCATCCCGCGCGCAATCCCGTTGGCCCTTGGCATCACTCTTGTCGTGTACGCGGCAGTCGCGGTTGCGGCACTGAGCGTGCTCGGCCCGCACCGGCTCGCCGCAGCTACCGCGCCCCTGTCATCTCTCGTGCACGTCGCGGGTGTCGGATGGCTGGAACCGGTTGTCCGCGCGGGCGCCGCGATCGCCGCCCTCGGCTCGCTGCTCGCGCTGATCCTCGGCGTCTCCCGCACCACGCTGGCCATGGCTCGTGACCGGCACTTCCCACCCGCGTTGGCGGCGATACATCCTCGCTTCCAGGTTCCGCACCGCGCGGAGTTGGCTGTCGGTGCGATCGTCGCCGTCGCCGCGGCCACCGTCGACCTGCACGCGGCGATCGGCTTCTCCTCCTTCGGCGTGCTGCTCTACTACGCGATCGCGAACGCCTCGGCTTTGACCTTGTCTCGTGCCGAAAACCGGCCTGCGCGAGCGATTCCCGTCGTCGGACTGGTCGGCTGCTTGGCGCTGGGCTGCGCCCTCCCCGGATCGTCGGTGCTGACCGGGGCCGCGGTCATCGGCGTCGGTGCGGTCATCTACGCGTTCCGCGTACGCCGCCGCTAGCTTGCCGGGGATCAACCGCTCGGTTCGGCGCGCCGAGCGAATTGCGGCATTTTCTGGCCGAGGAGCAGCGGGGCCGCTCCGGCAGGGATCTCGTGAGCGCGCGCGGCGAAGTACTCGAGGACGGCCAGGGTGTGGCCGTCGCTGTACGGCTTGGTGCGCTCGACGGCGACGTCTCGCTCGATGGCGTCCCGCTGCCTTGCGCATGTCCGTCTGCGGTTTACGCTGCTTTGGCGGCGTCCGCTACGCGTTCGGCCACCCAGTTCAAGAAGGTTCGGACTTCGGCAGTCGGCAGGGGGAGTGCTGCCGAGCGCGGGCGCTCGAAGCTTTGCACGGCAGCTTCCACGAGGGAGCGGAAACCGGCCTCTGATGTTGCGATCGATTGTGCGGCTTTGCGTTTGGGAAGCCAGCGACCGGTGCGACAGAACACTGCCGAGCGGCAGCCGTTGAGTACTCGGTTGTCGTTCAGGTGGCCTTCGGCGGTGCTGTGCTCACGGACGGAGGCTGCCAGGGCGGTGAACAGGTCGTGTTGCGTTGGCGCTGTGAGGACTTGCCGGACGGGCTCGCCGGCGAGCAGACGTCCGGACTGGTAGGCGATCGAACGATCGATGACGTACCAAAAAGACTGTGCGCCAGACGAATCGAAGTCGGCGCAGGGTGGCAGCATGGGGCCGGTATTGAGATTCAGGAGGTATCCGGCGTTTCCGGAGGGGCTGGCGGTGAAATCCGAGCCGTAGACGACCAGCTCCAATCCTGCTGCGGGGCAGGGGAGCGTTGGGTGGGTCAGTGATTCGGCCAGTTCGTGTACGGCGGGTGCGGGGAGAGTCGGGTCGACCACCATTGTCACGTCGATGTCGCTGCGGCCGTGCCGGTAGTCGTCGAGCGCGATCGAGCCGACCGCGAAGATGCTGCGCAGGTGCGGTCCGCAGACGGCGGTGCTGCGCTGAACGAGTTCGTCCAGGTAGGGGCGGACCTCTTCGGGCAAGGACGGCGGGTCGGCGTGGTGCACCCGACCAGTATCTCTCGGGGTCCAGGCACGGTACGGGGGCTCCTCAGTGCTCGGCTCAGTGGACACGTTCCGTGGTCGGCACGGATGTTTCGATCCCGCGCCGAAATTAGCGTTAGCTGCATGAACATCACCACTGACACCAACACCGGCATCAACATCCACCTCGAGGTCCCCGACCCGGCCGCCGCCGAAGCCACCTACGCCGCAGCCTTCGGGCTGGGCGACAAGCTGAGCTTCCGGGCCGCACAGGAACCAGCAACGGGCTTCCGCGGGTTCATGCTCTCGCTGGTGGTCGCCCAGCCGAGCACCGTCGACAGCCTCGTCGGTTCCGCACTGGCCGTCGGCTTCACGATGTTGAAGCCCGCGAAGAAGAGCTTCTGGGGCTACGGCGCGGTCATCCAGGCACCGGACGGAACGATCTGGAAGGTCACCTCGTCGAACAAGAAGGACACCGGCCCGGCCACCCGCGAGGTCGACGATGTGGTGCTGCTGCTCGGCGTCGATGACGTCAAGGCGAGCAAGCAGTTCTATGTCGACCGCGGTCTGACCGTGGCAAAGAGCTTCGGCGGCAAGTACGTCGAGTTCGCGAGCCCGAAGTCGGCGGTCAAGCTGGCGATGTACCCGCGCAAGGCCGCCGCCAAGGATGCGGGCGTCGCCGTGGACGGCACCGGTTCGCACCAGATCGTCATCGGCGGCAATGCCGGTTCCTTCGTCGATCCGGACGGGTTCGTGTGGGAGGGCACGGTGGACTGAAATGGCAACGGGGACTGCGGGTCCGGGGTGTGCGATGAGGGCGCACCCCGGAATCGTCCGCGAGTCTCACTCTGCCGGGAACGCCTCGGTGGGCAAACCCCACGATGCCACGTTGGCCGCCACGACGGCGTAGTCGTTCGGTGGGTCGATCTCGACATCGAGGGTGCTTGCGAGTCGGTTCTGGGTCCAGAAGTAGCCGCAGAGGTGTATCGCCTCGACGATTTCGGCGTCGGAAAGATGGTGGCGCACAGCGGCAAAGGCTTGCTCATCGATGCGCGGGCTTTTCACTACGGCAGTGGCGAACTGGACCAGTGATCGGTCGTAATCGTCGAGGATGTCGAGGTTTTCCGATTGGATCGCCGCGCGTTGCTCGGCGGTCACGCCGAACGACGCCGACGTCGTTTCGTGTTGGCGCCACTCGTATACGGCGTCCATTGCGTGACAGGTCGCCAAGATCACCAGCTCGCGGGAGCGCGTCGGCAAGATGGTTGCGGTGAACAGTGCGACCCCGAGCCTGATCCACGGCTGGATCGTCCCTTGCGAATGCATCAGCATGCTGAGCATGTGGTGCTCCGGTACGTCCGTGGGAATGGGTACAGCCCGAACTGATTTCGGACGTTCGGGGTAGGGAATCCGCGCCATGGTGTGCTCTTTTCTTCCCGGGTTTACTCCGTGGACCCGAATCGGGTCGAGATGTCGGCTAAGTAGTTGCGTAGCAATGCCTTTACTTCGGTGATGAGTTGGGGGTCGCCCGCCGGATCCAGTCGGAAGGCCGCCAAGACGATCGCATCGACAGCCAGCACTGCCGCGTGGCACGCGGCCGTCAATCCCGCTGCCTCGACGGCGATGCCTTGGGCGAGCACGATCTGCCGGACGTTGTCGGCGATGGCCTGGATATAAGCCCGGTCCGCTTGGATCAGTTCCTCGGAAAGACGGGCGTCGACCAGGATCGCGAGTAGTGCGGGCCTGCCGCGGAACTGGTGCACGAACAGGTCGACCAGCACGTCGGCAGGATCGGCCCACCTCTGCTCGCCTGCTTGCTGGACGAGCTCGCCGAGGGTGTTGTCGAACTGGAGCAGGAAGCGCTCGGCCAGCGCGCCCAGGATCGCTTCCTTGTCCGGAAAGTACCGGTACATCGCGCCGACCGACATGCCGACCTCGGCGGCGACCCTGGTCGTGGTGACCGCCGAGACGCCCGCCTCGGCCAGCAGTCGCTCGGCGGCATCCAGCACCGCGCCGATCCGTGCGTGACTGCGCGCCTGCTGGGGTGCGACGCGGAGCCTGCTGGTGGTGGAAGCACCGCTGATGCGGTCGGTCATGGCACCTCCGAGGAGAATACGAAACCGAATTCGGATTCGCATTTGAAGATAGCAGACGGCTATCGCTGGCGTCCAGCGATGCTATGAAACGAGGGAATAGACCCGCGTGAGGGCGGCCGCTCGCTCGGCCGGATCGGTCACCGCGTTCATCACCATCAGCTCGTCCGGACGGGTCGCGCCGACGATGTCGGTCAACCTGCGCCGCACTGTTTCCGGGCTGCCGACCGCCTGTGCCTGTTGGCGTGCGTCGGCCGCGGCGCGTTCGTCCGCGGTCCACGAGTAGGCCGCCGCCTCGGCAGGAGAAGGGAAACCCTCCGTGGGCCAGCCCTTCATCCGAATAAACGACAGCTGGGCCGGGTCGGCCAACCAGCGCGCCTCGGCATCGTCCTCGGCGCAGACCACGTGCACCGACACCATGGTGTACGGCGCGCCGAGTAGGCCGGAGGGGCGAAACTCCTTCCGGTACAACTCCATTGACTCCGCCGCCAGCTGCGGTTTGAGGTGATGCGCGAACGCATACCGCAGTCCGCATTCGGCGGCCAATCGTGCGCTGTCCAAACCGGAACCGAGCAGCCACAGCTCGACATCGCTGCCCTGTCCAGGCACCGCGGTCACCGCAGCGGAGCCAACGGTCAAATAGCGCAGCAGTTCTCGCAGTTCGTCGCCGAACACGCTGTCCGGCGGTCGCCGTAATGCCTCGGCCGCAACCGCATTGGTGCCGGGCGCCCGGCCGATGCCGAGATCCACCCGGTTCGGGTAGTACGCGGACAGGGTGCCGAACTGCTCGGCGACCACCAGCGGTGCGTGATTGGGCAGCATCACCCCACCCGAACCGAGCCGGATCCGCGTTGTCGCCGCGCCGAGCACCCCCAGGATCACGGCCGGAGCCGCCGTCGCGATATTGGGCGAATTATGGTGCTCGGCAACCCAAAACCGCTGACAGCCGAGCTGATCGGCATGCAAAGCGAGCTTCAGCGTCGCCTGCAACGCCTCGCTCGGCGACCGCCCCTCCTCGATCGGCCCGATGTCGAGCACCGAGATCGGCAGCTTCATCGGCCGTCTCGGTCGTCGATCGCGCGACCCGCACCCGGACTCGGAACCAGCACCTTCCTCACCCGACCGACACTATCCCCGCCCCGCGACCCGCCGCCACCACGAATGGAAAGCCTCGGCATCCAGCAGCCCTGATCCGCAACGCCTGGCATCGGCGAGGATTCATCCTCGGCTGATGACTGATCGAGTGCTCAGCGCGGGTCGAGGATCATGATGGGGATTTTGCGGTCTTTGGCGAGGTGTTGGTAGAAGTCGTAGTCGGGGAAGAACGCGACGAATTCGGGCCAGAGTTGAGCTCGCTCGGCGTCGGTTGCGACGCGTGCTCGGACCGGGCGGGTTTCTTGGCCGATTCGAATTGTGGTGTCCGGGTTGGCTTTCAGGTTGTGGAACCAGGCGGGGTGGGTTGGCTGGCCTGCTTTCGAGGCCACTACCGCAACGAAATTGTCGCCGGCGTAGTACATCAGCGGCGAGGTGCGCCGGAGTCCGCTCTTGGCTCCGACGTGATCCAGCAGCAGAATCTTTGCCTTCGGCGATCCGGGGAGATGGCCGCCGATTTTGCCATTGGACCGCCGATACAGGGCCGCATGGACTTTCGCCGAACGCTTGCCCATGTAGATCCCGTGTTTGTTGGCGAACCGCGAGGCCGACGAAATGATCCGCGTCACCAAGGAATCTCCGCCCCGCCCAGTTTCGTTCGTGCCCGCACCGTTTCGCATAGGACCTCCCCATCCTCGATCTACTACAACTGATAGTAGGCAGCGCTCTGCTGGCTGGCAATGGTCAGAGGGCGGCCGCGGCTTCGTGCAGGAGGCTGTTGGTTTCGGCGGGTGGCGCGGCTTGCACAGCGAGCTGGTCCATGACTTCGTGGTACCGGCCGACCTCGTCGCGACGGTCGAGGTAGATGGCGCTGGCGAGTTGTTCCATATAGACGATGTCGGGCAGCTCGCGTTCGGCGAAACGGAGCATCGTGAACGAACTGCCCGCGGCGGGATGCCCGCCGGTGCGATAGGGCAGGACTTGGATCGTCACATTCGGGCGGTCCGTCATGCGCGTCAGATGCTCGATCTGCGCGCGCAGCACGGCGATGCTGCCGATCGGGCGGTGCAAGACCGCCTCATCGAGCACGGCCCACAGCTTCGGGGGTGCAGGCCGATCCAGGATTTCCTGGCGCTTTCTGCGCAATTCGACCCGGCGGACCGAGTCGGGACTCTTGTGCCTGACCGCGACGACCGCGCGGGTGTAGTCCTCGGTTTGCAGTAGCCCCGGAACGAGTTGTCCCTCAAAGGTTCTGATCGTGTGCGCAGCGCCTTCGAGGCCGATGTAGGTTTCGAACCAGTGCGGCAGCAGGTCGTTGTAGCGATGCCACCAGCCGGGTTCGTTGGCCTTGCGTGCCAATTCGAGGAACATCTCGCGCTGGTCGGAGTCGGTGACGCCGTAGAGGGTCAGCAGATCGCGCACGTCGCGGTCTTTGAAGCCGTGTCGTCCGAGCTCGAGACGACTGATCTTGGCGTGCGAGCTGCGAATGTGTTCGCCCGCATCGTCGCGGGTGATGCCCGCCGCCTCGCGGAGTCTGCGGAGTTGGCCGCCGACGGCGATCCGTAGCGCGGTCGGACCTCGGTCGGCCACGGTCGGATCGACCCCTTTGATCCGAACCGGTTGTGCGACCACGAGTTTTCCTGTTCCGAACGTGATGACAGCGAGTGCGAGGGCGGCCACGACGTCGGCGGGCACACCGCTCCTCTTAAATGCTAGCGCTCGAACACGGGTGAGGAAATGAGCTCGCCGCGTGGACGCCGGACGCCGAGGTGCCCGAGTCGCATTGCTGCGTGCGCAAGATTTCGTCCCGACAGCGAGCGAACGCCGCGGCCGAGGCGCCGAGTACTGCAACATCTTCGAGTGTCCCCATCTCCGACGGAATGTCTAGTACCGTCACATCCGCACCAGCAGTTGTGGGTTCAACTCCCCACTCAGGCGCGCAACGCGTCACTCGAACCGATATAGGAGTTGACAATGTCGAACGACCGGTTGATTCGCACCGACATTCCCCATTCCGCGCGGATCTGGAACTTCTGGATGGGCGGCAAGGACAACTACGACGTCGATCGTGCCGTCGGCGAGGCGAGCCTGGACATCGATCCCGATATCGCGACGATGGCGGTGCAATCGCGCGAGTTCCTCATTCGCGCGGTGCGTTACCTGGCGCGCGAAGCCGGGATGCGCCAGTTCCTCGACATCGGCACCGGGTTGCCGACGATGCAGAACACCCACGAGGTCGCCCAGGCGGAGGCGCCTGCCGCGAAAATCGTCTACGTGGACAACGATCCGCTTGTGCTGACCCACGCGCGCGCGTTGTTGAACAACACCACCAGCCAAGGCGTCACCACCTATATCGATGCCGACTTCCACGTTCCCGAACAGATCGTGTCCGACGCGCACAACATCCTGGACTTCACCCAGCCGATCGCGGTGATGTTCATGGGTGTGCTCGGGCATGCTCGCAGTTACGAGGACATGCTGCGCATCGTGCGCACGGTCGTCGATTCGGTTCCTTCGGGCAGCTATTTGGTGCTGTGGGACGGCACCACCGAAAGCGAACCGTATGTGACGTTGTGCGCGGAGTATGCGAAATCCGGTGGCGTGCCCTACGTTCCACGCACCGGTGACGAGATCCGCGCCGCCTTCGACGGTCTCGAATTCGTCGAACCCGGATTCGTCTCCATCACCGAATGGCGTCCCGAGGTCAACGACGTCGGCGATACCAGGCCGATCTCTGCCCGTGGGGGAGTCGCTCGTAAACCCTGACGGGTAGCCATGTTCCGGGCCGAGCTCAGCGTGGCGGGCGAAGCATCCGCATCGCGACCTTCAAGATCGGTCCAGGCACGTGGTCGCGCAAGCCGAGCGCCGCCGCCGCGGCTCTGGTGCGCACCTCGGTGCCGCGGCCGAACGCCTTGCTGAGCGGCCCGCCCGACGGTTCGAGATCGACGTGCAGCGGCGGCCTGCCGTCGGCCGCGCCGAGCGCATGCGCGATCACGATGCGCTGGATCTCGCTTGTCCCCTCGAAGATGGTGTACAGCTTCGCATCTCGGTACCATTCCTCCACCGGATGGTCGCTGATGTAGCCCCAGCCGCCCATCGTCTGGATCGCGCGTTCGGTGGCTTTCACCGCGACCTGGCTGGCCGCCAGCTTCGACATCGACCCTTCGCCGCGCTCGAAGGGCACGCCGTTGGCCGCCATCCAGGAGGCCCGCCAGGTCAGCAGCCGCGCGGCGTCGATCTCGGTGGCCAGGTCGGCGATCGGGAAGGCGATGCCCTGATTGTCGATGATCGGTGCGCCGAAGGCCTCCCGCCGGTTCGCGTAGGCCGTCATGTATTCCAGTGCGGCCCTGGCAATTCCGAGCGCTTGCGCGGCGACCATCGGGCGGGTCTGCTCGAATGTGCCCAGCGTCACCGAGCCGGCGCGGCCGCCGCTACGCACTGCTTCACGTCGCTTGGCAAGCGTGTGCTCGAGCTTCTCGATCCCGCCGAGCAGATTCTCCGCGGGCACCCGCACGCCGGTGAACCGCAATTCCGCGGTATGCGATGCGCGACAACCCATCTTGTCGAGCTTGCGCACCAATTCCAATCCCGGTGTGCCGCCCGGCACCACGAACAGTGCCTGGCCGCGGTGCCCGAGCTCCGCATCCACCACCGCGTTGACGACGTGCACATTCGCGATGCCGCCGTTGCCGATCCACATCTTGTGGCCGTCGATGACCCAGTCGTCGCCGTCGCGCACCGCCCTGGTGCGCAGGTTGCGGACATCGCTGCCGCCCTCGGGCTCCGAGATGGCGAGCGCCGCGAGCTTCAGATCCCCAGGCGTGCCGAAACATTCGGGCGCCCACCGCAGCATCTGCTCGGGGGTGGCGGCCTGGCCGATCGCCGAAAGGGCAAGTGCGGGCATCACAATCGCCAATCCGATGCCCGCACAGCCCCAGAACAACTCCTCCATGAACATCGGCAGCGACAGCCCGGTCGGGTCGCCGATGAGGTCGCGGTAGAACAGCGGGCTGTAGAAGCCACGCTCGGCGGCCGCTTCGAGCAGCGGCCACGGGAACTCCTGGGCCCGGTCGTAGTGGGCGGCCGCGGGCCTGATGCAGTCCTCGGCGAATTCGTGCGCACGCTTGGCCAGGTCGTGCTGCGCCGCCGTCGGTGTCAGGTCGAAACTCACGACTTGGCGATACCCAGCCTCGGGCCGTGCACACGGCGCAGATCGGATCGATCGCGGCAGAATCGGCCAGGGACCCAGCAAATGCTTGACTGGTTCCAGAAACCGGACAAGACTTCCGAGCGTGCCAACGGACACGGAATTCCAGCAGATGCTGCGGGGAGTTTCGCTGCGCGTGACGGCGCCGCGGGTCGCGGTGCTCAGCGCAGTGCACGATGATCCGCACGCCGACACGGATTCGATCATCCGCGCCGTGCGCGCCCGCCTGGCGGCGGTCTCCCACCAGGCCGTGTACGACTCCTTGCACACGCTCACCGCCGCAGGCCTGCTCCGCTGCATCCAGCCGTCCGGCTCGGTCGCGCGGTACGAATCGCGCGTCGGCGACAACCATCACCACGTCGTCTGCCGCGGGTGCGGCGTGATCGCCGACGTCGACTGCGCCGTCGGCGCGGCCCCGTGTCTGACCGCGTCGAACGACCACGGTTTCTCGATCGACGAGGCCGAGGTCATCTACTGGGGTCTGTGCCCCGCATGCACCGCGGCACCGGCCGCCCCCGCACGTCCCTGACCACAGCCCGCACCACCCATCAGGAAGGAACGTCGTGACCACCGACAGCCGCCCACCCACTCCTGACAGCGCGACACGCAGCGAGAGTGAGAACCCGGCAATCCCGTCGCCGACGCCGAAGACCGACCATCGCCCGCGCACCAACAAGGATTGGTGGCCGGAACAGATCGACGTCTCGGTGCTGCACGCGCACTCGTCCAAGAGCAACCCGCTCGGCGAAGACTTCGACTACGCTGCCGAATTCCGCAAGCTCGACGTCGACGCGCTGAAGGCGGATGTCGCTGCGGTACTGACCAATTCGCAGGACTGGTGGCCCGCCGACTACGGCAACTACGGCGGCCTGTTCATCAGGATGAGCTGGCACGCGGCAGGCACCTACCGCATCGCGGACGGCCGTGGCGGCGGCGGTCAGGGCGCGCAGCGCTTCGCACCACTCAACAGCTGGCCAGACAACGCCAACCTGGACAAGGCGCGTCGGCTGCTGTGGCCGGTGAAGCAGAAGTACGGCAACGCCGTCTCCTGGGCCGACCTGCTGGTGTTCGCCGGCAACGTTGCGCTCGAATCGATGGGGTTCCAGACCTTCGGCTTCGGCTTCGGCCGCCCCGACATCTGGGAGGCGGAGGAGATCTTCTGGGGGTCGGAGGACACCTGGCTCGGCGACGAACGCTACAGCGGCGAGCGTGAGCTGTCGGGTCCGCTCGGCGCGGTCCAAATGGGCCTGATCTACGTGAATCCGGAAGGGCCGAACGGCCGCCCTGATCCGGTGGCCGCCGCGCGGGACATCCGAGAGACGTTCGGGCGCATGGCCATGAACGACGAGGAGACCGCCGCGCTGATCGTCGGTGGGCACAGCTTCGGCAAGACCCACGGTGCAGGCGATGCCGACCTGGTCGGCGCCGAACCCGAAGCCGCTCCGCTCGAGCAGCAGGGCCTCGGCTGGAAGAGCGGGTACGGCACTGGCAAGGGCAAGGACGCCATCACCAGTGGTCTGGAGGTCGTCTGGACGTCGACACCGACCAAGTGGGGCAACGGTTTTCTGCAGAACCTGTACGGCTACGAGTGGGAGCTGACCAAGAGCCCCGCCGGCGCGCATCAGTGGAAGCCGAAAGACGGTGCGGGCGAAGGCACTATCCCCGATCCGTTCGACGGGCCCGCGCGGACGCCGACCATGCTGACCACGGACCTCGCGCTGCGCGAAGACCCGATCTACCGAGAGATCACCAGTCGTTGGCTGGAGCATCCCGAGGAGCTGTCCGAGGCGTTCGCGAAGGCTTGGTACAAGCTGCTGCACCGCGACATGGGGCCGATCACCCGGTATCTCGGTCCGTGGGTGCCGGAACCGCAGCTGTGGCAGGACCCGGTTCCCGACGTCGACCACGACCTCATCGGTGCGCCGGAGATCGCGGAGCTCAAGAGCAAGGTGCTCGAGTCGGGACTGTCGGTGGCGCAACTGGTCAAGACCGCGTGGGCGTCGGCGGCGAGCTTCCGCAGCACCGACAAGCGTGGCGGCGCCAACGGCGCTCGGCTTCGCCTCGAACCCCAAAAGAGCTGGGAGGTCAACGAACCCGCCGAGCTGGCCAAGGTGCTGCCCGTGCTCGAGCAGATTCAGCAGAACTTCAACGGCGCAGGCGGCAAGAAGGTGTCGCTGGCCGATCTGATCGTCCTCGCCGGGTCGGCGGCGATCGAGAAGGCGGCCAAGGACGCGGGCCACGACGTCACGGTGCCGTTCGCGCCCGGCCGCACCGATGCCTCGCAGGAGAGCACGGACGTGGAGTCGTTCGCGGTGCTCGAGCCGCGCGCCGACGGGTTCCGCAACTACGTGCGGGTCGGGGAGAAGACGCCGCTGGAGCGGTTGCTGCTCGAACGGGCATACCAGCTCGACGTGACGGCGCCGGAGCTGACCGTGCTGATCGGCGGCTTGCGCGCACTCGGCGCCAACTACAACGGCACCGAGCACGGTGTATTCACCGACCGGCCAGGCACTTTGACGAATGACTTCTTTGTCAACCTGCTCGACCAGAACATCGAGTGGAAGGCGTCCGCGTCGGCGGAGAACGTCTACGAGGGTGTCGACTCGAAGTCGGGCAAGACGGTACGGACGGCGACGGCCAACGATCTGCTCTTCGGGTCGCACTCGGTGCTGCGTGCGGTGGCTGAGGTGTATGCCCAGCAGGACGCGGGGGCGAGGTTCGTGAAGGACTTCGTCGCCGCGTGGGTCAAGGTGGTCGAGAACGACAGGTTCGACCTCGCCTGAGCGGGACTGAATTCCAGGCTGGCCCTTCGGGGTCGGCCTGGATTTGTTTGGGGGACTTGGGTTTACCGGTTCCGAGCGGGCTCCGTTTGCGGTGCCGTCCCTGCTCGGAATCCACTGACCGATCCTGTGTCGATCGTCAAGCCTGGCGCGACAACAGCGTTGCCGCCCAACTGTTTCGCCTGAAACATGGCGGCGTCGGAGCGGCAGAACACGGTGCGATACGACAATCCGGTGCGTGGTTTCCTGGCGGATTCCGCGACCGCGGCGCCGACGCTGGCGGTGACCGTGGTCGGCAGGCCTGGCATTGTCGCGATGGCGTGGCGCAGCCGCTCCGCCGTGACCGAAATGGACTGGCCGCGTAGATAACCCACCACCGTGAACTCATCACCGCCGGTGCGTGCGATGACCGCGCCCGGCAGTGCGGCGGCGCGCAGGCTCTCGGCCGTCCGCAGCAGCACCTCGTCGCCGACGGCGTGGCCGAAGGTGGCGTTGACGGAGGTGAACTGATCCAGATCGACCGCGACGACATAGGCGTCGCGGCGGCTGTCGGGGCCGAAGAAGCGCCGCAGCTGGCAATCGAGGCCGCGTCGGTTCGGCAGCGTGGTCAACGGATCCGAGAGCGAATCCAGCCGCAGCAGCCAGTGGCAGAAGTGCACCATGGGGAGCGCGAGGCCCGCTGCGACGACCCCGACCAGAACCACCGCTACTCCGAGGGCGAAGTCGCCTTTGCCGAGTTCAGTGTTCGCGGGCGTGCCGAGGACCATCAGGACCGATACCACCGTGATCGACAGCAGTGTCCAGCCGGTGTTGAGTGCCAGAATCCGCGGACCGTGGAAGATCGTCACGTATCCGCCGGTCGACAGCATCAGGATGATGCCGAGCACGCCGAGCAGGCGGTTCTGGACCACGACGGCGTTGGCGGCGATGCCGACATCGAGGAGCACGATCCACATCAGCGACTCGGCTTCCCGAGGCCACGGCAACAACCACCAGCGCAGCGCGAACAGGCCTGCGAGCACGGCCCCGATCCCGCACAGTGCGTGACCGACCGGGCCTGTCGCACCGGCCTGCGTCGACGCAGTCAGCATCGCGATCGCCACCATGACGATCCCGCCCGCGCCGATCGCGACCTTCAATGGGCCGAGCGCCGAATGGGATTCGAGCGTCTCGACAACCCAGTCATAGTCGACCGAGTCGCGCCACCACGTCTGAAGCATTGCGCGGGTGTTGGTCATCAGGATACCGCCTTCGTGCTGTTGCGGCACAATAACCGAATGGAAATATTCTCGGCAAGATGTCGGGGAAAATCGACGTCGACGGTGGTAGGTAGCCTGGTCCTGTAGTTCGCTTGAAGTTCGCGTGCTGAGGCGGGCCTAGAGCAGTTCGACCTCGTCGAAACCGACGGTCAGGCTGTGTCGCCGCTCCCGCAGCCAGAGTAATTCAACTCCCAGACCTCCGCCCGCAGGTCCAGAGTGGCTGCGGCGCCTGGCATCCGACGGTGTGGTATCGATGGAGATGCGGCATCGGCGCGAGGTCGGGGCCAACGGTTCGGGGGGCGATATGACTGCGATAGCCAAGTTCGGAGCAATTGCGCTCGACAGCGCGGATCCGCGCGGTCTCGGGAAGTTCTACCGAGCGCTGCTGGATTTCGAGGTCCGGTACGAGTCCGACGACCTGGTTGTGCTGCAGGGTGGCGGGGTGCTGCTGACGGTCGAGCGAGTGGAGGACCACAAACGACCGGACTGGCCCGGTAACGAGGTCCCCAAGCAGATGCACCTCGATCTCTTCGTCACCGACCTCGACAGCGCGGAGCAGGCGGCGATCGACTGCGGTGCGATCAAGGCGGACTTCCAACCTGCTCCCGATCGCTGGCGGGTGCTGATCGACCCGTCCGGGCACCCCTTCTGTCTCACGATTCCGGCCGGCGCGGCCTGACCGTATCTTCTGGATCCATAGAAGGGTTGCTGCTCAACCGATTTCGATGGTGTGTCAAGTGTTGTGGTGCGCCAAGGGGATTGGGTGGGGTGGGTGGAGTTCGGCTGTTCGACTGGGGATTTGGGCATATTGCCCAGTTGCTTTGTGAATTCTAACGTTTTCGGTGTACGTGACAGTTTTCAAGCGGCTTTGGTTTATCCCCTATCGCGAATCCGCGGCCGGATCGCGTGCTCCGGATTCGTGCACTGTCGTGCCAGGAGTAACAATGAAATCTTCTCTCACCACCCGTACCCGGATTCGTACATTCATGACGGCCGCGTTGGCGGCGGTCGCGCTGGCCTCGGGTGGTACTTCGCTATCACCGGGTCTCGCCGCGGCCGCCGACAACTCTGTCATCGTCACCACGCAAGAGGCGGAAAAGAACCACGGGTTGCCGCCGAGGGGCGCGAACAACTGGAAGTGCAAACCGAGCCGCGCCCACCCCAACCCGGTGGTGCTCGTGCACGGTGCCAGCGCGAACATGTTCGTGAACTGGGTGAAGATCTCCCCGATGCTGGCTGACAAGGGCTACTGCGTCTTCGCACTGACCTACGGCGTGCCGGACGGGACGCCCTTCCCGCTCAACCAGATCGGTGGCCGCAACGTCATGGAGCGCAGCGCGGTGGAGTTGGGCGCGTTCATCGACAAGGTCCTCGCCGCGACCAAAGCGACCAAGGTCGACATAGTCGGGCATTCCGAGGGCAGTTTGATGCCCAACCACTACGTCAAATTCCTCGGTGGCGCAGCGAAAGTCGACAAGTACGTCGCCATGACCCCGCTGTGGGACGGCTCCAAGGTGTTCGGTGCCGATGTTCTGTACAAGCTGGCCAGGCAATTCGGGCTCGGCCCGGTGATCGACAGGATCTCGGGTGAAGTCTTCGCGTCCGCGCCGCAGTTCCTGCACGGCTCCGACTTCCTGAACAAACTCAACGCGGGTGGCGTCGCCGTGCCTGGCATCACCTACACCAACATCATGACCCGCTACGACGAGGCCGTCATTCCTTACACCAGCGGTGTCATGAACGCCCCCAACGCAACCAACATCGTCGTGCAGGACCTGTGCCCGAAAGATCTCTCCGAACACGGACTGATGGCCATCGACCCGGTGACCGCCAAGGTCATCGTCAACGCCCTCGATCCGGCGCACGCCAAGCCGGTCACCTGCTGACCACACCGCCGAAAGCCGCTCCGAGCGAGCGGCTTTCGCCGTGCGAACGCGACGGCGACGCCAGCTCGGGCCGACGAACGGTCAGTGCCTGGCGATCCCGAATTGCGAGCCCTTCAGTACCACCTCGGGGCAATCGAGGGCCGGGTGTTGGGTGAGGATGTCTTCGTAGAGGCGCAGCAGGGCTTTGCCGGGCTCGACGCCGAGTTCCTCGTCCAGATGCTTGCGCGTGCAGTGGAACAGCCGGAGCGCGTCGGACTGCCGGTCGGTGCGGTAGAGCGCGAGCATGAGCAATGCGCAGAGGCGCTCGCGGGTCGGGTGGGTGGCGACGAGGCGCCGCAATTCCGTTGCGGCCTGGCGATTGTCGCCGAGCAGCAGGTGGGCGCTGGTCAGATCCTCCCAGGCGAGCAGGCGCCGTTCCTCCAGGAATGCGGCGGCGCCCCGGCATCGTTCGCCGGTGTGGGTGTTGAGCAGTGCCGGGCCGCGCCACAGGTCGAGCCCCTGCCGCAGTAGTCGCGCGGCCTCCGCGGGATCGTGCGACAACGCGGTCGCGCCGCGCGCGGTGAGATCCAGGAACCGATTGCTGTCGACCAGTTCGTGCGGAATGTCGAGTATGTACCCGTTGTACACCGCACGCAGGGCGCAACATTGATCGGTCTGCAGTATGGATCGCTCGAAGGTCCTTCGTATCCGCGTGGCATGCGCTTGCAGTGCGTTGCGTGGATTCTTGAGGGATTCTCCTGGCCACAGTTCTTGGACCAGCTCGTCATAATAGACAATTCGCCCGGCATCGAGTGCGAGGGTGGCGAGCATCGATCGAATTTTCCCGGCCCGAAGTTCGGTGCGTATCCCGTCGGCGACTACCGAAACAGAGCCGAGGAGGTCGACTCTTACCGTACTCGCATCGATGGTGGAACCGACCTGGGCGTTATCGGCTTGCTTGCTGTCGATCATTGTTGATACACCGTCCGTGCTGTGAGCCCCGATCAGTTCATAAGGAAGCCAGATCTAGACGGCGCTGCTGGCGGACAACACCTGGCAAACAGTATTGCATGTCACAGTTGAGTCTCAAACGGTTGAACTTCGCATGTGACGCGTTCCATAACCAAACCACTTAAGTGGTGTGCATCATACCAGATGGAAGTATCTTGCTTCGGATCCGTCGTCATGGCGCCGCCTGCAACTACCTGGTCAGATGCTCAGTTTCGGGATCAGGGCAGGTCGGCAGGCCGGGCTTGGGTGCCATCAGCGGTTCGTCAGCGGTCCTGTCAGCGCCGTGGTCAAGAGTCTGACGCCATGGGCTCGGCGAGTAACCGTCGGGAATGCCAGGAATTTGCCGCAAACCTCAGGGAAATCATGACCACTGAGCAGTTTCTCCAGGATTTGATCGTCGAGTCCTGGCTGGACGGAAATGGTGACGGGTTGCGCGCGGACACTCCGATCCTCGAGCTGAACATCATTTCATCGGTCGAGATCTTCGAGCTGGTGCATGCGATTCAAACGGAATTCGGGATCGTGATACCGCTGCCGAATATCAGGCCGGAGAACTTTCGGTCCATCGAGGCGATCGCCGGGTTGATCGAGCGATTCCGAACGAAGGGGAAGGACTCCCGATGACCGACCTCACGCACCAGCACGCACCCGTCGACCGGGTCGATTACGAGGTCCTCGACATGCTCGCGTGCAATACCGGGGCCGCGTCGTCGATCGTCCCAGAGGCGGTGGGGGAGACGGTATCCGAGCTGGTTGTCACAACTGCGATGACCTACACCCAATACCGGCGCGATCAGCTCGCGCTCGACGCCGATCTCGAAGGCGACCTCGGCATCGATTCCGTCGTCCTCATGTCGATCATCGACGATGTGGCGAAGGCGCTGTCGCTGCCCGATGGGCTCGCGGCGGAGATCGATGTTCAGAGTCTGCGCGGGCTGATCGCGGAGCTGGCCGCCCGCTGCGGTGTGGAGGTGATCGAGGCGCAGCGGGACGACGCAATGTCCGAGCCCGCGACATCAGCGGAACTGGCTGTCGGAGAGCTGGATCCGATCCGCCCGCCAGGGACGACGCCGTGGGACGACCGGTCGATGCGTGACTTCATGGACGCCGGCGATCCCGATCTGTTCGCCAAGACAGCGGAATTCGCCGCGCACCGCAGGGCCAGGGAGGCCGAACACCTCTACTGGTACGGCATGCCGCTGCGTTCCCGCTGCGCGAACCGGGCGCTGATCCATGACGAATTGACCGGGCGCACCAGGGAATTCCTGATGTTCGCGTCGAACAACTATCTCGGCCTGGCGAATCACCCCGAGGTCGTCGACGCGATCTGCACGGCGACCCGGCTGTACGGCGCGACCAACACCGGTTGCCGGATCATCGGCGGCACGAATGAGCTGCACAAGGAACTCGAGCGCAGGCTCGCCGCCTTCAAGGGGCGCCAAGCGGGGATCGTCTATCCCGGTGGGTATGCCGCCAACCTCGGCTGCATCTCCGCGCTGGTCCGTATCAAGGACGCGTTGATCGTGGACCGGCTGAACCATATGAGCATCGTCGACGGCGCGAAACTGTCGGGTGGCCTGCGAAAGATCTATCGCCACAACGATATGGCGGACCTGGAGCGCGTGCTGGACCGGTGCGCAGGCCAGGCCAGGGGCATGCTGATCGCCACCGACGGCGTGTTCAGCATGCACGGCGATATCTGCGATCTGCCGGAGATAGTCCGGCTGGCCCGTTCGTACGGGGCACGGGTCCTCGTCGACGACGCGCACGCGACCGGGGTCCTCGGCGACCGCGGCACCGGCACCGCCGAACATTTCGACATGAAGGGTGAGGTCGATCTCGAGCTCGGCACCATGAGCAAGACACTCGCGGGCATGGGCGGGTTCGTCGTCGGCGACGAAGAGGTCATCGACTACCTGCGTTTCTATTCCAACTCCTATGTATTCGCCGCCACCATCCCGGCCGGGGTGGCGGCGGGCATGATCGCCGCGATCGGCGTCATGGAGCGCGAGCCCGAACGAATCACCGCCCTGTGGGCCAACATTCGCCAACTGCACAGGTATCTCACCGACGCCGGATTCGATCTCGAGGATTCGCGGAGCGCGATTATCCCGATCGTCGTCGGTGACGAGCGCCGAGCGATGGAGATGGGCCGTGCGGTCCGAGCGCGCGGCCTGTTCTGCCAGACCGTCGTGTTCCCCGGCGTCGGGCTCGGCCATGCCAGGCTGCGGGTCAGCGTGACATCGGAACACACGGCCGAGGACCTGGCGCTTGCCGCGCAGATCTTCATCGACGCCGGGCGGGAGACCGGGGTGTTGCCAGGCACGGAGGCGGCGGTCGGCGGCGGCAGACAGCTGACGCAGGAGGCCGAGCGCCGGTGACCGCACGACTCACCGACCTCCGCGCCGATCGCGTGATCCGCCTGCCGGACATCGAATCCGACGACCATGGCGCCCGCAACGCATTGCTCGGCCGGCGCACGGTCACCTACCGTGAACTCGCGGATACGGTCGACCGGCTGGCGGCCCGGCTGCGGGAACTCGGTGCGGCGCCGGGGGATCGGGTCGTCATCTGGATGGCAAAGGGGCCGGAGTTCGCGCAGGCCATCCTTGCCGCGCTGCAGGCGGGCTGCGCCTATGTGCCGGTCGACGGCGGTCATCCGGCCGGTCGCCTGGACGCGATCCTGTCCGATACCGAGCCGATCGCACTGTTCACCGACGCACGGCATCTGCGGTTGCGGACCGACTCGGCGTTGCCCGAGTCCGTGCGCAGCGTCGTAGTGGTCGGCGAGGAGCACGAGGTGCGGCCGTCGACCGCGCACGCGCGCGACGCGCCCTTGTCGGACAACAGGACTGCGGTGCCAACCGTCACCTGGGCCGAGTTCCTCGGCACGCCGCACGACGATCCGCCGATCCTCGCACCGCCGACCGGCAGCACGCCGGACGGTCTTGCCGCGATCCTGTACACGTCGGGATCCACCGGCGCCCCGAAGGGCGTGCAGATCTCCCACCGCAATCTCGCGGTGTTCATCGATTGGGCGCGTAGGGAATTGGCGGTCGGACCCGACGACGTCTTCGCCAATCACGCCTCCTTCAATTTCGATCTCAGCACCTTCGATCTGTTCGTCGCGCTCTCGGTGGGCGCGGCGGTGTGGATCGTCGAGGACGGCGAGGCCCGCGACGTAGCGGCGCTCGCCGCCGGTATCCACGAGCACCGGGTCACGGTGTGGTACTCCGTGCCGTCGATCCTGATGCTGCTGACCGCATCGTGCGCGCTGACGCCCGAGGTGACCCGCAGCCTGCGGTACGTGCTGTTCGCCGGAGAGGTGTATCCGACGCCGCGGCTGCGTGAACTCGCTGCCGTGCTTGCCGATTCGGTGCATCCCCCGGTGCTCTACAACCTGTACGGTCCGACCGAGACCAACGTCTGCACCTTCCATCGGGTGACCGACGCGGACCTCCTTACCGATGATCCGATCCCCATCGGCCTGCCTGTCGGCAATGCCGAACTGCTGATCGTCGACGCCGACGGGCAGCAGATCGGGGAGCCAGACGCGCTGGGTGAGCTTGTGGTGCAAGGAGATTGCGTCACCCCCGGATACTGGCGCCGGGACTCGGAGCCCGCGGCCGAGCAGCATCGACGCGGACGGCATCCGACCGGTGACCTGGTCGCCATGGTCGACGGCAGGCTCGTCTATCGCGGGCGCAAGGACCGCATGGTGAAGCTGTCCGGCTATCGCATCGAGCTCGGCGAGATCGAATCGGTGGTGTTGCGGCACTTGTCGATCGACGCGGCCGCGGTGGTTGTGCTCGGGGCGGGCGCCGAGGCGCGGCTCGCCCTCTTCTATACCGTCCGCGCCGGAGCCCCCGAGCCGACGCTCATCGATATCAAGCAGCACTGCGCGCGGCACCTGCCTCGATACATGGTGCCGCGCACCGTCACCCGCATGACGGCGTTGCCGCGCAACGGCAACGGCAAGATCGACTACCGATCCTTCGCCGAGGTGCCGCCGACGCTCGCGCGCAGGCGGCCGGGTGCGAGGCACGACGAGCCGCGAAGGAGCCTGTCATGAAGTTCACGACCGTGGCCAAGATGGCCACCGACGGCAATCTCACGCTGCTGGTGTCGCTGGCGGCGAAATTCGCGAAACCGTTGTACCGGGCCAGCTTTCTCGTCGGCGCCTGGCGCGCCGGGATACTGCAGCACCTTGGCGACCAGCCCCGCGCTGTGGAGGCCTGCGCAGACCTGCTCGGGGTAGCCGGTGACCGGCATCGGTTGCGCGCCTGGCTAGAGCTCGGCGTGCGCTTCGGTGATCTGGCCGTCGAAGACGGTCACTATCGGTTGCGCAGCCGCACCGCCAAAGCACTCGCCCGGCCAGGAAGCGATGCTGCCGCAGCGGCTTTGGCGGAGGTCGTGCTGTTCCACGCGCCCGCGCTGCTGAATGCGCCGGATATGCTCCGCAGCGGCAGGCGGCTGACGCTGACGGATCAGGACGGCTCGATCATCGCCCGATCGAGCCGGGTCGTGCAGCCCTTTGTCGAGGAGGCCGTCGAGCGCGTGCTCGACCGGCAGGCACCGCTGCGGTTACTCGACATCGGCTGCGGCAGTGGGATATACGTGCGGCACGCGGCCATGCTGAACCCCAGGCTGACCGCAGTGGCCATCGATTTCCAGGCCGAGGTGGCCGCAGCGGCGGCCGCGAACGTGATCGCGTGGGGTCTGGCCGACCGCGTCGAGGTGCGGCGCGCCGATGTGCGCGAGTTGTGGCTGGAACCGCAGTTCGACGTGATCACGATGCACAACAACATCTACTACTTCCCGGTCGCGGAGCGAGTGGCGCTGCTCGAGCATGCGCGGTCGCTGCTCGCGCCAGGCGGACGGCTCGTGCTCACCACCTCGTGTCGCGGTGGCACCCTCCCGATGGAGGTGTTGAACCTGTGGTTCGAGTTCGCCGACTTCGGTGGCCCGCTACCGGATGTCGCCGAATTGACCGGCCAGCTGCAAACAGCGGGTTTCGCCGAGATCGACATGCGCCGCCTCATCCCCGGTGACCAGTTCTTCGTTTTCGTCGGAGGCAACCCGCTGGCCGCGGCGCTCCCCGAACCAGGAAGGCGGACCGCATGACCGGCACCGAGGAGGCGGCGTACGTCGCCGTCAGCGCCGCCGCGCACGATCTCGTGGTCGTGCTCGGTGGGCCGCGGCGATATGCACAGGAGTCGTTGGGCGGCAAGGGTGCTCGGCTCGACGAGTTGATCAGGGCGGGGCTGCCGGTACCGGCGGCCTACTGCCTCACGACCGGGTTGTTCGAGCGCTTCCTGCGCGGTAGCGGCCTCGATTCGGCAGGCCGGGATCCGGGTGGGATGCGCGACGCGATCCTCGCGAGCGAGATCCCGGAGGACATCGCGGTCGCGGTTCTCGACGCGTACGCAGCGCTCGGGTGGCCGCGCGTCGCGGTGCGCTCGTCGGCGGGACGGGAGGACTCGGCCGCGCAATCGTTTGCCGGACAGCACGACACGGTGCTCGACGTGTGCGACGGGCACGCGCTGCTCGAGGCGGTCAAGGTGTGCTGGGCCTCGCTGTGGTCGGACCGGGCCGTCGCGTATCGCGCCGACGCCGACGCGGGCGCCATCGCGGTGGTGATCCAGCGGATGATTCCCGCCGATGTGGCGGGTGTGCTGTTCACCCGTGACCCGATCAGTGGGCGCACGGATCGTTTCGTGGTCGATGCCTGTTTGGGGCTGGGCGAAGGTCTGGTTGCGGGCAAGGTGACCGCGGATTCCTTCGTCGTCGATCCGGGTAGCCGCGACGTTGTCGAGCGCACCGTCCGTTACAAGATCACCAAATGCGCCGTGGTCCGGCCGGGCGTCGTGGAGTTGGTCAAGGTCGCCGAGGCGGAACGCGCCATATCGTCCCTGACTCCCGCGCAGTTGAGCGAACTCGTGGAACTGGCCGTGCGAGTACGGGATCACTATGGCGCCGAACAGGATATCGAGTGGGCGCTGTGCGACGGCGCGCTGCATCTTTTGCAGGCGCGTCCGATCACCGCAGGCCCGGTACGGGCCGCGACGGTCAGTCCCTACGCCGAACCGCAGCCGGACGCCGTGCAGCACGGAACTCTCTGGTCCCGCATGGATATCGGGGAGATCTTCACCGGTGCGATGACGCCGCTCGGCCTGTCCTTCGCCCACCACTACCAGTACCACGTACACGGTGCCTGCGTGCGCGGCGCAGGCGTCCGGGATACCGGCGATCCGTCCGTGCAGATGGGCTACTTCCAGGGCTACGTCTACCTGAACGTCTCCTATGCCAGCTATCTGCTGAGCCAGAGCCCGGCGATGCGGGATCAACGCGATGCCACCGAACGCTTCGCCAGCGAGGAGGTGGACCTGGCGTCCTATCGAAATCCCTTCGGCAGCTACAGCATCGGGCCCGATGGTTGGCGATCCGCGCTGTTCTGGCTGCGGACCGCCGGTGCCGAGCTGCGGGATATGCGCAAGCGCACCGTGCGGATGGTCGAAGCACGACGCTACGAATACGACCGTGCCGGCCGAATCAGGCTCGGCGAGTTGGACCGTCGCGAGCTGGGTATCGAAATGCGGCGTCGCCTAGCGCATTTCCAC
Source organism: Nocardia altamirensis NBRC 108246 (assembly GCF_001612685.1). Lineage (GTDB taxonomy): Bacteria > Actinomycetota > Actinomycetes > Mycobacteriales > Mycobacteriaceae > Nocardia > Nocardia altamirensis. The sequence continues at coordinate 27,146 of NZ_BDAY01000008.1, forward strand.
GATATGCATGTCGGGTACATGCCGTACTTCCTGTATGCCTTCGGCTACCACGACCTGTTGGCACAGCTGTGCGTTGCCTGGCTCGGCGATGCGGGCGAGCGGCTGCAGAACCGGCTCAAGACCGATATGTCGAACCTGCGCACCGTCGAATGTGCGCGTGAGGTCTGGCAACTGGCCCAGGTGGTCCGGGATCAGCCGAGGGTGCTGGAGATCGTGCGCTCCGGTGCGCCGTCCGACGTATCCGCCCGGCTGCGCGCCGACGCGGCCGGATCGGAGTTCTGGGCGGCGCACATGGAACCCTTCCTGCGGGAGAACGGGGTGCACGCCCATCAAGAGATGGAGTTGACGAATCCGCGCTGGATCGACGACCCCACCTACGTATTTCAGTTGATTCGCCGCTATGTCGATGACGGGTGCTCGATCGACGACGTCCTCGAATCGGTGCACGACGCGCGCGACGACGAGGCTGCCGCGGCCGTGCGTGGACTGAGCTGGCCCAAGCGCCGCGTGCTCAACGGCGTGATCTGGCTGTACAAGACCTGCAGTTCGCTCCGAGAGACCGCCAGGGTATCGATGATCGGCTCCATCTGGCTGGTTCGTTCCGTGGTCTACGAGGTAGCCGATCGCCTGCTCGAGACCGGGGTGCTGCGCTCGGTCGACGAGGTCGCCTACCTCGATTTCGCGGACATACTGCGCTATCTGGCAGGGGAGCAGGATCCGCGCGAGATCTTCTCCCGCGCAGCGCTGGAGGAGGGTAAGCGGATCTCCCGAAACCATGGTCGAATGCCCGCGCCGCCACTGAGTTTCCTCGGCGAATGGGATATCACCCGCTCGGTCGAGCCGCCGCCGGACGGCGCCAGGCTCGATGGCCTCGGCACCAGCCAGGGGCGTGCCGTCGGCCGCGTCCGCATCCTGGACGACTTGGCATGGCAGGCCGACGAATTCCAGGCTGGTGAGATCCTGGTGACCCAGTACACGGATTCCACCTGGACTCCGCTGTTCGCCGTCGCGGCGGGCATCGTCACCGATATCGGTTCGATGCTGTCGCACAGTTCCATCGTCTCGCGAGAGTTCCGGGTGCCCGCCGTCGTCAACACGAAATACGCGACGCGCGTGCTGAAAACCGGAGATCTGGTGGTGGTGGACGGCGACCGCGGCGTGGTCGAGGTGATCGAGCCCGCCGATCCGCCCGGACGCGGATAGTCAGGGAGCCGCATGCCGCATTTCGACCGAGAACCGATCACGATCACCGGTATCGCGTGCCTGCATCCCGAGGCCGCCGGTGCCGACGAGTACTGGAAGCTGTTGACTCGGCCTGCCACGGGAGCCGGGCAGCAGCGCCTGAACGATGCGGATATCGATCTGGCCCGGTTCGGCATCCCGCCCGCACAGCGGGGCTCGATCAGCCGGCTGCAGCTGCTCATGCTCGAAGCGGCACATCGGTGCCTGGCCGACGCCGGATATCCGGCGCGATCGCCTGCCGAGCGCACCGATGTCATCGTCGGCACCTGTTTCGGCTCGGATCGTCAGTACGCCAACGCACTTCGCATCGAAGGTGCGCGGTACGCGCGCCATCTCGGGCAGGTGGCCGCGCTGGATCCGGACGACCGGATCAGCGGACGGGCCGCGCAACTGCCCGCGCAGCTGCGCGCTCGTCTCACCGAACGACTCGGTGCCTCGCCGCACGACCGGGTCGGGGAGATGGCGAGCGCGATTCCGGCCCGTATTGCCACGGCATTTCGGCTGACCGGTCGCACGATCGCGGTGGAGTCCACCGACGCGAGTTCGTTCGTCGCGCTGCGGCACGCGGTCGACAGCTTGCGTGCAGGCACCGCCGAGGCGGTCCTGGTATTGGCAGGACAGTGCCGAGAGGGCGAGCTGATCGGCGAAATGCTGGCGGCCAAGGGGCTTTCCGCGACCGACATGCTGGCCGAGGGTGTCGTTGCGCTGCTGTTGAAACGACGATCGTCGGCGCTGCACGACGGTGACCGAGGCTACGCATCGATTCTCGAATGCCGGGTGCGGCACGACCCGCACCCCGGCGTGCTGCGCTACGCGACGGAGGCCGAGCAGTATTACCGGGTCGCCGACGAGACGCACGCGGCGGCGAGTATCGCGCCCGAGGCGGTCGGGTACGTCGACTGGGTCGGCCCGTCGATCCCCGCGGTGACCGCGGCAGGTGTCGGTGGGCTCGGCAAGGTATTCGGCGCTGCCGCACCGGGATCGGTGGGGTTCGGCGGCACCGGTGATCGGCTCGGCCACGGATTCGCCAACGCGGGACTGGCGAGCATCGCGAAAACCGCTCTCGCGCTGGACCATCGCGCATTGCCGCCGGGGCCGCTGCGTTCCGCTGACCTGGCCGCGACACCGTTCCGACTCGCTGACGATCTCGAAAGATGGCCTGCCGACGCGCGATATGCGGCAGTATGCGGGACCGCGCTGGGTGGCACGGCCTCCTATCTGCTCCTCGAAGGGTACGAATGCCCGTCGCCCCGGCATCGGCCGAGACCGGCACTCGTGCGGTCCGCGCCCGCGACGCCGGAAGCCATCGCGATCGTCGGATTCGGCGGAGCCTTCGCGGACGCACCGGACGCGACCGCCTTCTGGCACAACATCAGATCCGGTCGGGACAGCCTGCGACAACTCCCTGACGACGTGCTGGATCGCGACCTCTACTTGGCGCAGGGCGCGCTCACCCTCACCCACAGCTACTGCGCGGTGGGTGCGGCGGCATCGATCCCTGAGCGGCCACCGGCGTCGCTGCCCATCACCCCACGCCGCTACCAGGCGATGGATCGCGCTCAGCGGCTCGCGCTTTCGGTCGCCGAGGAAACGCTGGCTCGCTACGGTCGGCGGCATACGCTGTGCGCAGGCGACGGCACCGTGGTGCTTGGGAGCACGCTGAGTCTGTCGCGGGAACGCAGTCTCAACGCGGAACGGTCGGTCGGGAAGTTGGCCGATATCGCTGCGGCGCTGGACGATATGGCGGACCTGCCCGGCGGGGTCCGTGACCGCATTCTCGAGCAAGTCGGCGAACAGTATGTGACCTGGCGTGCGCCGGTCACGCCAGCGGATCTCGACGGCTGCCTGGCCAGCGGCGTCGCGGCCTTGGCTGCCAACGAGTTCCGGTTGTCGGCCGTACCGCTCGCGATCGAGGCGGCCTGCGCTTCGACGCAGGCGGCCATCGACTATGCGATCACGGCACTGCGCGCAGGCTCTGTCGACTACGCCATCGCCGGCGGCGTCGAATTGGCCTGCAATCCCCGTGATTTGGTGCTCTGTTCGGCGCTCGGCATGCTGTCGCGCAGCCGAATCACGCCGTTCGATGTCGAGGCCGACGGATTCAGCCCTGGCGATGGCTGCGCCATGTTCGTGCTCAAGCGACTCTCCGACGCACGGCGCGACGGCGACGAAATCCACGGTCTGATTCGCGGTATCGGCGCGGCCAACGATGCGAAATCATGCATCGCACCGGATGTCGACGGACAGGTGCTTGCCATGCGTCGTGCCTTCGGTCAGGTGGAATTCGAGCCTGCGGAGGTCGATTACCTGGAGGCGCACGGTACCGGGACCCGAGTTGGCGATCGGGTGGAAATCACCGCTGCCGCAAAGGTTTACGGTGGAAGAGTCCAGCCATTGGTGATCGGTACGGCGAAATCCTTCATCGGGCACACCTTCGCCGCCGCGGGCGCCGCGGGACTGCTGCGGACGCTGCAAGCAATGCGGGCCGAGACCTTTCCGCCCACCGTGAACTTGCATACGCGCAATCCGGAATTGCCGCTGGACCAGATCCCTGCGGTGTTGCCGACCGTGGCCGCGCCGTGGCCCGCCGTGCCAGGCCGGCCGCGCCGTGCCGGTGTGAGCTCCTTCGGCACCGGCGGGATCAACTACCACCTGCTTGTCGAGGAATACCAGGAAGACTGCCACAGAGACAGGGCGTCATGAACTTCGATCTACCACCGGAAACCGAGACCATGTGCGCTGCGGTGACCGCGTTCGCCCGCCGTGATCTGGGTGGTCCGAAATCCTACGACCCGGAGTTGTTCGACCACGACGATTTTCGGCGGCGCTGGCGGCTGGCGGGCAGGCAGGGCCTCGTCGGCGCCACGGCGCCGAGCGCGCACGGCGGCTGCGGACTGGATGCCCTCACCGCCACCGCGCTCATGGAGGCGCTGGGCGCGGGCTGTGCCGATACCGGTTTCGCCTTCTCCATCGCGGCCCATTTGTTCGCCTCGGTGATGCCGATCGTGGAGTTCGGCACGGGCGAACAACAGCAGCAGTGGCTGTCCGGGTTGAGCTCCGGTGAGCTCATCGCGGCACACGCCATCACCGAACCGAACGCGGGATCGGACATCTTGAACCTGACTACGCGCGCAGAATGCAGCGGCGACCATTGGGTTCTCAACGGGGTCAAGGCTTTCACCACCAATGCGCCGGTCGCCGACCTCTTCGTCATCCAAGCCGCCACCGAGCCGGGCGGCGGCTACTTCGGATTGACCGCCTTCCTGGTCCCGGCCGGGACGCCAGGGCTGCTGGTCGGTGCGCCCCACGACAAGGTCGGTCTGCGCGGTTCGCCGACGGCCGATGTGCACCTCACCGACTGCCGTATCCCGTTGGACTGGGTGCTCGGTGGTGTGGGAGCCGGGGCGAGTGTCTTCGCCGGTTCGATGAAATGGGAACGCACCTGTTTGTTCGGCGTCTATCTCGGCGCGATGCGCCGCGTTATCGACAGCACGATCGAATTCGTCGGGGAGCGAACACAATTCGGTACACCCATCGGCGAATTCCAGTCGGTCGGTCACCGGATCGTCGACATGGTCGCGACCCTGCAGTCCGCCAGGCTGCAGCTGATGCTCGCCGCCTGGGAACTGTCTCGGGGTGCGGACGGCACGGTGTCGTCCGGACTGGCGAAGGTGGCGGTCAGTGAGGCCGCGGTCAAGATCGGACTGGACGCCGTTCAGTTGCGCGGCGCGCTCGGGGTCACCGCGGGGGATGCCGAAACGCTGCTGCGTGACGCACTCCCCGCACGAATCTTTTCCGGCACCAACGAAATTCAGAAGAACAACATCGCACGCGCGCTCAGGGTTGGTCGTCGTGCTCGCCCGCGTCGCTGAAGGAGTTGCAGACCATGGAGCTGATCGTGCATTTGATCCGGTTGCACGCCGATACCGATGCCGCGGCGTTCGAATCGTGGGTCCGTGAGGTCGACTACGCGACCTGCCCGGAGTTGCCGAGTATCCGGTCGTTCAGCGTGCAGCGGATCCCCGACTCGCCACGCCACTACTTCGAGGTGATCCAGGTCGATGACCTCGCCGAGTTCGAGCGCGATACCCGAACCCCGGCTTTCGCGAGACTGGTGGCCGCGTTCGACGGGATGGCCGCGGTGACCACCGAGATTGCCGGAACACGAGTTGGCCCCGGGTATTACGCGGCATGACGGCCGCGCGCCAGCGTCTCGGCTCAGAGCGCAAGCACGGCCGGTGGCCTGCGTGGTGCGGGCAGGAACCGCACGGTGGGGCGCCCGAGCCTGGCGACGAAGACGACACGGCCGGGCAGCTGGAACTCGGTCTGGAGTTCGTAGCGCAGATCATCGTGTTGGACGACGACGCTGATCGGGTGCATGGCCAAGCCTGCGCCGGTGACCCGCAGCCAATAGTCGCCGAGCAGCGCACCCGCGTCGACCATATCGAAATCGGCATTCTCCCAGGGGGATACGCTGATCGAGACGATGGCGGGGGTGCGAAGCACCAGCCCGGCGAGCTGTCCAGCGATGGCCCTGGGAAAGCTGGTCACGCTGAGCACGGCCATGACGGCCGGTGTGAACATCAGCCGCCGCAGCAGCCGTTGTCGGGCCGAGAGTGGTCCGAACAAGTGGGTGAGCGTGAAACCGTCGCCTTTTGCTGCGGCTTCGGCCTCGCTATGCCTGATGTAGGAATGTGTTTCGCGCCAGGCGGCGCGATGCGTGAAATCCCGTTCGGCGTATCGGGCGATGAACGCGGCGAACCGGTGCAGGTCAGGGCCGGAGCTCAGGTACCGGATGTGCAGCTGTGGCGTGGGATTCACCTGGGCCGTCCCGTTTCGGACGCCCGGCAGACCAGCGCGGTTGCGTTGGCCGCGCCGCGTGCGCTTCGCGGCAGTGCGGTCCTCCGCGAGTTTGTCGAGGAGGATCGGTGCGATCGGGCCGTCTTCGTAAGGGCCTCTGTTGGTCTGGCGCCGCATGGCAAGGGCGCGCACTTCGCCCAGGGTTTCGGTCGGTTCGGGGTGCCAGCGAAAGTGCGTCAATCGCAAGGGAACCCACGTCACTGGAAAGCCGATGCCTGCCAGCTGCGCCGGATCGGGGCGCACATCGTGGCACGCCACCCACCCCTGTGCGGCGAGTGCGCGGTGCAGCAGGTGCCAGAAAAGGCCACAGCTGAGCCGCATTTCGGTGTGGTGCGTCGGGAGTGCGGCGATCTCCCTGGTGCGGTCGACGGCCAGGATGAGGGTTTCGGTCGGGGCCTGGTCTGCCGTCGGTAGGGCGCCGATTCGGGTCGCGATGTGGTCGCGTGCGGCGTTGCTGACCAATCGCGCCACCGCCCACGGTTGGCAGTTGTGCGATGAGGGGCTCGTCATTGCGATCGCGAGCGCGGACGTCATGGCTTGGTCGAAGGAGACGAATGTTGCTCGCAGTGAACCGGCTTCGTTGATGATCGGCTCTGCCACGTGGACTCCGTCTTTTCGGATAATTGGGCGTGATACGAACTATGTCAATATGCCGACCATCGCTGACAATAGGGCTGATAAACCGCTGACAAGTTGCTGACGAGCGCGTATACCGCCGAGATTGCATGGTTCCATTCAGAAAAGTATTGACGGGTCTACGAAGCCGAGGATAGATTGGCCCGGTCGCTCGATCCGGCAATTATGCGGCGGCTGAATATGGTTTGCTAGAAATCGATGAAAGCCGTGATCGAGTAGCTCATTCGGCCGCTGGACAAACGAATCGCAAAGAGGTACGCATGCAGCCCTTGTCCGTGGACAACGCTGTCGAAGCTGGTAACTGGGTCGATCTTGTCAGAACACGGGCTCGTCGGCAGGGAAACCAAGAAGCATATGTGTTTCTCGATGAGAACGGCCGGGAAGCGGATTGTCTGACATTCCAGGAGCTCGATAATCGGGCGCGTGCGGTGGCTGAGCGGTTGACCGATACGGTCGGTCGCGGCGAACGCGCCCTGCTGCTCTATCCGGCCGGATTGGACTATGTCGCAGCCTTTTTCGGATGTCTGTACGCGGGCGTGATCGGCATACCGCTGTTTGCGCCAGGGGGTAACCGATCAGCCCACATCGATGCCATCGCGGCCGATGCCACGGCTGCCGCCGTATTGACCACCGCCGAGATCGTTGCTGCGGGGGACACGGGCTTGTCGTTCAGTCGATTGCCGCACATCGCGACCGATACGCTCGGCACGGCACAGGGCCGCGGTACCGCCGTCGCTGGCATAGTGGCTTATCTGCAGTACACCTCGGGCTCGACGTCGGCGCCGAAGGGCGTGGTCATCGATCATGCGATGAGCATCAACCATTGCGGACAGCTCGCCCGCGCGTGGCAGGTCGACCACGAGAGCGTCGTCGTATCGTGGCTGCCGCACTTCCACGATTACGGCCAGGTCAACGGTGTTCTGCTGCCGGTCTACGCCGGTTGCCGCGCGGTACTGATGGCGCCGACGACGTTCGCGAAGAATCCCATCCGGTGGCTGGATGCCGTCACGGCCTATCGGGGAACCCACAGTGGCGCACCGAATTTCGCCTTCGACCTGTGTGTGGACAAGACGACGGCCGCGCAGCGTGCCTCGCTGGATCTGCGCAGTTGGCGGCATGTGGGCAACGGCGCGGAGCCGGTGCGCAAGGCCACCTTGGACAGGTTCGAAGCGACTTTCGCAGCGCACGGTCTCGACGGTGCGGTGCTCACCCCTGGCTACGGTCTCGCGGAGGCAACGCTGGTCCTAACGTGTGGTGGCTCGCACGAGCGTCGAGTAGCGCGACGATTCGACCCGCAGGCCCTCGGTCGGCGCAGAGCCGAAATCGCCACCGCACCAGGCGGAGTCGAACTCGTCGGCGTCGGCGCCCCGGTTCCCGGCACCGAAATCGCCATCGTCGACCCGGAATCGGGTCGGATCCTGCCCGACGGCGTGGTCGGCGAGATCTGGGCGGCGGGACCAAGTGTGTCGCCACGGTATTGGGGCAAGCACGACGATTCCTTGCGGACGTTCGGCGCCAGATTCGCCGGCGGCGACACCCGCTGGTTGCGCACCGGCGATCTGGGCTTCGTCTACGACGGCGAGCTGTTCGTCAACGGCCGCTTGAAGAACATGATGATCGTCAACGGTGTCAACTACTACCTGGAGGACATCGAAGCCACCGCGGTCGGCAGTGCCGAGGCTCTGCGGGCAGGCGGCGTGCTCGCCTTCGGTGTCGGAGAGGCCGCGCAGGAGCGGCTCGCGCTGGTCGCGGAGTATCGCGCCGAGGGCAAGGTGGAGCCGCACCAGTTGGCCGCAACGATGCGCGACGCGGTCGCCAGGCGGCACGGAATCGCCCCGATCACAGTCGTATTGATCGTCCAAGGCGCGGTGCCGCGGACGACAAGCGGAAAACTGCGTCGCCAAGAGTGCCGATCGGAATTCCTCGCAGGCCGGTTGCCGGAGATCTACCGCTGGACGGAAGCGACGACAGATACCGAGCCGTTGACGGCTGTCGCACGCGTTCCTGCCAATGGCCCGCAGCCGAACAGCCTGCCCACCATGACCGAACTCGTGCGGCAGGGTCTGCTCACCCAAGTGTCCGACTGGATCGCCACCAATGCCGGGCCAGGCGCACCGGCCTTCGATGCCGACCGCACGCTCGCCGAATACGGCTTCGGATCGGTCGATCAGATGAACCTGCACCAGCAGCTCGAGGACTGGGCGGGCAAGCAATTCGCGCCCGAGCTGATGTGGGATGCCGAATCCATCGGCGCCATGGCCCGCGCGATCGCGGAAGTGTTGACGGGGGCCGAGCCCGGCGAATCGAGCACCGCCGCAACGCAACACGAAGCGGTGGCCTGAGATGCGCCTGCGGTCCGCAGTGGCGGGCCTACCCTCGCGCGTCGTCGGCAACGCCGAAATCATCGACCTGATCGGCCAACACAGTTCGGACGGCTTCGACGGTGATCTCGACGGCATGTTGCGGTCCGTCGACCTGTACCTGCGCTATGCGGGTTCACGGGAGCGGCGTTGGCTCGACGCGGGCGAGCGTCCGATCGATCTGCTCCGCACCGCGGCGAACACCGCACTGGCGCAAGCGGATACCGGCGCCGACGAGATCGATCTGCTGATCTACACGGGCATCGGGCGCGGTTTCCTCGAACCGGGTGGGGCCTACCATTGCGCGGCCGCGCTCGGGCTGGCGAACGCGCAGTGCTTCGACATCATCGACGCGTGCATGAGCTGGACCAGGGCCGTGCACGTCGCGGAGGCGCTGATGCGCGCAGGACGGGCCAGCGCGGCCCTGATCGTCAACGCGGAGTTCAGCCTGCGATTCGGCGGCCACGTCTTTCCTGACCTGTTCCGGGTCGAACGGGCGGAGGCGCTCGCGTCGACCTTCCCGGCCTACACCCTCGGTGAGGCGGCCACCGCGACCGTGCTCACCGCCGACGACAACGCACCGTGGGAGTTCCAGTTCACCTCCCGCCCGGATCTGGCCGCGCTGTGCAACGTCACTCTCCCCGGCTACGAGGGATTCTGCGATCCCGACGACAAACTCGCGGCCAATGGCGTCGGGCGGTTCAGCTCGTTCGGCTTCGAGATGCACGAGGCAGGCACCGCGGAGGTGCTCGCTGTCTTCGAACGGCTCGAGGTCGACCCGGAAAAGGTGGCGGCGCTTTTCACGCACGCATCGAGTAAGCGAGATTGGCAGGCGATGGCCGACAAGGTCGGCCTCGGCGAGGTGATCCACCACGTGTATCCCGAAACCGGCAACATCGTCTCCGCGTCGGTGCCTGCGGCGATCGCCTCGGCGATCGATGCGGGGGCACTGCGGCCGGGTGATCGTGCGGTGGGCTGGGTCGGCAGCGCGGGCATGTCCTTCGCTGGATTCTCTTTCGTGTTCTGACGATCTCCGGAACGGATGAATCATGCTCGGACATCTCACCAAAGCGGCAGGTTACGGGCTACTCGGCGGAGCCGAATACCTGCTCGGCTCGATACGCGGGCGTGGGCGCGGCCACGAGCAGCGCCGGGCGGAGGTGGTCCTCGCCTTCCTGCTCCGGATGGGTCCGATCTACATCAAGATCGGTCAGATCGCCGCGACCAGATCGGATCTGCTGCCGGAATCGTGGGTGCAGACGCTGCGGGTGCTGCAGGATCAAGCCCCGCATATGACGGTCGACCAGACCAGACGCGCGGTCGAGCGCGAGCTCGGCGCCGCGCTGGAAGCCACGTTCGTCTCGTTCGATCCGGTGCCGATCGCCAGCGCTTCCGTCGCGCAGGTGCACGTGGCCGAGCTGTCCGATGGTCGCAAGGTCGCGGTCAAGCTGGTGAAGGATGCGGTGCCCGAGCAGCTCGAGCAGAGCCTGAGCGCGCTCGCCACGCTGGTGCGGCTGGTCCATCTCGCGGTACCGCCGGTGCGGAATCTCAACCTGCCCAAGCGATTCGAGGAACTCGCTCGGCTGCTGCGGCCCCAGGCGGATATGACGCACGAGGCCGATCGGCAACAGCGGATATACGCCAACTTCCGCGCTCACCCGTTCGTGAAAGTGCCCGCCGTCGTGCCCGAGCTGGTGACCCAGCGCATGTTGGTGATGGAGTTCATGGACGGCATTCCGGGCAAACACGCTGACACCGTGCCGTTTCCGCGCGCGAGGCTCGCGCAGCGGTTGCAGGACGTCATCTACACCATGCTGTACATGCACGGCATCTGCCACGGCGATCCGCATCCGGGCAATGTGATGTTCACCGAGGCAGGCGAAGTGGTGCTGGTGGACTACGGCGTGACGGTGGAGCTGAGCGAGGACGAGAAGTGGGGCCTGTCCTCCTTCTATTACGCCTGCAGCCGCAAGGAATGGGAAATCGCCACCGACCGATTCACCCGGCACTTCGTCATCGCGGGCGCGCCGCTGCACCAACGGCGTCCGGCCTATGACGCGCAGATGATCGAGATACTGCGCCACCACTTCGACCTGTCCACCAACCGCTGGTCCACCGTCGCCTTCTTCAACGACGTCAATGCGGTGCTGCGTCAATATGATTCGCGGTACACGACCAATTTCACCAAGGTCGAGCTCGTCTTCCTCTCGGGCGAGGGCTTCGCCACCCAGATCGATCCCGATATCGATATCTGGTCCAACGCAAGGAATTTCACCGACCGGTACTCGCCGTATGTGAGCGCCGAGGTGGCACAGCGATTCGAAGCCGAGTTCACGTTGCAGATGCCGACCTCGCTCGGCCTGCGCGACCGAGCGCGGTCGAGCCTGGTCGCGCCGACCCATATCGACCGCTACTTCTTTCCGAGCGGCTTCCCGGTGTTCGTCAAGGAGGCCGCGGGCGGCAGCATCAAGGACTTCGACGGCAACGAATACATCGACCTGTCCGGCGGATACGGCCCGCACCTGCTCGGCTACGCGCATCCGGCGATCACGTCCGCGATTACGGCCGGCGTCGATCGCGGACTGGTCAACGGCATCGGCCACGTCGCCGAGATCGAGCTGGCCGAACTGCTTGTCGACGCCTTTCCCGCGGCGGACAAGGCGATCCTGTGCAACTCGGGCACCGAGGCGATCCTGTTCGCCATCCGGATCTGCCGCGGCTATCGGCGGCGTACCGCGGTAGCGAAATTCGAAGGCCACTATCACGGATTCGCCGACCAGGGCATGGTGAGTTCCTGGTTCCGATTCTCCGGCGACCGCCACCATCCCGAACCGGTCGCCGGGACACTCGGCACCGATCCGGCGACGGTGGCGGGAACCGTTGTCCTGCAATACGGCGACATCGGCGGACTGGACCGGTTGCGTGCCCATGCGGACGAACTCGCCTGTGTCATCCTCGAACCCATGCCGACCTCGGTGGTCGCGCTCGACCTCGAATTCCTGACCGAATTGCGGCGGCTGTGCACCGAACTCGATATCCCACTGGTCTTCGACGAAGTGGTCTCCGGATTCCGGGCGGCCTACGGCGGCGTGCAGGTGCTTGCCGACATCCACCCGGATCTGACCTGCCTTGGCAAGGTGATCGGCGGCGGCCTGCCGTGCGGTGCGGTGATCGGCAAGCAGGCACTGATCGACATGGCGAAGAGCTCGCAGGACCCGTTCAACGACTACGAGAACAAGGTGTTCGCGGGCGGCACCCTGAGCGGCAACTCGCTCACTTGCACAGCAGGTTTGGCCGCGGTGCGGCACCTCGGCACGCATCCGGAGATCTACCCGATGCTCGACGCGAATACCGCGCGGCTCGCGGAGGCGATGCGCGAAGCGGTGCGCCAACGCGAGCTGGCCTGCCGGATCAACGCGCGAAATTCGATGTTCTCCTTGAACTTCAGCCACCGCGAGGCCGGTCTGTATCGAGAACGCATGGCGGGCAGCAACTTCAAGGCGACCATCGCGCTCGCCTACTACATGCGCAAACATCAGGTCTATCTCCCTGAGCTGCACGGCTTCCTGATCAGCGCCGCCCACTCGATCGAAGATCTCGATCAGGTGGCGCACGCCTTCGAGAAGAGCCTCGACGAAATGCTGGCGGACCAACTGTTCGTCACCTAGGCAGCCGCATCGCCTCGCGTCCTACTGCAGCGCGGTGACGACGGCCTTGGTGGCGTCGGCGATCAGCGCGTTGGCCGGCTCGGCGTGTTCCTGGTCCTTCGCCGACAGCGCGGCGATGACGAGGGGCGCGCGGCCGGGCGGCCAGGTGACGGCGACATCGAGGGCGCAACCGTAGGCCGGGGTGCCCGTTTTGTCGCCGACCCGCCAATCGGCGGGCAGGCCTGCACGGATGCGGGTGGCGCCGGTGGTGTTCGCGACCAGCCAGGTGGTCAATTGGTCTCGTTCGGGTTTGGCCAGGACATCGTCGACGACCAGCGCGCGGTAGTCGGCGGCCAACGCGGCCGGAGTGGTGGTGTCGCGGTCGTCGCCGGGGATGGCGGTGTTGAGGTCGGTTTCCCAGCGGTCGAGCCTGCTGGTCTGGTCGCCGATGGAGCGCAGGAACGCCGTGAAACCTTCGGGGCCGCCGAGGAGTTTGAGGAGTTGATTGCCCGCAGTGTTGTCGGAGACGGTGATGGCGGCGTGGCAGAGCTCGGCGACCGTCATGCCGGTGTCGACGCGGGTCTCGGTGATCGGTGAGTTCGCGACGATGTCGGTGGCGGGGAAGCGGATGACCTGGTCGAAGTAGCCGGTGGACAGCGGGTGATCGCGGAGAAGGGCGCCGCACGCGAGTCCTTTGAAGGTGGAGGCGATCGGGAAGCGTTCGCCGTCGCGCTGGGTGACTGTGCGGCCGGTACCGGTGTCGACGGCGAAAACGCCAAGGCGCGCACCGTATTTCGCTTCCATATCAGTGAAGGGCGCGAAGGATGTCGCCTTGATTGTCTGGGTGGGGGCTGTGGTCTTGTCCGAGTCGGCACCGCACGCGGCGACCGTAAGGGCGGAGACGGCGAGCGCGGCGGCGAGCAGCCTGCGTCGGCGGAGGGGGTTCAGCACGGAGTTCGTCACCACCGCAGGACATCATCGCAGGGATAGCCGGGGCCAATATCGCACCATGGCGTGTGCGAGTCGAGATCGGTATCGGCACTGGTCCGACGCACGGTCCGGCCCGGATATGCGGTGCGGCTCGGCGGCGGGGCCGGGGCCGGACGGGCGCGCTGGTTCAATGAATCACATGGATCTGATCCGCCACCTCAGCTTTTTCGTCTCCGTCGCGGATGAGGGGCACTTCGGGCGGGCTGCGGCCGCCCTGGATATGACTCAGCCGCCGCTGTCGCAGGGACTTCGTCGCCTGGAGCGGCATCTCGGCGTCGATCTCATTCATCGCACGCGGCAGGGCGCAATGCTGACCTCGGCGGGGTTGCAGATGCTGCCGCGAGCTCGGCTGCTCGTCGACGACGCTGAGCGGTTCCTCGCAGAATCGAAGCGGATCGCACACGCCCGTGGCGACGTGCATTGGGGCGCGACCGCGGCATTGCCCGACCGGGTGGTCACCGCGTGTGTGACCGCGCTGCGCAGCAGGGTCGAGGCGGGTGCGGTGGTGTCGACGACCGTGGGGACGACCGTCGATCTCGTTGCCGACGTTCGGGCAGGTCTGTGTGATGTCGCGGTGGTCGAACACCCTGCCCTCGTCGACGGGCTGGACGCAGGGCCGGTGGTCAAGGTGCCGCGCTGGCTGGTCGTGCCGTCGGAGCATCGCAGTGCCGTCGCCGAGCGGCCGACCTTCCGGATGCTCGCCGATCTGAGCTTCGCGCACGCGCCGCGGGCCGCCAATCCGCCTGCGTACGACACAATTCTCGACCTGCTGCGGGAGCGGGGGCTCGACACGTCGACGGTGGTGGCGGCGGACGAGCGCGCGGTCCTCGCCGCCGTGGCTGCCGGGATGAGCTTCGGGCTGACCGCGACGCCACCGTCCGCGACGCCGGGTGTCACGTGGCTCGGCATGGCGCCACAGGCGGTGGCGCTGCGCGTGCGGGTGGTCCGGCGGGCGGGAGTCGACATCGATATCGACGTGGTGGATCGCGTGCTGTACCGGGAGCGGCTGCAATGAGAAGGGCGATGCTCGGGGATGGGCTGACCGGCGTGCGGGCCGCAGAGCAACGCATTCGCGCGGTCTTCGCCGATGCGGGCTGCACCGGGTGGCTGCACGCGCGTCGCTGCACGGACGCCGGCGCCGAGATCTCCGTGGACGGCCGGGACCGGGTGGTCACCGCGTCGGTGTACAAGTTGCTGCTGTTCGTCGCGTTCTGCAGGCACGTCGACGCCGGACGGATCGACGCCACCGAACGGCTCACGATCCTGCCGTCCGACTGCACGCCGGGCCCGACCGGCATTGCTGCACTGCACGATTCGGTGACCATGAGCCTGCGCGATCTGGCGACGTCGATGATGACGGTCTCGGACAATGCCGCCGCCGATGTGCTGCTCGGTCAGGTCGGGCTCGGCCCGGTCGCCGCTCTGATCGACGAACTCGGCCTCGCCGAAACCAGGGTCGTCGGCGGCACCGCCGACCAGCATCGCAGCCTGGTCCGCGACACCGACACCCACAGCACCGCAGCGGCTTTCGCGGCACTCGCCGACAACGACGACGCCTGGTCGGTGTCGGCCTACGACCCGTCGTACACCAGTGCGTCGACGCCGGAGGAGATGACCCGGTTCCTGCGGGCGCTCTGGTCGGGCGCGGTGCTGTCGCCGGAGCAGACCGAGTTCGTCAAATCAGTGATGCGCAAACAGGTTTGGGCGCACCGCATCGCCGCGGCCTTCCCGCACAGCACCGTGCGCGTCGCAGGGAAGACCGGCACCATCGGAGTGATCCGCAATGAGGTTGCGGTGGTGGAGTTCCCAGGCGAATACCCCGTCGCGGTCGCGGTGTTCACCCGCGCCGCCCGTGCCGACCCGAACCTACCCGTCGTCGACGCGGCGATCGCCGAGGCCGCCCGCATCGCAGTCACCGAACTGCGTAGACCACTGTCGGAGGAATGAGCGCTAGCCGTTCGATTTGGTCGCTGCCACGGCGTACAGCAAGGGGATGCGGGTGTCTGTCGGCGGCAGCCGCCACCATCCGCTGGCGTCGTCGCGGATCAGGTCGCGGTCGGCGAGTGGGCCGAGGTCGTCCCATTCGAACGGCGCGAACCACGACTCCGCGGGCGTCGTGCCGTCTGCGCCGTAGAACCGGGAGGCCGCGTGGATCGGGGCGCGTGCATCCCAATTCCGCTCATTGGCGCGCATCAGTTCAACAGTGCCGGAATCGAATCCGCTGTTCATCTCACCCCTTGTCTCGCCGTCCGTGCACTTCCCGCGCGCCACCATATCGACTTGTCGCCGAACTCATTGGCGCAGTGTGGGGTACGCGAACGTACCAGTGGTGTGTCCTTATCCGACAAGCGTTGATACCCGGCTCATCAATCGTCCGATGATCGCCGGTTTTTGCGACGTTATTCTGACGACACTCAGTCAGATCCACGATAAGTGGATGGGTGGCTTCGTCGATGAACCGCTGGTACCTCTGGTGAGTTCGGCAAGGAGCGTGGCAATGTCCACCGGTGTAGCTCCGGAAGGCTCACGAGAGTCGCGGCAACACAGAGCGACCGCTTTTCGCGGTCGGCACGACCGGGCACGCGCGATATTGGCTGAACGGGTTGCCGCCCGGTCGCCGAACATGGTCTTGGCGAGCACCTACGTCCCGCCGGAGGGCGCGGTGGCCGCATACCTGCTGCACCGGCTGCTCAGTCGCGGCGATTCC
The DNA here is from genome assembly GCF_001612685.1 of Nocardia altamirensis NBRC 108246. GTDB lineage: Bacteria > Actinomycetota > Actinomycetes > Mycobacteriales > Mycobacteriaceae > Nocardia > Nocardia altamirensis. The sequence continues at coordinate 43,588 of NZ_BDAY01000008.1, forward strand.
ACCGGCACCGCATGGCATTCGGTGTTCGTGAACTCCGGTGTCGAGGCGCTCGGCACTGTGACGAAGTACGTGCGCAACCGGCACAATCGCGGTGCCGCAGAGGGGATGTGCCGCATCCTGGTGCTCGACCCGACCTGGACCGCGCGCTACGCCTTCGGGCATACGGTGCCAGGGTTGCGTGCCACGGTCACCGACGGCATGGCGATCGTCGGCACCCCCGGCGAGTTCCTCGGCCTCTGCGGCGCGGGCTGGAATGCCTATGTGGTCGTCGTCGACGGCCTCACCGATGATCAGCTGGCGCCGGTGCGCACTGCGCTCGAGGCGATGCGCGCGAGCGATTGCCCGGTGGCCTTCGGCCTGCTCGGTGACGTCGACGCACTGGCACCGTTGCGTGCCTCGGTGGCCTCCGCCGATATCGTGTTCTTGGGTGAGGTCTGTGTGGACAACGAGATGCCGTGTGGCACTGTCTCGTTCACGCGAGAAATGTTCGCGCTGTGGAACAACACGATGGACAGCATCGCGCACGTGTCGACGTTCGGCGGCAACGGGCTCGCCATGCACATGCTGTGTGAGACCTTGACGCGCTGGCGGCCGACGGACCGGCACGAACGTGCGGCGATCGAACGGATGCGGCGGGGCAGGCTCACCCGTAGCGCCCGGCTGCGCATGCACAGCAATACGTGGCAGACCAGAGCGATCGATCTCGCGGCCATCAATACGACGTTCGATCGCGCCGAGGGCGTCACCTATCGTCGCGGCGAAAAGTCCTATGTCGACCTTGCTTCCGGCACCGGTCCCGCGTTCCGCGGACACAACGTGCAATCGGTCGAGGTGATCCGGACGGCAGGCAGCGCGGGCGACGACAATGCGCGCCTGGAAAGCAAGCTCGCGCAGCTCACCGGTTTGCCGTTCATGCTTCCCGCGGTGAGCGGGCAGAGTGCTGTCGATCTCGCCGTCCTCGCCGCGCTGTGTTGCAGGCCGGGCCGCGGTGCAGTGCTCACGTTACGTGGCAACTATTCGGGCAAAGGCCCAATTTCGCTGGCCTTGAGCAGGACCAGTTCGTTCTTCCGCGACCGAGACGAGCATGCCTTCAGCCCGTACCCGGTCGAGGTGATCGAGGTCGATCCCGAGGACATCGCCGGGGTGCGGGCGGCGCTGCGCCGCGACGATATCGCCCTGGTCTGGTTGGAGATCGTGCAGGGCTACGACTGTCGCGAGATACCGGAGGCCGTCCTCGACGAGATCGAACTTCGGCGTGCGTCCGCCGGGTTCCTGGTCGGCGTCGACGAGATATTCACCGGCTTCTGGCGGTGCGATCTCGACCATTTCCTGGCGAGCACCGGTCGCGGGTTCCGGCCCGATCTGGTCGCCTTGTCCAAAGGGCTGAGTGACGCACTCGTGCCGATCGGCGCCGCCATGCTCTCGGCCGATGTCTTCGCCACGCTGACGCGCACGGCGCCGGACACGGCGAACTGGTTGCGCGCGCACTACCGCAACGACATGGCGGCCGCTTTGGCTCTTGCGGCGATCGAAGCGGCCGAGCCGGCCAGGCGCGACGCCGCGCAGGTAGCGGAGGCGATGGAGGCCATGCTGCAACGCGCCTCGCGCGCACCGTTGTTCGCGGGCTATCGGCGAGTCGGACTGCTCGGTCGGCTGGTGCTTTCGCCGCGGGCGATCGGTGCGCGGCCGCGGCCTTCGGTGCAGAACTATGCCGAGGCGGTGATCGCGCGGCTGATCGTAAAGCAATGCGGCGCAATTACTTTGCAAATGCGGATCGTGCCGAGCGTGGCCGGTGACGGCTCCGCCGAGTTGATCGCGGTCATGGCCGAAGTCGGTAAATTCCTGGAACGAATGCCGCGATGGACCGTCGACCGCACCACGCTCGCCGCATTAGTAGGCACCGTAGGCCGGGAAATTGCTGCGACCGTGCTGCGGATGCGTGAGGCATACGGTGATCGAAAGGGACGCGTTGCGAATTGATTATCGGCCGCCATGAATCAGCAATGTGCACAGGAAGAATCGTTGATTTGTACATTGTTTCGTCGCTGAAACAAAGCGGTGTCCGAACGGTAGCGTGCTACCCTGGTTTGCGTTCGCTGGTTAATGATGGGAGCGTGAGATGTCGTGTCACGCAATGGAAACGGGCCAGCGGATCTCCGTGCTCGGCAATCGTGCGACACAATTGTGCCACTCGTCCCCATTCCGACGGTGAACGAGTGTCGTCCTCCGGGCGCTGCGGCGTATAAACAGGTCGTCATCCGCGTCGTGGTCTGTGCCGATAGTCCGCTCATGCGCAGAGGTCTGTGCGCGCAATTCGATCGCGAGCCGGATATTGATGTGGTGGACGATGTTTCGGGCGGCCACAGTCTGCTCGGCGCCGTCAAAGCGCACGCACCCGACGTGGTATTGCTCGTCGGTGCGATCGAAGGAAAACATCGCCTCGCCGAGATTGTCGCTGCCTCGAAAGTAATCATGGTCTTGACCGAGGAGGATGTCGCACGCGCCGTCAAACTCGTTCGGGCAGGCGTGCGTGCACTATTGTCCTCGGGCTGCTCGCCGTTCGAGCTGCTGTGCGCCATCCGGGTGGTCGCGGTCGGCAATCGGCTCGTGGTGCCGCCCCAGATCGTCGGCGGGCTCGACCATGTCGTGGCGCCCGCGGTCGCGCGCAACTCGGATATGCAGGTGGCCGGGAGCCTGACCCGGCGCGAGGCCGAGGTGCTCGGGCTGCTCGCGCACGGCCGGTCCAACGCGGAAATCGCACGGCAGCTTTCGGTTTCGGCGACCACAGTGCGCAGCCACGTACACCACGTGCTGCAGAAGTTATCGGTCGGCACCCGCGGACAAGCCGTCGCGGTGGCCTATGAAACCGGGTTGATCGCGCTGCTCGACGACAGCGCGAGCAACGGACACGCCCGCGGGCCGCAACAGAGCGTCGAGGTGCGCCGAGCCCGTCAGTGGCCCATGCCGAGCCCGCCGTCGACCGGGATCACCGCGCCGGTGATGTAGGCAGCGTCGTCGCCGGCGAGAAACGCCACGACCCTGGCGATCTCGGCGGCATCGGCGATCCGGCCGAGCGGGATCTTCTTGGTGACCTCCGCGCGCCACTTCGGGGTCAGCGACGCGGTCATGTCCGTGTCGACGAACCCGGGCGCGACCACATTGACAGTGATGTTGCGGGAGCCGAGCTCGCGCACCAGGGACCGCGCCAGCCCGATCATGCCCGCCTTGGACGCCGCGTAATTCGTCTGCCCCGCCGAACCGAGCAGCGCCGTCACCGACGACACCAGGATGATCCGGCCGCGCCGCTGCCGGATCATGGTCCGCGCGGCCCGGTTGATCACCCGGAAGGTGCCGACCAGGTTGGTGTCGACCACGGACGCGAAGTCGTCCTCGGTCATCGCCGCGAGCAGCACGTCCTTGGTGATGCCCGCGTTCGCGATCAGGACGTCGACCGGGCCCAATTCCTGCTCGACCATGGCGAAGGCGGCGTCGACCTGCCGCTCGTCGGTGACATCGCATGGCACGCCGAACAATCCGTCGGGCGGCGCACCCTTGCGTGTCGTCACCGCCACCGCTTTGCCGCCGCGCGCGAGTTCGCGGGCGATGGCCAGGCCGATGCCGCGGTTGCCACCGGTGACGAAGGCGGAATGGTTCATCAGCGCATGTCCTTCCGCGTCAATCGGACCGTTCGCGCAGGATCGCGGCGAGGTCGAGGGTGCGGACGGCACGCAGCCCAGGGAGCAGCGACACGGTCGCGACGCACACGACGGCGAGCGCCGCGATGCCGAGCGTGCCCGGCCGGACGACCAGATCCAGCTGGAATTGGTCGTTGCGGTAGGTGTCGAGGAAGCTGCGGCCACCGAGGACGCCGAGCACCAGGCCCGGTGCCACACCGAGCATGGTCATCAGCAAGTTCTCGCCGGTGATCAGCCGCGCGACCATGCCAGGCGGCATGCCGCCCGCCCGCAGCACACCCACCTCGCGCCGCCGCTCGACAATGTTGATCGACATCGTGGTGAAGATGATCGCGAAGGCCATCAACCCGCCGAGCGCCAGCATCACGCCGATGAACACGAAGAAGAATCCGGCGTAGCGGTCGATGAGCCGGTTCACCTCGTCGAGATCCTCGTAGGCCGCGATGCCGGGGCGATCCGACAGCACGCGCCGGATCTGGTCCGGATCGGTGCCCGGCGCGAGGCGAAGCAGTGCGGAGTTGACCGGAACGGGCGCGCCGGCCAGCGCATCGAGTTGTTCGATGGTGCAGTAGGCGAAGGTGCCGATCGGCTCGTCGAGCACACCGGCGATCGGCACCTGAACAGCCTGTGCGCCGGATACATTCACCTCGACGGTGGCGCCGAGATCGACGTGCAGCAGCGGCCGGATGCCCTTGCCGACCAGGATGCCGTTCGCCGGACGGACCGCGGGCGAGCCTGCGACGGGACGCAGTCCGTGCATCGTGGTGTCTCTCGGCAGCGCGATCAGCACGGTCGAATAGGAATTACCGCCCGAACTCAGGGTGACCGGAAGCTGCACCATCGGCTCGGCGGCTGTGACACCTTCGGCGGCGGTCAGCTCGGCCAGGCGGCGCTGATCGACCGGAGTGGTGAAATCGACTCGCGCGTCGGCGGTTTGCACCTGATGGAAGGACACGTCCAGCGCCGTGGTCATGGTGTCGAGCATCGTCCACGAGGTGAGGATGACCAGCAGCGACAGCGCGGTGCCGAGCACTGTGCTCCAGGTCCGTCGTGGACTGCGGCCGATATTGCGGAGGACGAGCAGCCAGCGTGCCGGGAGGCGGCGCAGCATCGGAATCAGCCGCTCCGGCAAGCTGATTCGGCTGGCACCCGACGGTGTGGCGCCGCGCATCGCCGTCGCAGGTGGGGTGCGAAACGCGAGCAGCGCCGGAGCCAGCGCGCCGAGTGCTCCTGCCGCGACGCCGAAAGCCACTCCGCCGAGCAGGGTTGTCGGCAGCACCTCGACGACCGCCGCCGAGGCGGGCAGGTCGATCGCCCGGAGGTAGACACTGGTCAGCGCGCCGGATCCGGCCAGCCCCAGCAGGATTCCGCCGAGCGCACCGGCCAGTCCCGTCGCTATCCCGTACTGCAGGTAGTGCCACAACAGCGTCGTGCGACCGACCCCGCCCGCCAAGAGCACGCCGATGACCGGACGCTCGGCGCACACCCTCCGGTGCAGCAGCACATAGGCGACCAGCCCGGCGACGCTCAAGAACAACAGCGGGAACAGGTAGGAAAGCTCGCCGAAGGCGTTGATGTCCATGCGCAGCAGCCAATTCGAGGGTTGGTCGGCCCTGCTGACCACCTCCTCAGCACCGTGCGCGGCGGCCAGGTCCTTGATCCGGTCCGCCGTTGCGGCGCTGGGCGGTTCGGCGAATCGGATCAATGCCTGTTCGGTGCTCTCCGGCGCCAGTGCGGTGGCCAACGGCTCCGCCGCGAACAGCACGCCGAAGTTGTCGGGCAGCGGAAACATGTCCCGGCGGCTACGCGCGGGCCAGAGATACTCGGCCGAGGAGGCGACGCCCGCGACCGAGACCTCGCGCCAGCCGTCGGCACCGAGCACCGAGAGCGTTGCGCCACTGCGCAACCCGAAGTGCTCGGCGATGTGGTGTTCGACCAGCACTTCGTTCGCGGCAGGATAGTGCCCGGACAGGATGGTCGGCGCGTTGACGGTGGGCGGCCGGTCGGCGGGCAGGCCGACGACCCGGCCGCGCAGTTTGTCCGCGCCGACGCGCAGCGGCAGATCCGCCTGCCTGCGCACGATGGCGTCGGCGACGCCTGGCACGGTCCGCGCCTCGGCCGCGAGAGCTGTTGCCGCGCCGCCGGTCACCCAGACATCGGCGAAGCGCTCCGTCTCGAACGTTCCGCTGTAGGAGGCGTTGAGATTTCGGTACGCGCCGTAGGCGGCCGTGAACAGGGCGACGCCGAGCACGATGATCAGCGTCTGCGCGGCGAATTGCGGCCACTGGGTGCGGATGTCGCGCACCAGTTTCCGGCGCAGCGTCGGATGCCAGGTCACCAGGAGACCTCGTTCGCGGCCAACGGCGCATCCTGGCGGATCGCCTCGACGATATGCCCGGAGCGCATGCGCAGCACACGGTCGGCGATGGCGGCGATCGCGTGGTTGTGCGTGACGAGCACGACGGCACGACCGTCGCGGTGGCACAGCTCTTGCAGGAGGGTGAGCACGGTGCGACCGGTGTCGAGATCGAGTGCGCCCGTTGGCTCGTCGCACAGCAGCAGTCGTGGCCGGTTCACCAGTGCCCGTGCGATGGCGACCCGCTGCTGCTGCCCGCCGGAGAGCTGCGCCGGAAAACGGTCCGCGTAGTCGGCGAGGCCCACCTCTGACAGCACCTGATGCACCCGGGCCGCGACCGAGCCACCGGTCAATTCGGCGAGGACCGCGATGTTCTCCGCGGCCGTGAGTGTCGGCACGAGACCGAAGAATTGGTAGACGAAGCCGAGCGATTCCCGGCGCAGCGCCGACATCCCCTTCGCGTCGAGGCCGGTGAGCGCGCGGCCGTCGATGGTGATCGCACCGGAGGTCGGCGTCTCGATGCCGCCGAGCACGTTGAGCAGTGTCGTCTTGCCGGATCCCGACGGCCCGAGCACCACGACCAGTTCGCCGGCGGCGATGGTCAGATCGCACGCCGCGAGCGCGTGCACCGCGGTGCCGCCGCTGCCGAACGTTTTCGAAACATCGTGCAGCACAGCCAGCGCGGTCTCCGTAGGCAGTGTTGCGGTGCGGTGTTCGCGGCCCGGGGAGTGCGCCATCGGCTACGCCGGTCCGCGGGTGGCGTGGACGCGGACCTGGCCGAGCCTGCCCGCCGCTCCCTGCTCGCCGAGCGTCTCGAAGAAGGCAAGGCCGTCGTCGAAGAGTTTGTCGCCGAGCACCTCTCGCCCTTGGGTCTCGAAGATCCGATAGGACTCGGCCCAGCGCCGGTTGATCGCGACGAACATCGCGGTGCTGTCCTGCACCTCGATGTCGACGAATCCGGCGTGCGCGAGCAGACGTCGATACCCTGCGGGTGTTTGTGCGAACAAGCGACCGTAAACGGTCAACGCCCGCAGCGTGTCCGGGTCGCGCGGGAACGGGCCGGTGAGCACCTCATCGGTGAAGGCAAGGCGGCCACCGGGTTTGAGCACCCGCGCACATTCGGTGAGAACCCGGTGCCGGTCCGGCACGATGACGAGGCTGTCAATGCTGAGCACGGCGTCGAATGTCGCGGCAGGATAGGGCAGGTCACGAGCATCGCCGTTGTCGAAACGGATCGGCGGCTCGGTGGTGACCCGCCGGGCGATGTCGATCGCGGGCTCGGAGTAGTCGAGGCCGGTGAACGTCGCGCCGGTGGTCGCGGCCAGGTAGCGCGCGATTCCGCCGGTGCCGCAACAGAGATCGAGCGCGCTCTGCCCCGGCGCCAACCCCGCGGCGCGCACGATCTCGCGCAGTTGGTCCCTGGTCGTCCAGCTCAGCTGGCCGACATAGCCGCCCCAGTTCCGCCAGAGATAGGCCATCATGGCCTGCCCGGACGGGGTGAGCGTGATCTGACGGTGGGTCAGGTCGTAGATGCCGCGGGTCTCCTCGATCACGGTGCGCACGAGAGCTTCTCCTAATCGTTTGTTCTCATGACGTCAGCGACGCGCCGCCGTCGGCGGTGATGGTCTGGCCCCTGATCCAGCTCGCGTCGTCGGTGCACAGGAACGCGACCACCTTGGCGAGGTCCTCGGGCCTGCCGATCCGCTTCATCGGACCGACCTCGGCGACCTGGCGCATCCACTCGTCCGCGCCGGCAAGCGCGCGAACGGATTCGGTCTCGATGAGCCCGCCACAGACCGTGTTGACGTTGACTCCCGGCGCGAGCTCGACTGCCAGATAACGACCCATCGATTCGATGGCGGCCTTGCACACCCCCATGCCGCCGTAGCTGGGGAGGTAGCGGCGGCTGCCCATACTCGACAGCAGCACGATGGCGCCGCGCCCCTCCGGCATCAGCTCGTAGGCCGCGCGGCAGCCGAACAACGCCGCGGTGATGTTGGTGTCGAGGGTGTAGCGCCAGTGCGGGGTCTCCAGGGCGAACAGCGGTTTCATGATCGCCGACGCGGCGTTGTTGATGTAGAAGTCCAGTGCGCCCCACTGCTCGGCGATATCCACGAAAAGCTTTTTCAGCTGGTCTCTTTCGCCGACATCGACGCGAAGGGCGAGCGCGCGCCTGCCCTTGCGTTCGATCTCGGTCACCACCTCGCGGGCCGCGGATCGTCTGCGCCAGTAGGTGAGGATCACGTCCGAACCGCGGTCGGCGAACTCCAGTGCGATCGCCCGGCCGATGCCTCGGGAACCGCCGGTGACCAGGACGGTGCGCCCTGCCAGATCCGCTGTCATACCCGTTGCCTTTCTGTCGATCTCACGCCGCGCCGATGACCAGCGCGGCGACCTCGGGCCCGTCCACGTTGCGGCTGAGCGTGAGTAGATACGGTGCGTCGAGCGCCGACGGCCTGTCGACGATCTCGACCTCGCGCGCACAGTTGTCGGGCACACCGAGATTGAGCGTCGGCGGGACGACGCCGTCGCGGATGCTCAGGCAGGCGAAGGCCGACTCGGCGACATCGGTGGCCGGGCCCATGTGCCCGGTCGCGGCTTTGGTGCCGGTGAGCCGCGTCCGGCGTTGCCGCGCCAGGGTTTCCGCGATGCCGCGCAGTTCGGAACGATCGCCGTCCGCGGTGGCGTCACCGTGTCCGTAGACGTAGCCGACCTGGCGGGGATCGACGTCGGCATCGGCGATCGCGCGCGCGATCGCGTCGCGGACGCCGCTGCCCTCGGGATCGGGGGCGAGCGGCCGACCGCGATCGGTGGCGGCGCCGAAGCCGACGATCTCGGCCAAGACGTTCGCGTCGTTGGCCCGCGCCAGGTCGAGATCGGCGAGCACGAGCGCGGCCGCGCCCTCGGCGCAGACGTATCCGTCGCGGTGCAGGTCGTACGGCCGGACCGAGCGAACGCCGTCGCGACAGGCGGAGGTCAACCCGAACTCGTGCAGCGCGAGCCGCGCGAATTCGTCGGCGCCCGCGTCGGTTCCGCCGCAGACGGCGACGTCGACGCGACCGTCGCGCACGGCGCGGAAGGCCCGGCCGACGGCGCAAAGACCCATCGCCGATCCGTCGACCAGCGTGCTGTTCGCGCCGCAGATCTCGTGGCGGATGGTGATCTGGCAGAGCGCGGCATTGGGCAGACCGGAGAGCAGGAAGTCCGGCTTGGCCCGGCGCAGCGCGGCCTGGCCGAGCTGGAGGTAGTCGAGCGTGCCATCCGAGCGGCGCGCGGTGGCCAGCACCGGCGCGAATCGCTCGAGATAGTTCTTCTCGTCCTCGTTTTCGTTGGAACCGATGTAGATGCCGCGCCGCGGCGCCGCGGCCGCACGGAAGACCGGCCCCGCGTCGGCCACCGCCAGATCCGCCGCGAACACACCGAGCCGGGAGGCCCTGGTGAGTCGTTTGAGATGCTTGCGATCGGTGGCGGCGATCGGGTGCTCGGCGTCATCGACCGCGCCGAAATAGCCCAGCTCCGGCGCAGAGTCGTCGTCACGACGCCGTAAGCCGGTCTCGGCGGCCAGGATTCGCTGCCACTGTCGGCGATAGTCGCTGCCGAGGCACGACAGCACACCGGCGCCGACGACGGCCACTCTGCGCCTCATTGCCCGTTCACCTTCGACCCGTTGAGCAGCAGGACCTGATAGTGCCGACGGGTGGCCTCGGGATCCTCGAATTCGGCCAGCGGATAACTCCGGCAGCGGAAGGTCGCGGTCGCGATTTTGCGGCCGTGTGCCTGCGCCGTGCCGCGGAACTCCAGCTCGGTCCCCGGGACCGGCACGGTGCCGCCGTCGACGTTGTCCACTTCGACGGTGAGCCGATCGCCCGGCACGGCGAAGTCGATGAACTTGCTGTGCTGTACCGCGCTGAGTACAACGGTCGTCTGGAACTCGCTGCCGATGACGACCAGCCAGCGCGCGAGTTGGGTCATCGCCTCCAGCACGAGCACGCCGGGCAGAATCGGCTGCTGCGGAAAGTGATCGGCGAAGTAGTCTTCGCTCATCGCGGCATTCTTCACACCGACGGCCCTACGTCCGCCGTCCAAATCGGTGATCGCGTCAACCATGAGGAACCGCACGCCGAACTCCTATCCCACTCCGCCGACCAGAATGGCCTGCCCATTGAGGTATGCACTGGCTCGTGCGCCGAGAAAGACCGCGATATCGGCGACGTCGTCGGGCGCAATCGGGCGCGGCATGGCCGCCCGTCGCGCGAGATAGCCTGCGACCGCGCGGATGTCGACGTCGAAGCCGCCGAAATACTCCCGGCTGACGCCGCTGTCGGCGAGCGTCGGGCAGATCGCGTTGACACAGATGCCGCGGCGCCCGACCTCCTGCGCGACGCTGCGGGTGAAGCCGATGACCGCGGCCTTCGCGGTCGCGTACGCGACTTCGTCTGCGCCGCCGGTCAATCCGAGCGCCGAGGACACGGTGATGATCCGGCCGCTGCGCCGGGGCAGCATCCGGCGCACTGCCTGCCTGCTGCAATAGAAGACGGTGTCGAGGTTGGTCCGGAGCATCCGGTGCCAGTCGGCGTCGGTGTGGAAGACCAGCGGCGAGCGCAGTGCACCGCCCGCGTTGTTGATCAGTACGTCGATCTTGCCGAAGGTTTCGTCGGTGTGCTCGAACAGCGCGGCCACCTGGTCCGGTGCGGTCAGGTCGGCGACGAAGGTGGAAATCGGCACGGCGGCAACGGCTTCGACCGCCTTGGCGGTGGCCTGCAGCCGGGTCTCGTCGAGATCGGTGAGGATCAGCGCGGCGCCTTCTTCGGCGTAGCGCGTGGCGATGGCCGTGCCGAACACGCCTGCGGCACCGGTCACGAGGGCGACGGAATCACTGAGCCGGTTCATCGGTGCACCGCCCCGGCCAGCAGTACATAGGCGACGGCGTAGTCACCGTCGTGGCTCAGCGACACTGCGGCGCCGGTGATGCCGAGCCGCCGTGCGAGCGCCATCATGCGGTGGTGCAGCAGCAACCGTGGTGCTCCGGTGGACCGGCAGACCTCGATATCGCGCAGGCGCCTGGTCGCGGGTGGCACGCCGAGGCCGACGTGCAAGGCCTTCAGCGTGGCCTCCTTGGCGCTGAACCGTGCGGCGAAATGCGGTGCGGGATCGCGGAATCCGGTGCAGTAGGCGATCTCGTCGGGTCGGAAGACCTGATCGGCGAACGCCGTGCCCGCGGCGAGCAACGTGCGCACCCGGCCGACCGCGGCGATGTCGACGCCCGCCGTCATCCCGGTGCTGCCCGAGATCGCGGGCAGCAGAAACGATGTCGCTACGGCCGGGGTCACGAGAGCTGCTCCGCGTCGTGCGGGGAGCCTGCCACGCTGACGGTCGCACCGTAGTGCCGCTCGACGGCGCGCCGGTAGGCCAGGTTCAGGCCGATGACGGCTCGCTTCTTCGCCGCGGACTGCGGGCCGGGCAGCGGGGTGTTCAGGCGATAGCGGCGCAGCCGCTGCCGGGTGATCTCGCGGGAATAGGCTCTGGTGTACAGGTATTCGAGACCTTCTTCGAGCTGACCGACGGTCATCGACACCGGAGCCACCGAGGCGCGCAGATGCGAGGGTCCGCCGGGGCCGGGATCGACCATGCGACCCTCGCGCAGATGCTCGGCGTACAACGGCACGCCGGGACCGCTGCCGAGCGGATTGAAATGGCAGATCTCGATCTCGTTCTCGACCACGAACTCCAACGTCCGCTCGAACACGTCCGGCGTATCGCCCGCGAAGCCGAAGACGAACGATCCGATGACCCCGATGCCCGCATCGTGCAGGCGGCCGATGAGCATGCGGTAGTCGGTCGGACGGCTCCAGCCCTTGTCCGAGGAGATCAGGTTCTCCGGGCGCACCGACTCCAAGCCGAGGAAGACGAGCATGCAGCCCGCGCGCCCGGCCGCCTCGGCCAGCGCCGGGCGCTGGGCGATGGTGATCGTCGCCTGACTGCCCCACAGCAGTTGCCTCGGCTCCAGCTCGGCGAACAAGGTCCGCGCATAACGCGGATTGCCCACGATGTTGATGTCCGAGAACTGGACGAAATTGCCGGTGCGCGCGTCGATCTGGGCGAGCACGTGCTCGATCGGGCGGGTGCGGAACGCCTCGTGGTGGTAGCGGGTCTCGATGCAGAAGTTGCACGAGAACGGGCAACCCCTGGTGGCTTCGACCGGAAACACGTAGTCGTGCGGCGGCAGATGTGCGGGACCGTACTGCGGCAACGTCGCCAGATCCACGGGGCCGCCGAGGTATTGGGGGAGCAGGCGGCCGCTGCTCGCGTCATCGAGCACCTGCGGCCACACCCGCTCGACCTCGCCGCGGATCACCGAGGCGGCGCCGATGTGGCCTGCCTCGGGGTCGTAGCTGGGGAAGTAGCCGTCGATCACCACCGGTATGCCCAATGCGCTGAAGCCGCGCACCAATTCACCGGTTCGGCGCTCGCCGAAGAACTTCGAGGTGACGGCCACCAGGTCGACGCCGGCGAAGCGAGTGAAATCGGTGATGGGCGTGGAGTTCTCGTCGACCACCGTCACCTGATGCTCGACCGAGGTCATGGCCGCGCGATAGGCGAGGTTGACCGGAACCGGGTTGAGCATGCGGTTGCCGTAGATCACGCTCTTGTCCCGGACGTCGGGGTTCACGAGTAGTACGTGCATATGCGCCATCCTCAGACTGGTGTCATCGCGTCGTCGGCGGCGCGGCGCACCACCAGGGTGCCGTTCTGTCCGCCGAGGCCGAACGAATTGGTCAGCGCCACCTCGACCGGCACCTGCCGCGCGGTGCCCGGTACGTAGTCGAGATCGCATTCGGCGTCGCGATGGCGATAGTTGACCGTCGGGGGCACGGTGCCGGTGCGCACGCTGAGCACGGTGCTGATGAATTCCACTGCGCCGCAGGCGGCGATGAGATGGCCGGTCATCGACTTGTTCGCGGTGATCGCGAGTTGTGCCGCAGCGCTGCCGAAGACGTGTTTGATCGCAATGGTCTCTACCCGGTCGTTGAGCAGCGTGGCGGTGCCGTGCGCGTTGACGAGCCCGACCTGCGCCGGGCGCACGTCCGCGTCGGCCATGGCCGAGCGCATCGCCAGCGCCGCGCCTGCGCCGGCTGGATGCGGCTCGGTGAACCGGTGTGCGTCAAGCGATCTGCCGAATCCGGCGACCTCGGCATACCAGGGGGCCGATCGGCGGCGGGCATGTGCCTCGGTCTCTAACACGACCATGCCAGCGCCCTCGCCGACGACGAAACCCGTTCGGGTGGCATCGAACGGCCTGCCGGTGCGGCCGGGAAGGTTGTCGAAGGACGGTGCGCCGAGCGCGACCAGCCCGGCCATGCCGAGCGGGTTGATCATGGAATCCATTGCGCCGCACAGCACGACGTCGAGGTTGCCGCGGCGAAGCTGACGGAACGCGGTGCCGATGGCGTGCGCACCTGCCGCGCAGGCCGAGGTGATCAGGGTGGTCGGGCCCGCGACGCCGAGATGACCGGCCAGCAAGCCGATCACCAGGTCCTGTGGGTCACGGATCAGCGATACCGGATCGATCGTCGCCCGATCGGCCAGCGGGATCGGCAGGCGGAACCGTCCGTCCGCGCCGAGATGTCCGGCGATATCGCCCATCCGGACCAAGCCGAGCCCCGCGCCGAGTACCAGCCCGACCCGATCGGTGTCCGCCGCGAGCGGCTCGCCCGACCGGCGCAGGCCGCTGTCGGCGAGCGCCATGGCGCAGGCAGCGAGTGCGAAGCGCGCCTGCCGGTCGTCGCGCAGCGCAGCCGGAAACGGCCCGTCCCAGTACTCGTCGACGTCGAAGTCGGCGACCTCGGCGGCGATGCGGGTCGGCAGCGACGACGCGTCGAACAGGGTGATCGGCGCCTCGCCGGAGATGCCTGCGACCAGGCTGTCCCAGAATTGCTTGTGGCCGAGCCCGATCGGGGTGACCGCGCCGAGTCCGGTGACCACGACGCGATTCACGAGATCACCGGCTCGGTCGGTACGGCCCTGATCCGTTCGAGCGGCCAGCCGGAGTAGTAGCGGAACCGGTTCTCCTCGGCCGCGATCTCGCGGGGGTCGGTGATGTCTTGCAGGACATAGTTGAACCGCGCGACGCGGGCGATCGGCGTGGCCTCGTCGTAGGCCGCACAGCTGAGTTGGGCCCAGCGCTTGCTCAGGCTGAGCATCCGCGTCTCGACCCGCATCGCCTTGCCCGGTGCGAGTTCGCCGACGATCTCGGCGCGATCGATGATGCAGAGGAACGCGGAGACGGTGAAATCGGTGCTGTAATGCACCAGCCAGCCCGCGACCTGCGCCATCGATTCGAGCAGCAGCGAACCGCTGAGCAGCCTGCGGCCCGCGTAGCCGGCGCCGAGATGGTCCTCGGTGAGCGAGACGTGCTTGACCGCGACCATGGATTCGCCCTTGGTCGCCTCGAGCACCCGGTCATAGAGCAGGAAACGCATCACGCCACCTTCGCCTCGTAGGCACCGAACACGACGCATTCGCTCTGTCCCTGGAACCCGGCGGCGAGGCACGCGACGGTATCGCCGTTCCGCACCCGCCGCGGGTCGCCGCGCACCAGGTCCAGGTCTGAATCAGGTTCGGGATTGCGGAGATTGGCGATCGGGGGGACGTAGTGCTCGGTGAGAGTGTGCACGGCGAAAACGCTCTGCAACGGCAGTGCCGCGGCCAGCGGATGGCCGGTGGCGCCCTTGGTGGACGTCACGGGAACTGTGCTGGCGTGCGTGCCGAGCACGGCGCTGATCGCGGTCGCTTCGATGCTGTCGCCCGACGGCAGCCCCGGCGCATCGGCATACACACAGGCGAGACGCTCCGGTGCCACCGCGGCGTCGTCGAGCGCTGCGGCGAAGGACCGTTCGATAGCGCGACGCGGCGGATACGGTTCGCGATCCGGCACCCCGAGGGCGGCACCGTGGCCGAGCACCTCGGCGAGAATGCGTGCGCCCCTGGCCCTTGCGTGCGTGAGAGTCTCCAACACGAGCATCGCCGCGCCTTCGCCGGGCACGGTTCCGGTGCGGTCACGATCGAACGGTCGGCACGAGACGGCCGCCGGATCGGTGGTCTTCGCGACGATGCCGAGGTAGAGAATGCGTTGCAGGGCAGACAGATTCAGCCGGGGGCTGACGCCGCCCGCGAGCATGACCTCGGCCTCGCCCTCCTGCAGCATGCGCAGCGCGGCGCCGATGGCCTGTCCGCCCGCTTCACCGAACGGGCTGAACGAGGCATTCGGTCCGTGCAGGCCGTACTGCATGGCGATCTGGCAGAGCGTCGCGTTGTTCAGCATCACGATCGACACCATGGGGGAGATCGAGCGCCACCCGGTGCCGCAGAACCGGTCGACGTCGAATCCACCTGTCCCGTCCATGGATCGGCGTGCGGCGAGCTCGAGATCGGCGATGTCGTAGTCGATCATCGTGACGCCGAGGGTGATGCCGGTCGCGTCGGCGTCGATGGTGTCGCGGTCGAGCTCGGCGCAGGCCAAGGCCTGTCCGGTCGCGGCGAACGCCATGTGCGTGTGCAGGCGCATCGCGCGGGCGGCTTTGCGGTCGGTGATCCACTCCCGAGGGTCGATGCCGCGTACCCGTCCTGCGGCCAGCGGCCGGTCTGCGTCGCCGCGCAGGGTGAGGTTTTCGGCGAGATCCTGCAGCGATGTGACACCGGATGCGCCGCGCAGCAGTGCTTTCCACTGGCTGCGCGGATCGTTGCCCAGCGCGGACACCGCGCCGACGCCGGTCACCACCACGCGGTCACGCATGACCGTTGCCGTCCGCCGGGCCCGGCCAGCGGCGCAGCACGATGCTCGCGTTCTGGCCGCCGAAGCCGAATGAATTGCTCATCGCGACCTGAACCTGCTGCGCACGAGCGACATTCGGCACGTAGTCCAGATCGCAGTCCGGATCGGGGAATTCGTAGTTGATGGTCGGCGGCACCAGTCCGGTGCGGAGCACGTGCAGGCAGGTGACGCATTCGATCGCGCCTGCGGCGGCGATCGAATGACCGATCATGGACTTCTGCGAGCTGATCGGAATCGAGGTTGCTCGATCGCCGAAAACCTTGTGCACAGCCCGGGTTTCGGCCCGATCGTTGATCAGCGTCGAGGTGCCGTGCGCGCTGATGTAGTCGATGTCCTCGGCGCGCAAGCCGCCGTCGATGAGGGCACCCGACATCGCCAATACGGCGCCCTCACCGTGCGGCGGGCTGTCGGTGATCCGGTAGGCATCGCAGGAGGTGCCGTACCCGGCCACCTCGGCCAGCGGTTGGGCGCCACGGCGGAGGGCGTGTTCGAGCTCCTCCAGGACGACGAACGCGGCGCCCTCGCTCATCACGAAGCCACAGCGTCGGCGGTCGAACGGACGGCTGGCCGCCGCAGGCCGGTCGTTGAACCGGGTGGCCAGCGCGGTGAGCAGATCGAACGACGAGATGCCGAGGAAACTGAGCAGCGAATCGCAGCCGCCTGCGAGCACCACCTCGGCGTCGCCCTCGCGGATCCACAGGGTCGCCTCGCCGATCGCCTGGGTGCCCGACGCACACGTCGCCGACACCGTCATGGTCGGCCCTGCGGCGCCGCATGCGTTGGCGAGCGTCGCCGCCGGTGCGTTCTTGCGCAGGGTATGGCGTTGCGCGGCAAGCATTCCGACGAACTCCCGGCCAGGGCCGCCCGCGCCCGTGGTGAGTTGTCTGGTGTGCAGGAGCCCGTCCAGCGCGCCGATGTCGTACATCTGACCGGACGTGCCGACACACACCCCGAACCGCTCGGCGGGCGTGTCGGTCAGCCCAGCCCGATGTACCGCGGCGGTACCCGCGGCAAGTCCGAGTTGGACCACCCTGGGCGCCGCGCCTGCCAATTTCTCGGCGTCCGCCAGATATCCGGCCGCTGCCGCCGCCGCGAGGAACCCGTCCTCGACCTCACCGGCCACCTGCGAGCCGAGCCCGGACGCGTCGAATCGGGAGATCGTGCGAATCCCGGAGCGGCCGTCGACGAAGCCACGGAAGGTTGTCTCGGCGTCCCAGCCGAGCGGAGTCACCATCTCGGCCGCGGTGATGACCACCCGCCGCGGGTGCGCTTCGCCGGACACCGCTTACTCCGAGATCGCGCCGGCCGGTGCGGGATCGCCCGCCTGCGCCGTCGCGGCGGCCGCCTCGGCGGCTTGCACGCGACTCTGCTCGACCAACCGCGCCACCTCGTCGAGATCCCGGATCTCCTCGAACCAGTTCTGGTTCAGCTCATCTCCGGGGATCGCGGTGAGCTCGGTGGCGCACTTGTCGCATTCGGCATGGAACTCGCCGTCCGCGTTGCGCACGAAGGTGCGGCCGCCGCCGCAGGACGGGCACGTCTCCGGGATGGTGTCGAGCAACCGCTTGCACAGGCCTCCCCAGGTCTCGACCGTCCAGAGTGCGGCAACGTCTTCGACCCGCATCCCCGGCTCGACCTTGCTGAGGTCGACACCGAGCAGGCGCTCCCGGACCAGGTAGGCGCCGAGGGGGGTCAGCCTGCGCAACGTATCGACGGCAGCGCCAGCGCCGAAGACGTCCTCGGCCTGTTCGTTCAGATCGTCGCGCGGCACGGAGATCGGCAGGAACTGCTCGAGCCGGAACGTGATGTCCAGGAAGTCGATTGATTCCGCGCCGAGCTCCGGAATCAGCAGTTTGTCGGACGTCACGTCGTCCAGTTCGACGGCAAGCGCCAAAGCGACTGCGCTGCGTACGATGTCGGAGAGTTCGTCCGAACTCAGCATGGAACTCACAGCGTTCCTCCTCGGATCGGTGTACGGGGTGTTGGTTCTGTCTTGGTGTGGATTCAGCCCTTGGCCGTGAGCCGGGAGTACCGGGCAAGCACGCCGTCGAGGCGTCGGTAGAGCTCGTCGACCTCGTCGGTCGTGATGGTGAGCGGCGGCACGATGCCGATGGTGCCGCCGAGGCCCTCCGCGCCCTGGCTGCCGATGATCAGACCGCTCAGCGCGAGTCGGTCCTCGATCACTTGCCATTGCTGTTGCGGGATAGGTTCTTTGGTCGCGCGGTCCTTCACCAGTTCGATGCCCATCAGGAGTCCCGCGCCGCGGATGTCGCCGACGATCGCGTGCTCGCGCAGGTTCTCGAACTTGTCGAACAGGTACTTGCCGGTCTGGCGCACCTGGTCGACGATGCCGTCGCGCTGCATGATGTCGAGGGTGGCCAGCGCCGAGGCGCAGCACAGCGGGTTGCCGTTCGTCGTGCTCCCGGTCGCGATGAAACCATCCACCGCGGTGAGGAATTCGCGATACACGGCGTCGTGCACCACGACGGCGCCGAACGGCAGATAGCCGCTGTTGATGCCCTTGGACAGCGCAAGGAAATCCGGTCGCACGCCGAAGTAGTCGGCGCCGAACCATTCACCGAGCCTGCCGAATCCGGTGATCACCTCGTCGTAGGCCAGCAAAATGTCATTGCTGTCGCAGATTTCGCGAAGTCGTTCGTGATATTCGCGGGTCGGCACAATTGCGCCGCCGACACCGAGTGCCGGTTCGATCAGGACACCCGCGATATTTCCCGCACCGAGCCGCTCGATCATCGTCTCGATGGCGTCGGCACAGGCGAGGCTGCATGTTCCCGCACAGCCCGATTCGCAGCGGTAGGCATACGGCGACGGCGCGTGGTGGAAGCCGGGCATCAACGGCTCGAATTGCTGACGGAATCGGCGGAAGGCCGAGCCGGTGGCGCTCAACGCGCCGTAGGTGACGCCGTGATAGGCCCGATCCAGGGCGATCACACCGAGTTTCGTGGTGTCCTGGCCGAAACGGATCCGTTGATACTGGCGCATCATCTTGAGGATGGTCTCGTTGGCCTCGGATCCGGTGGAGGCGTAGAAGACGGTGTTCATCCCCTCGGGTGTCACCGCAGCCAGCCTGCGGGCGTACTCGTCGGCGGCCTGATGCGTTGCGCGCTCGATGGGGAAGTAGAGCAGTTTTCCCGCTTGTTCGCGGATGGCCTCGATGATTTCCGGATGCGCGCCGCCGAGGCTCAGATTGCACAATCCGCCGAAAGCGTTGAGATACTTGTTGCCTTCGGTATCCACCACCCACACACCGTCGGCGGAGGCGATACTGATGCCGCGCTTCCGGAAACCGCGCATATTGGTGAATCCGTGCCAGAATGTCGAATCTGTTTCCGACTCAATCTGATTCGGCATGACACTCCTCGCGTCGCCATTTCGAATACGGACCGGAATGGAAGATGTTCTGAGCGAACCGGTCTCGTGTTGAAATGACGATAGCGTTGGGTACGGACCCGTTTCCTCAGCCGAACGATCACACCTGACTCAACGCTTGGTGGATGCTGTCGCGGCGCTCAGCTGAGCATTGAGAGAATCTGTCGATGAGACGGCCAACGTCGCGAGATCCCATCCGGCCCTTCGGCACTGGAGACCTGCCGCGGTGGCTTCGGCGAGGATAGTCCGCATGTCCATCGCCCACCACTCCTGGGTGCTGACCGACTCTCGAACCGTCCGATCGTCCCGCAGCACCCGGCAGATCGTGGTCAGCTCGATCCGGCCGGGAACGGCCGCGGGCCGTGAGCCGAGCCAGATCTCGTGCCTGCATTCACCGAAGCGTGCGGCGCCGACCCGGATCGGCCGGACCGTTCGCGTCGCGGGAAAGGGCGCGGCGTCGACGACGGCGCGGCAGCCGGGGGCGAGTCGGTCGGCGAGCAACTGCCACAACCGATGTCGATCCTCCGGTGTCAGATACCCGAGCACGCCGCAGGCGACCACGCCGCCGAGTCGGTCGGGGAGGGTGGTCTCCTCCAGGATGGTCGCGGCGATCGTCACCCGGCGCGCGAGCGCGGGATCCGCCTGCACCCTGCTGGCGAGTGCGGCCCGCATGGCAGCGGAGGGCTCGATCGCGAGAATCGGCACGTCGGCCAGTGCGGCGCCGACGATCTCGACGACGAGGCCGGTGCCGGCCCCGATGTCGATGATCGGTGAATTCGTCTGTGCGGCAGGGGCCATGGCATTTGCCAGTGCGGTGGCGCGCGGCTTCCAATAGGGGCGACCGGCGATGTCGTAGAACTCGGCGGCGTCACGGTAGATATCGGCCATGACGGTTCACCGTCCCGCGGTCGGCAGCGCGTGCGTGCCAAGGCGATGTTCGAGGATCTGTTGCATATTGCGCAGTTCCAGCACGTCGCACGCATGGAACAGTGGCCACATCGTGCCCGGCCAGTTCCGGCGGCCGCGGGGAGACAAGTGCGGGTACGGATTCTTGTCGTAGTACGGGTGCCGCCAGATCGTCCACGACACGAGTGCACCGCTGCGCTGCTGCACATGGCGCGCGGACAAGACGCGGCCGCAGAACACCATCCACAGATCCTCGCCCTGGTCGAACGCCGATTCGTAGTCGACGGTGCCGACCTCGCGATTGCCGATGATGCGCAGGTGAATCTTGGTGTCGGGATCGGTGGCGTCCTCGCCGATGTAGCGTCCGGTGTCGCCGTCGGGCCGGAAATTGCGCATGCTGTAGGTGTATTCCTCGACGCTGCGGATATCGACGAGGTAGTCGTAGAGCACCTCCGGCGGACAGTCGACATATTGGTGCACGGTGTACACGTCGGTGTCGACGGTGCGGCCGCGCAGCTGTTTGGTCAGCGAGAGCAGCGTGGCGGTCGCGTCGGTACGGGAGATCGTCTCGCACCGGAACAGTCCGGGGATATCGTCCAGCGGCGTGGTTGTCATGAGATTCTCCCTCGGGATCTACATCGGAATGTTGTTCCAGCGGTCGAGTTCGCGGCAGATCACCGGTGTCGGGAAATAGCGCAGCCCCAGATCGCGAAAGTGCCGTGCGATCGGCGATTCGAGCATCATCACGTCGCCGACCACCCGGGCACGGTGTTGTTCGGCGTCGACCCTCGGCATGCGGCGGCGTGCGAACCGGGTGAGGGCGATGTCGATGTGCGCGGTGTCGACCCGCACCAGCTCGTCGTCGAGCACCGCCGCCGACTCCATCGCCAGCGAAGCGCCGATGCCTGTGGTCGGGATCAAGCCGGCGGCGGCGTCGCCGAGTAACACGATCCGCCCCCGGATCCACTGGGGCACAGTGACTTCCACTATGTCGACACATTCCACCCGATCGGCCTCGCGCAACGTGCGCAGGATCAGGCTGTCGCGGCTCTCATCGTTCGGCGGCCATGGCTCGGTGCCCGTGTCGTTGAACGACCGGGAGATCGCGACGAAGCAGGCGACGCGATCCTGGGTCGGATAGGCGGAGACGATCTGACGCAGACCCCACGTTTCGTGCAGTTCGCCGGGCGGCGTGACACCGCGCTGCGCCCACCAGCACCAGATGCGCCACCCGAATCGGTGTTCGGCGGTATGCAATTCGGCCTGCTGCCTGGTGCGTGAGCGGATACCGTCCGCGCCGACAACCAGATCGAAATCGCGCTCCCTGCCGTCGTCGAACCGGACGCGCACGGTCGAACCGATCTGGCGCATCATGGCTACCTCGGTCTCCAGATCGACCGGTGTGCCGCCGTTCGCCGACTCGAGGATGGCGAGCAGCTCGGCGCGGGGAGCCGCGCGCGGCAGGCCATCTCGCTTGCCGAGCCGGTCGAGGTCGAAGGTGCGCAACACCTTGCCGTCGCGATCGTGCACGACGTAGCGCTGCAGCGGCGCGCTGGTGTGGATGAAGGAGTTCCACAGGCCGAGGCCGTGCAGCACCCGACTGCCGGTCGGCCACACCGTGATCGCGGATCCGGCGTGACCGTAGCTGCTGATCGTGTCGATCACAGTGGGGCGCAGCCCGCGTTGGCGCAGCCGGGCGGCGAGGGTCAGCCCGGCGATGCCGCCGCCGACGATCAGGATTCTCACCTGGTGGCTCCCTGGGGCAGCGGCGCCGAAAGCAGTGTCGCGGCGGCGGTTTCGCCGGAGCGGCAGCATGCCTCCAACGAGGTGCCGAGCAGATAGTCACCGGCCAAGGCGATTCCGGTGTGCGGAGCGGTCGCGGCGGTGAGTGCGTCCAAGAAGTCGCCGTAGTGCGGCAGGTAGCCACAGTAGGCCTGTGGCCAGTGCCGGATCGCCGCAGCGGTGCTGGACTGCGGCGCGATGCCGAGGTGGTTGCGCAGCCGCCGTTCGGTGTCGGCGACCAGGTCGAGGACCTCGGTGTCGGTGGGATCGGTCAGGCGGCCGTGTCTGCCCGAAAAGGTGTAGCGGACCAGGTTTCTCGTCGCCTTGCCATAGCTGCCCGCGTTGCTGCACGGCTGATCGTCCAACGCGATGGCGCGGACATCGGCGGCAAAGACATCGTGCACGTAGTGCACGACGGCGACCGTTGCCGGGAAATATCGGACCGAACGGAGCAGTCCCGCCAGTGTTTCCGACAGGGTCGCCAGCAGCGGCGCGGCCGCATGGGCCGGGGTACAGACGGCAACGGCATCGTAGCGCGCCTGGGTCGGTCTGCCGTTGGCATCGGCGAGGTCGAGGAGCACATCGCCGTCGGCCTTCGTGATGCCGGTAACCGCAGTGCGGTACCGGATTTCGACGATCGACTCGACGCGCGCCAGCAGCGTGGACAGTCCGGTGGTCGGCTGGTCGAAGCGATCGATCAACATGCCCATATTGACGGGGAAGTTGCCGAAGTAGGCTTCGTCCGGTTCGGCGCCGTTCATCCGGACGGTGATCGGACGCAGGAAGTGGTCGGCGGTGTTGCGGTGAAAATGCGCGGACAGCGGCCGATCGTCGTGACGGGCGAGCTTTCTGGCCAGGTCGGAGCCGAGGAAGCGCGCCGATTCCGTTGTCCGCACCTTCCGCGCGATGCCGTCCAGTTTGATCAGGTCGCGCCAATCGCACATGCGCACAACGGCGCCCATCGCCTCGGTGCGATTCTCGCTGTCGAGGCTGACCAGCTTGCCTGCCACGATCCGCGAGGTGTTGATGCCGAACGGCTCATATCCGGTACCGCCGAGGCGTTCGAGCAGCGCGCGCAACCGGGTATAGCCGCGCCCGATGTTCTTGCCGCCCAACAGCACTTCGCGGTCGCCGAGTTCGGCGACGCCGACCCGGCCGCCGATCCGGTCGTCGCGTTCGAAGATCTCTACCGCGCAGCCGGCCTGATGCAGCGCCAGCGCGGCGGAGATACCGGAAACACCGGCCCCCACCACCGCGACTCGGTCCGGTGTCGTCATCGGCTTGCCCTCCTCAGCCTGAACCGGATTCGTCGAGCACGTCGAGGGTGATCGCGCCGAGCGACTCGCCCGCCTGCTCGAAGCCGACGCGTACCCGATGTCGAGCCGAACCCGCACCAGCGGAAGTGGTTTCGTCGACCGCGGCGTGGCAGCGGGTGCGCAGATCTGGTTCGCAGAAGTTGCCGAAGTCGACATCGCAGCCGACGATCAGGCAGCGATGCGCTGCGGCGCCCCGATGTTCGACCAGCGTCGCCAAACAGGCCTGCCTGGCGGCCTCCAACATCAGCATGCCCGGCACGTGATCCATCGGATGGTCGAAGAAGAACGGATGCGCGGGATCGAAGGTCAGCAGGAACGTCATCCCGCTGTCCGCCGTCGCCGCGCCCTCGGCAAGCAGGACGTTCTTCGGATGCTGGCGACCGACCCGCTCCGGGGCGAGCATGGCCTCGGGAGCGACCGCGCGCACCGGTTCATGGTCGCGGGCGAGCGTTTTCGTGCGTGCCCGTTGGCGGATGTACTCGTAATAATGCAGTGGTAGCGGCAGCCAGCGCCCGCCTGCCCGCGCACACTCGTTGCCGTCGACGATGATGGTCACCGGGTGCTTGGCGAGTCCCTCGGACGTGCGGGCATTCACGATGGTCACCACCCGCGCGGGATCGGGTCCGGTGCGCAGTCTTTCGGGCGCGAAGACATCGATGCGCATATCCCGAAAGACCAGGAACTGGTTGTCCGGCACATTGACGAATTCGTGCGCCACATACTCGGTCACCTGCCTGGTGACCTCCATGATCGCGATCGTGTCCAGATAGTCGGGATTGCCGCCGTCGTTGAACAGCATGTGACTGCGCGGAAGCATCGCGGCGACCGCCCATTCGCGCTTGCCGATGACCGCCGCGTCGGTGAGGAATACCTCGTTGACGGCGCTGCGATGCACCAGGGAGCGCGGTACCGTCTGCTCGAAGCGTAACTCCGACAAGGCGTTTCGATCGCCATCCGGCGTAGGTCGGGTTGTCACTGCTGTGGTGTCCACGGTTCCCCCTCCTGCGAGGCGCTTATCCGTGCCGCAGCCGACTGGCTGCGCGTTCGTCTCTCGGGGAGCGTATCGACGTGACCGGCCCGAATCATCGTGCGTTCGCTGACGTGATCTCAACGTCTGACCGAATACCGGTGCCGCAGCGGGCGATACGCTCGTGCGGTGCTCGATACGCGCTCGGCCGAGTGTGCATTGATCTTCCCGGGTCAAGGCGCACAGCGACCGGCCATGGGCGAGCGATGGCGGGACACGCCCCAGTGGCGCCTCGTCGGCCAGGTATCCGAATGGACCGGATATGACGTGGCCGAGTTGGTGCTGCGCACCGGCGACGAGCGGTTGCGGAGCACCGATGCGGCGCAGCTGTCGATCTTCACGATGTCGTTGATGGCGCTGGACTATCTGACCGAGCACCAGCTGATCGGGCGGGTGCGTGCGTGCGCGGGACACAGCCTGGGCGAGTGCACGGCGTTGGTGGCGGCAGGCGCGTTGTCGGCTGGTGCGGGTGCGCGAGTGGTTGCGGCGCGTGGTGCGGCGATGCGGGTGGCCACCGAGCGGCTGCCGGGGACGATGGCGGCAATCCTCGGCGCGAGCAGCGATATCGTCGAACAGTTCGCCGCTGCGGCGCGGGCCGAGGGTGCGCAGGTGTGGGTGGCCAACGTGAACGGGCCGCGGCAGATTGTGGTGTCCGGGACTTCGCCGGGTGTCGATGCGGTAGCCCAGGCGGCGAAGTCAGCCAGGCTGAAGGTTGTGCGGATTCCGGTCGGCGGCGCGTTCCACACGCCGCTGATGGCGTCTGCGGCGCCGCTGCTGCGCCAGGCGTTGGACGCGGTCGAGTTCGAGGCGACCGGAATCGACGTGGTCGCGAATGTCGACGCCGGGCTGTATTCGGCCGCGCGGTGGCGTGATCTGGCGGAGCAGCAACTGACCGCGCCGGTGCGGTGGACCGCCGTGCTTGCGACGCTGAGCAGGCTCGGTTGCACGCGACTGGTGGAGGTCGGGCCGAGCCGGGTGCTGGCGAAGGCGATCGGGCGGGGCGAGGGGGCACCGACGGTGCGGTACTTCGGCTATCCAGGAGAGTGGGAACCGTGAAGGGCAGCTCGAGTGGCCGGGATCGTCTGACCGAATTGGATTGCGTGCATTTGCGTCTCGACAGCGTCGGTCATCCGATGCACTGGATGCTCGGCCTCTCGCTCGAACCCGGCGAGCCGATCACGATCGAACAGCTGCGCGCCAGGGTGGCCATGCGGGTGCGCGAGCACGAGATGTATCGGCTGTGCCTGCCAGAGCGGCTCCGCAGGCGGCCCGCCTTCGTCCATGCCGACGCCGCGGAACCGCACACCAGGGTGCAGCGAGCGGTGGTGGCGGATCGCGGCGCGCTGTTGCGTGCGGTCGAGGAGCTCATGGCGACGCCGATGAGCCGCACCGCGCCGCTGTGGGACGTCACCCTCGTCGACGAGGAGGATCGAGGGAGCCAGACGGTGCTGCTCCGGGTGCACCACTGCCTGAGCGACGGCGTGGCAGCGCCGGGATTCGCTGCCCTCGTTGTCGATGGTGAAGGAGTCGGCGATCACGCCAGATTCGTTACCGCGCCACGGTTTCCGTTCAAACGGGCGCTCACATGGCGCACCTGCGTCGAGATGCCTCGGCAGTATTGCGCTGCGCGTCCGGTGCGCAGAGGCGGGCGGATGGCGCCCTTTCCGCCTGCGGACTGTGTCAGGGCGGTCGCGGAATTCTCGATACCGATACGACGGCTACGGCAAGGCGCGGCGAGCGCTGCCGGGTCGAGCACCGAGTATCTGCTCGCGGCCGCCGCCGAAGCGTATCGGCAGGTGACCGCTCGGGCCACGACCGACGGCCTGCGCATCATGGTGCCGGTGACCCTCGACTCGGAATTGCGCCACACCGGCAACGCCACCGCGTCCGCGTTCCTGGATGTCGACACGTCGGGCGCGCGAATGACCGATCGCGTTGCGGCAGTGCGGGAACGGATGGCCGCCATCGATCCGGTCGATCAGGCGCGGGCGCTCGCCTCGGCCAGTGTGGATCTGCAGTACCTGCCGTGGCGCGGGCAGACCTGGCTGATGGCTCGGATGGTGCGCGACACGTGCCAGCTCAGCGTCAGCATCACGCCGGGATTCACGCTGCGGTACAGCGTGTTCGGGCGTGCCGTGCACATGACGCTGCCGTTGTCGCCGCTGATGGCCGACGAGCTCATGGTGACCGCGTTGATGCTGCGCGATCAGCTGGCCGTCGGCGTGGTCGCGGATCCGCGGGTACTGCCCTGTGCTGTAGGGGATTTTGCTGAGTACCTGCGCGAGCTGCTGCTCGATGCCGCTGAAGGGTCGCGAGCCACCGATTAGCGTGTCATGGCTGCGGATTCCAGCGGGTGATCTCCGAGATCACCGTGTTCTCAGGCATCGCGCGCACCATGACATTGCGTAACGCGGTGCCGAATCTGGTGCGGCGCTGCATGACGGGGATCAGCCAGCGGGACCGGTTCTGCACCGCATCGACTCGGGTGCGGCGGCGGCCGACGTACCGCCGCAGCGCATCGGGTACCTGGGCAGCATCGACCTTCGACAGCTCCTCGGCGAGCACGAGCGCAGACTCCATTGCCATCGATGCGCCGACGCCGGCCGTGGGCAGGAACGCCGCGCCCGCGTCGCCGAGCAGCACCACTCGACCGAAGCGCCAGTTCGGCAGCCGCAGATCGTCGAGGTCGAACGAGCCGACGCGGTCGATGTCGCCGAGTGCGTCGATCATCCAATTCTGTTGTCCGGCAACGCCGCGTAGCCGGTCGCGTAGCTGTGTCGGTGTGGTCGGCGCGCCCGAAGCGCGGAGGGCGGCAGCGCAGCCGACCTGTCCGGTGGTCGGGTTGTAGCCGAAATACCGTCCTACACCCCAGAACTCGTGGGACTCGTCAGGGGCGACGCCGAAACCCGGTGTCCACCAAGTCCACAGCCGGAGCCCGCTGCACCGCATCGACACCTTGCCCGCGACCAGCCTGCGTATCCCCGAATCGATGCCGTCGGCGCCGACCACCGCATCGAACTCGGCCGTTGCACCGTCGTCGAATCGGACCTGGACGGCGTTGTCGTCTTGTTCGAGGCCGGCCACGGTGCGCGTCATCCGCACCTCGGTGCCGCCACCGAACGACCCGAGCAGTTCGATCAGCTCGGACCGCCGGAGCGCCCTCGGGACGCCGTCGTCGCCGAGGCGGCCGCGGAAGTCGAAATCGCGCAGTCGGCCGCCGCCGTCGGTATGGGTGGAGTAGGCGTTGATCGGTACGGTCAGTGCCTCGAACCGGTCACCGAGTCCGAGGTGGTCGACCACCAAGCGTCCCATCGGCCACAGCGTGATCACATAGCCGACATCGCCGTACCTGGCCACCTTCTCGACCACCGTCGGCTCGATACCGTTGCGCCGCAACGCCGCAGCCAAGGTGAGGCCTGCGATACCGCCGCCGACGACCAGAATTCGCGGTGTGCCCGGCATCATGATCGTTCCTTCCTCGCCGATCCCGCCAAGCGTATTTCCAGGACCGGATCGGATCATCGTCCGACAGTTGATCTCTGCGCCGAACCGGACCATTCGTTGAGCACAGTCGGATCATTGGGCCCACGACCGCCGCGGTGCCGGTCGATACGCTCGCTATGCCACCCGCATTCCGAAACCTCGCGCGGCTGAGGAGGTCCCTTGACCGACGCCACGTTGCACGTGCTGCTCGACATCTTCGAGACCGATCTCGGCATGGAAGTTCCGCAAGCCGACCCCACGGAAATCCTCATCGGCGACCTGGGATTCGACTCCGTCGCCGCCGCCATCGGCATCGTCGCCATCGACGAACGCCTCGGCGTCCGCCTGACCGAACAAGAGTTGGTCTCCTGCTGGACAATCGCCGACATCGTCCAACTGATCGACGCAGGCTTGCCCTCGGAGAATGCCGCGCCTGATCCTCGGCCTGAGTAGATGGGTTCACAGAGGCTCGGTGCTATTCACAGGGGTTACAAGCTCTGTGAACAGTCGACAGGGTTTGTGGGACCACGGGCGACGATGGCCCGGGACCGGGCGCTGGTTCGTGCAGCGGCGAGTGCCGCGCCCGATCCCGGCCCCAATAGGTGGGTCCACAGAGGCTCGGCGCTATTCACAGGGGCTGCAAGTTCTGTGAATGGTCGACAGGGTTTGTGGGACCACTGGCCACGATGGTCCGGGACCGGGTGCTGGTTCGTTCAGCGGACTGCGCCTGGACGGGGGGTCGCTCGCTCGGCAGCATGGGTTGTGTAGTCGCAGAGCCCAATTCGGCGGCAGCGACGCTACATCTTCTCGGGCCATCGACCCGATGCATCTGTGCTTCTGGGTGGTTCACGAAAGGGCATGTGGGACATGGGAATCGCATCATTGCTGCGTTCGGCGGCGGTAGTCGCCGTCGGTGTGCCGATCCTGGTCTTCTCGGCGGGTCCTGCATACGCGGGCACCCAATGGTTCAGTGACGGTGATCCGTACACCGTCACCGTCGCGTGCGCCCTCGACGACGCCCAAGTGTGGTGCGTAGCGTCCTTCGCCACATACCAGCTCCCGATCCCGGCCCCGACCTGCGAAGCACCCGCCGTTCCCTTCCCGAAGTTCACCCTCGCCAGAAGCGGCGCCACCCAACTGAGCTATGCATGCGGAACCGGCATCTACCGCCCCGGCCCCCAACTGTCTCCCGGCAACACCGTCAACAACGGCCCCATAACCTGCACCGGCCAGCCTCCAACCCAGGGCATCCAATGCACGAACGGCCAGCACACCTTCCGAGTCTCCCGCACCCAATACACCTTGACGTGAACCCAATTGACCGCGCGGCACCCCGGTCGCCGAGGTAGATACCTCCCCGGGTAGCAGCAGCGGGCGCGCATCGGCGTGAGAGAAGTGGTTGCCGGGCCCATCGGCGTGAGTGAAATGGTTGCCGAGGCGCGTTGGCGTGAGAGAAGTGGTTGCTGAACCTGATTGGCGTGAGTGAAGTGGTTGCGACGCGTGTCGCGACACGCACCATTTCTCTCACGCCAAC